>JBBSGA010000083.1:0-19971 GCA_038254585.1 Chloroflexales bacterium | reverse complement strand
CGTCAACGATCCGCGTCTCAACGTTATCTCACTCGGCGTGGCGGCGATCCTGATCGTGGTCTACGTGCTCAGCCTCGTCTACCAGCTGCGAGGTCCCGGGGCGGCGAGCCACTCCGGCATCGACGAGACCGAAGAGATCATGGAGCACACAGCAAAGTGGGATATCAAGACCTCGATCGGCATTCTCGCAGCCTCGACCGTGGTCATCGTGGTGATGAGCGAATTTCTGGTGGGAGTCGTCGAACCGGTTGCGAAGTCACTCGGGGTGCGCGAGCTCTTCCTAGGAGTCATCATTATTCCAATCGTGGGCAACGTCGCCGAGCACCTGGTGGGCGTTCAGGCAGCGCTCAAGAACCAGATGGATCTTTCCATGACCATCTCGTTGGGCTCGTCGATGCAGATCGCCCTCTTCGTCGCGCCGCTGCTGGTCTTTATCTCACTCTTCTTCGGACAGGAGCTTACGCTCTTTTTCTCGCTCTTCGAAGTAATGGTGCTGCTCCTTAGCGTCGTGATCGCGTCCATTATCTCGGTCGACGGCGAGTCGAACTGGCTCGAAGGATGCATGCTCCTAGCAGTTTATGCGATCGTCGGCCTGGGCTTCTTCTTTCTCAAAGCCTGACGTAGGCACGCCGCCCGCTGATGCCGTGTCGGGGACCGCCTGGCCCGCGACCGCGGCATCCAGGGCCTCGGTCGTGTCACCGATGGCCCGAATCCGGCGCGCGAGTCGCAGCGAAATGAGGAGGGCGAGCGCATTGGCGGCAATGACGAAGATCAGGGCGATGACGACGGGGGCCGCCAGGCGGGTCTCGGCAACTTGTCCAAGCACACTGACCAACATACAGGTATTATACCGTTGCCGACCTGACCGAGTCTGCCCTCAGAGCTATGCTTAACGCCGACCATCTCCGAACATTCCTCGCCGTTGCCGATACGGGCAGCTTTACGGCTGCGGCGACGCGCCTGGGCTTCACGCAGCCCGCGGTCAGCCAGCAGATTCGCGCGCTCGAAGCGCAGCTGGGCCCTGTCGAGCTCTTCCGCCGCTCGGGCAAGCAGATGCGCCTGACACGTGCAGGCGAGGAGCTGGTGGGGCACGCGCGCGAGCTCGTCGTGCTAGCCGAGCGGGCCGAGCGACATATGCTGGGGCTGCAGGGCCACGTCACCGGCCATGTTGCGCTGGGCTGTGCCCCATCGACCGGAGAACGCATCCTGCCGGCACTCCTGGCCGCATTTCGCGGTAACCACGCAGAGGTCCAGTTCACGGTAGATGTCGGTCCGACGGAGCGGCTGCTGCAGTGGCTCACCGACGGCTCGCTCCAGGCGGTCGTCGTCGACGAGCATCCACGCCGCCGCTCGCTTGAAGTGCTGGCTCTCGGCCGGGAACCCGTCGTCTGCCTAGCCGCGCGTGGCCATGCATTGCTCGGAGCGACCGCGGTATCGCTCCACGATCTCCGCGATATGCCACTGATCGTGCCGCAGCGGGGGTCTCCGCAGCGACGAATGATCGAGGATCTCTTCCGGCGTCGCGTGGGCCCAAACCTTGGCTTGAACATCGCCCTCGAGACGGATTCGACCACGCTCGCCGCTCAAGCCGCGGCCGATGGGCTCGGGCTGGCGTTCGTACCCCAACATCGGGCGCCAAAGACACGGGACCTGGGACTGCTTGCGATTTCCGGCTTGGAGATCGAGCTTACCTGGGTGCTGGTCCGCAGTCGAAGCGCCGAGGAGGGAAGTGCCGTCGACGCGCTCTGGAGCTTCGCGGCGAGCGCAGAGGGGCGCAAGCTGCTACTGCGACTAGGACTCAAGGCGGCTAGGTCGACGACGGAGGAGGCCGCCCGGTGATGACAATCGGCGGCGCACTTCAGGAGGCGACCGCGCGCCTGCGGCCCAACTCTCCTACTGCACGGCTCGACGCCGAGGTCTTGCTAGCGTATGTGCTAGGAATAAGTCGCACTCGGTTGATCGCAAACCTTGCCGAGCCGATCGACGCCGCCCCGCATGGGCGCCTGGCCGACCTTGTCACGCGGCGTGCCGGGCTGGAGCCGGTCGCGTACCTGACGGGAGAGCGAGAATTCTACGGCCTCCGGCTCTGCGTGGACGAACGTGTGCTCGTGCCGCGGCCCGAGACCGAGCTGCTGGTGGATCTTGCGCTCTCCGCGGCCGAGCGTCTCACTGACGGGCGGTCCCTTCGGGTTGCGGATATCGGCACCGGCAGCGGCGCAATCGCGGTTGCCGTCGCGACCAACCTGCCATGGGCGCACATCTGGGCCGTCGATCTTTCCGCGGCGGCGTTGAGCGTCGCCCAGGCTAATGTCCGGCGCTATGAGCTCGAGGATCGAATAACCTTACTACATGGGAACGGACTAGCGCCGCTCCCCGGGCCGGTTGATCTCCTGCTGACGAACCCGCCTTACACAATTCTTTCCGCAGTCGACGAGAACGTCCGCCGGCATGAGCCGCATCTAGCCCTCGACGGCGGGCCAGACGGTCTGGAGGTTATCCGAGAGCTTCTCGCCGCCGCGCCTGGTTATCTCAGAGCAGGCACGCTGTTGATGGAGATCGGGGCGTGGCAGGGCCAGGCAGTGGCCGATCTAGCGGCCGCGGCCTTGCCGGGGGGAGCCATGACGATCCATAAGGATTTAGCCGGTTTGGATCGCGTTCTTGAAATCGAGTGTGGTCCTTAAATCGTCGTCCGACTTTCGTGAGGGACGTTGTGTTGATTGAAGCCAGCAATGCGGCTTGACGCGCTCATTGGCGAGCGGCTCGGGCGCTACCAGATCGAGGCGCTGATCGGGCGCGGCGGAATGGCAGCAGTCTACCGCGCATTTGATCCGGCACTCCAGCGATCAGTTGCGCTCAAGGTGCTCTACCCACAATTTCTCGCGGACGCCGATCTGGTCGAGCGCTTCCGGCGTGAAGCTGTTACGGCCGCGCGCCTGGACCATCCCAACATCGCGCCGATCTATGATGTCGGGGAGGCAGACGGTTTGGTCTACCTCGCGATGAAGCTATTGCCCGGCCCATCCCTGGCGGATCTCCTTCAGCGCGAGGGCCGGCTGCCGGCCGCGCGTGTCGTGTCGATCGCGGCGGAGATCGCGGCGGCGCTCGAAGAAGCACATCGGGAAGGAATCGTTCACCGCGACGTGAAGCCCGGAAACGTCATTTTTGACCGGAACGAGCACGCGATCTTGACCGATTTTGGGATTGCCAAGTCGCTCGAGGCCGCGTCGCTCACCGAGTCGAGTGTCGTGATCGGCACGCCCGACTACATCGCACCCGAACAGATCGATGGGCGTCTCGCGCCGAATGGACAGATCGACGCCCGGGCCGACATCTACGCGCTGGGCGCAATGCTCTACCGGATGCTGAGCGGCCGGCGACCTTACGATGGCTCAGCGCAGGCCGTGCTGCTCCAACACCTGCGCGACAATCCGCCGGCGCCATCGAGGCTGGCGCCGGGCTTGCCGACGGCGGTCGACGCGGTGATTGCACGGGCGATGGCCAAGCGGCCGGAGGAGCGATACCCAGCGGCGAGTCTGGTTGTGCAGGATCTTCAAGCCGCCCTTGGCGAGGTGACCGCCGCCGGCATGGTCTTTCCGCCCGCGGCGCTGCGGCGGGAGCTACACACACGAACGACGACCGAGGCGCCGATCGACGCGATGGAGGTGCAGGGCATTGCTCCGCGGGCCGCGCCGACCCCGGCTGTATCAGAGATGCGGCGCCTACGACGAGCGCGTCCGCTCGTCGCCCTCGCGACGCTCGCGGCATTGGTAGCGCTCGGCGCATTCCTATTCAGGTTCGTGGTTCGCGCCGCGCCAGCAGACGGAGAGCCCAGAGTTGAGCCGGGAGGCACGGCTGTAACATCTGGTGCCGGTGTGGGCGTGCCGGCCGTCTGGCCGAGCGTCCAGCCAAGTCCGACGGTGACCACCATGCCACCGGTAACTGCGACCTTCACGGCCGTGCCGCCGACGAGCCAGCCGGTGCCAGCCCCGGCCGCGCCTGCCCCGACATCCATGGGCGGAGGAGCCATCGCTGCGCCGCCACCCGCGCGGCCGGCAACTCCCTCTGCTTTGCCTGGCCCCGGTTTGCCGGCGCCAACGAAGCCGCAACCCGCTCCACCGGCCACAAAAATCGTGCCGCCGACGAAGCCGCCATCCCCTCCACCGACCACGACGACCGCGCCACGTCCGACGGCGGCGACGACCGCGCCACGTCCATCGTCGACCTCCCAGCCTGCGGCCTGCGCGGCGCCGCTTCAGGGCGGCTTCGGTACGCTGTGGAAGACGAGCCAGCGGGTTCAGGCGGCGCTCGGCTGCCCAATCCGCGGCGAGATCGCGGGGCCGGCCGCCGAGCAGGTCTTCGAGACCGGGACGATGTACTGGTGGTCAGGGAACCAGCAGATCTACGTGCTGACCGGCCGGTCGAGCGGCCATTGGAGTGTCTATCCGAACACGTACCGCGAGGGGGAAGATCTGACGGTGCTCAGCCCACCTGCTGGCTTCTATGCACCTGTGCGGGGCTTTGGCAAAGTCTGGCGCGATAACCCAGCGGTCAGCGATGCTCTCGGCTGGGGCGAAGGACCCGAGGCCGGACTGACCGGCGTCTACCAGCGCTTCGCTAACGGAACGATGCTCTATGCGTTTGCGGCCAACGGGCACGGGCGCCAGATCTACGTTCTGTACGACAATCGAGCATTCGCCACCTACCCGGACCCGGAGTAGCCAGCGTTTCATCCCGCGGCAGACGAGCGGCGCCCCGGGGAGACATTGGGGTCATCTCGCACGTAGAGACGCCACGGCCGGACGACGTCCTCGGCACCTCCGCCGACGCCGATGCGCGGGCCAGCCGCGACGGTCCCGTCGGGCGCGCCGGGGCCCGCGGCCAGGAAGAGCGCGCCGTGGGCATCACAGAGATCGACACCGTCGAACGCGCGGGCGATCGCCAAGGCGCTGCAGAGGCGGCCGGGACCACTCGCAATCAGGGAGGCTTGTACACCTCGGCGCAAGGTACGCATGCGGTCGACGTTTACCTCCGGGGCGAGGGCGCGGATCAGAACCGCACCGACACCACCTGCCGGATGTGCCACGACGTTGAGGCATGAGTGCATGCCATAGATCAGGTAGACGTAGGCATGGCCCACTTCGCCGAACATGCCTGCCGCGCGGCCGCGCGCACCCCGAACAGCATGGGAGGTCGAATCCTCCGGCCCACCATAGGCTTCGGCCTCGACGATGCGCCCAACAAGCAGATCACCGTCAAGCGAGCGGACAAGGCGCTGTCCAAGCAGCCGGCGCGCCACGGCAAGAGGGTCACTCAGAAAAAGGTCGCGCGGCAGCGGCTCGAAGGTCATCGCGCAGCGATCGGTAGGAAGAGGCTGCGGCCGTAGGGGCTCCCTACGGCCGCAGCAGTACATATCGGTACAAGGGCACTCACCCACGCAGGGATAGAGGCCGCGGCGACGAGCGCGAGGCATAGAGAAAGAGCAAGTGAGCCCAGGGTTACAAGTCGTGCTAGCATGCGGTTCCACGAAGAACGGCGGCGGCCGCAGGATCAACCGGAGATGCATGATACCATTGCGCGAAATAGAGAACAAGCGATTGGCATAGGAAATGCTAACCTTTCATGCGTCAAAAGGAGAACGAACGCGTGCCGAAATTTGGCGACATTGGCGGTGTATGGAACACGATTCGGGAGCTGAACGTCAGCGAGATCAGGGAAGAGGCAGAGGCACCGATAACGCTGGCCCTGGTAGGAGATAGCGCGATACGCGCCCCAATCGCACAAGCACTCCGAGGCAGGCCCGGAAGATTTCCTGCGGTCGGGCAGGATGCTCTGGTGGAATATAACGTGCCGCTGCGCGGCGATCGGCAAAATGACCTGCGCACGGCTGCGCTGATCGTCCTGGCGATCGACGGAAATATGCCGGCGCCACCGGAGCTTCAGCGCACTGCAGATCAGCTCGCCCTGGCCGGGGCGCCGGTCATCGTCGCTTGTATGGGGAATAGCCGGCTACCCACACAAGGGAACGGCCACGCGCCGGATTTCGGCTCGTTCGGCGTCGTGTACGTACCACAGTTTTCCCGCGAGGGGATCGAAGAGGCACTCCTCCCGGAGCTGGTCGAACGCATCCCGACTGAGCGGCGCGTCGCAACGGCGCGTAGGCTGCCCGGCCTGCGCGATGCCGTCGCGCGCGATCTGATCGGCGAAGCCTCCTTTTCGAATGCCACCTACGCGCTGACGTCGGCGCTCCCGGAGCTCATTCCGCTGCTCAACATCCCGTTCAACGCCGCCGATCTGCTGGTGCTTACCAAAAACCAAGCGCTGATGGTCTACCGGCTGGGCCTCGCCTTCGGCGCCCCAAGCGACTTCCAGGCGCAAATGAGAGAGATCATACCGGTCGTCGGCGGCGGCTTTATCTGGCGCCAGATGGCGCGGCAGCTCGTCGGCCTTATCCCAGGCTTCGGGCTAGTTCCTAAGGTAGCTGTGGCCTACGCCGGCACATATGCGACCGGCCACGCCGCTGTGCTCTGGTATGGTCGGGGCGAGGTGCTCTCGAAGGGAGCTCTGAGCAAACTCTATAAGCAAGCGATGGCCGTGGGCCGCCAGCGCGCCGCCGACTTGATCGCACGCCGCCGAGAAGATAAAGCGGCCGGCGGTGAGCCCGCCGCCAAAAAGCGCGGCATCCGCCGCTTCCTGCCAGGGCCCAAAGAGCCTCCTGCACCTCCCGAAAAGTAGAGTACCATAGACGCCGGCTCTGCAAGCCCCGTGAGCAGCGCCGGGCGCAGGCCGAGGGGCGGCCCGCTTTGCTGTGCAGAGAAGCATGGGGGGCCGTCGTCGGGTTGGAGTAACCATGGACCATTTTGTCATCGAGGGGGGGCATCGGCTCCACGGAAGCATCACACCTGTCGGCAACAAGAACGCAGCGCTGCCGCTGCTTGCCGCGTCGCTTCTGACCGACGAACCGCTCACACTCCGCAACATTCCGGACATCGGCGATGTGCGCACCAAGCTCGAGCTGCTACGCCGGCTGGGCGTGGAGGTGCGGGATGAAGGCGAGGGGACGCTGATGCTCAGCTCGGTGGGTGTCGACGGGACCGAACCCGATCTCCAGCTGAGCCAGCGAATCCGGACGGCGCCGCTCCTTGCAGGTCCGCTTCTCGCGCGCCGCGGCTACGTCAAGATCGGGCGGCCGGGAGGTGACCGTATTGGGAAGCGAAGCCTCGACACACACTTCGTCGCGCTTCAGGCACTCGGGGCGCACGTCGAGGTCGCGAACAGCCACTTCATCCTTAACGCCGATGGGCTCCAAGGCGCCGATATTCTGCTCGACGAGATGAGCGTCACGGGGACGGAGCAGGCAATCCTGGCGGCGGTCCTCGCGGAGGGAACGACGCGCATCTCGAACGCCGCGTCTGAGCCACATGTCCAGGATCTCTGCCGTTGTCTACAACAAATGGGCGCACATATCGACGGAGTCGGCACGAATACCCTGACCATCGAAGGCATGCCAGAGCTGCATGGCACCGACTACGAGATCGGACCCGATTTCATGGAGGTGGGCTCATTCATCGGGCTAGCGGCGGCAACCGGCAGCGAAATCCGTATCGCCAGGGCTCGGCCGGAAGAGCACCGTATTACGCGCATCATGCTCGGACGTCTGGGAGTCACCTGGCGGGACGAAGGCGAGGACATCATCGTCCCCGGCGAACAGGAGCTCCGCGTTCGGGCCGATGTGCACAACGTGATCCCCAAGATCCAGAGCATGCCCTGGCCGGGGTTTCCCACCGATCTCGTGAGTATCGCCTTGGTGGTCGCGACGCAGGCCGCCGGGACGGTGTTAATCCACGATTGGATGTTTGAGAACCGGCTCTTTTTTGTCGATCGACTGATCAGTATGGGCGCAGGGATCGTGCTCTGCGATCCTCATCGGGCGATCGTGACCGGCCCGACCCAGCTGCATGGTGAGACGCTGGTCTCGCCCGACATTCGGGCCGGCATGGCGCTGGTGATCGCGGCGCTGACAGCCGAAGGCACGAGCATGATCCAGAATATCGGCCAGATCGACCGAGGCTACCAGCGGATCGAGCAGCGGCTGCACACTCTTGGCGCGCGAATCGAGCGCCGGGGCTAGGCCGTGACGTGGCACGCAGGCGCCTAAGCCTCATCGGCGCCCGCGTCGCCCTGGACTAGATTGCCTCGCCGGGACGGCTCGGATATAATTCGCGGGAGGCGACTTGTGGGGGCTTGGAAATCGAGTCCATATGGAATGGACTTCTCGGCTCCCAGGGGATAAGCTTGTCTGCTTCGCTCACCGGAGGCATGCAGGGCAGAGACAAAGGAGCATCGGCTCTTGACTAGTGATGGGACCACGGAGCGCAAAGTTCTCGTAGCGGACGACGACGCGGGCGTTCGTAGTGTTCTGCGCGACCTGTTCGAAGGTGAAGGCTACCAAGTCACCGAGGTCAAAAGCGGCACCGAGGTGCTGACGACACTCGCCAGGGGCGACGAGTTCTCGCTGCTGATCATGGACGTGCGCATGCCGGGCATCGATGGCCTCGAGGTGCTTGAGCGCATGAATAAGAGCGGCAACGAAACGCCAGTGATCATGGTGACGGCCCATGCGACTGCATCGGTCGGCATCCGGGCAATGAAGGGCGGCGCCTATGACTACGTTGTGAAGCCGTTCGAGGTCGACGAAGTCCTCCTGCTTGTCGAGCGGCTCTTCGAACACCAGGCGCTAGCGGCGAAGGTCAAGACCCTTGAGGCGGGCGGTCCCACGGACTCGCGCGACCGGATCGTCGGACAGGGGCCGGCGATGCAGCGCATCTATAAGACGATCGGACGGGTCGCGGGGAGCGATGCGACCGTCATGGTGACGGGCGAAACGGGCACCGGCAAAGAGCTCGTCGCCAACGTTCTTCACAATAGCTCCGCGCGGCGAAGCGGGCCGCTGATCTCGGTCAATTGCGCAGCGCTGCCGGATACACTGCTCGAAAGCGAGCTCTTTGGGCACGAAAAGGGCGCGTTCACCAGCGCCGTGGCCCAGCGCAAGGGGCGTTTCGAGCTCGCAAACCATGGCACGATCTTCCTCGACGAGGTCGGTGAGCTCTCACTGACGGCACAGCGCAAGCTGCTGCGCGTTCTCCAAGTAGGCGAGTTCGAGCGCGTCGGCGGCACCGCGACGGTCAAGGTCGACGTTCGCGCGATCACGGCGACGAACCGTGATCTCGAAGAGGAGGTCCACAAAGGTAACTTCCGCGAGGATCTCTTCTATCGTCTGAATGTGATCACGATCCACATGCCGCCACTACGCGACCGGCTCGAGGATATTCCGCTGCTGGTCGAGCATTTCCTCGACAAATACCGCTACGCCCCGGCCTCGCCGCCGACGCGCATCTCCGAAGAAGCCATGGAGCGGCTCCTGGCCTACGATTGGCCCGGAAACGTGCGGCAGCTGGAGAACGAGATCCAGCGAGCCGTCGTGCTGTCGCAGGGAAAAGTCATCACGAGCCAGCTGCTCTCACTCGAGCCGGGCAGGACGTCAAGCCAAATCGATCTTGCCGAGCGGGTGCGCAAGGGTGTACCGCTGGCGGACGTTATGCACGACGTCGAAGCTATGCTGCTGAGCGAGGCGCTGCGCCAGAGCGACGGCGATCGCAAGGAGACGGCGCAGCGGCTGGGGCTTAGCCTGGCTACGCTACAGAGCAAGATCAAGGAGTTCAACCTCAACGATGGTCCGTAGCAGCACTCCGGGCCGGGATGTCTAAGCAGGACGCGACTGCCTTCGTTGGTCTGACCTTCCTGCTGGCATTACTCGCCGGGCAGGCTACACTCGCGCTGCTCCTAGGCCTGATTTTGCTCGCGCTCGCCGTCGCCCGTCTGTGGAGCGCCCTCGTGCTGCGCCGGGTAAGCTATGAGCGTACGCTTACACCTGACCATGCGTTCGTCGGCGACCGAGTCGATTTGCACGTTCAGCTCCGCAACCCGAAGCTGCTGGGCATACCGAGCCTGCGCATCTTCGATATTGTCTCCGCTCGCCTTGACATGCGCGGTGTCAAGCTCGTTCCGCACACACAGCCCGGCACTCGGATGATGGAGCGATTTACGTCGCTGCGGCCCTTCGAGGCCGTGGGCTGGCACGTCGGCGTCGACTGTAAGGAGCGCGGCTGTTATTTCTTCGGTCCCGCCCGCCTCGAAGCGACCGATCCCTGGGGTCTCTATGCCGCGGAAACTGAGAGCGATCGGCGAACCGCGCTGATCGTCTACCCAGCGCTGCTTCCGATCGAGGAGCTCGGCCTTCAGCTACGCCATCCTCTGGGCGACGTTCGTACGCAGCGCCAGCTCCTCACCGATCCGTCACGTACGGTCGGCGTGCGTGACTACGAGCGCGACGATCCTTTCAAGGCGATCCATTGGGGAGCGACCGCCCGGCGCGGCGAGCTTCAAACGCGAATCTATGAGCCGACGACGAGCCTCGAGGCAGCCGTCGTGCTGGATGTCGACACATTCGAGCAGTATTGGGAAGGGATTCAGCCCGAGCTCGTCGAGCGTATGATCAGCGTAACAGCGACCGTGGCGACCGTCGCCAGTGCCGAGCGATGGAGCTTCGGCCTGTACGCGAACTGCGCGACGGTGGGCGGGGATCAGTTCGTGCACATCGCTCCAAGCCGGAGCCCGGCTCAGCTTCCGCTCGTGCTCGAGACGCTCGCGAAGGCCGTGCCATTTTCGCTAACGCCAATGCCACAGCTGCTACGGCGGCTCGGCCCGCGGCTCCCCTGGGGCACGACGCTCGTCGTCGTCAGCGCCGTGCCGAGTGAAGCCATGCAACAGGTGCTGCTGCGGCTGGCGGAACGTGGGCGACACATCCTCTGGCTGTATTGCGGATCAGAGCATGCGCCCAAAGTGCCGAGGGTCGACGTGCGGCAGGTAGCCGCGGATGTGCACTGGGGGTCTCCGACGCAAAGTCGCCAGATGGCGCCCAACGCCATGGCTCCTACAGATCATGGCAGCGTGGCGCGCACATCGGCCTAGGCCGGCGGGAAGCGCTCTATGCAGCGAGGATTTGCGCACTTGACGCAGATATTCCGTCCCATTCGTCTGCTCCAGTACGCGGCACTGGTCTGCCTCGAGACAACCCTGATCCATCTCGTCGGAACGCTCCTGACGAGCTCCATGGGGGCGGCGATCCTCCGGTGGTGGGTGCTCCTTGCCATCGTGGCGGCCGGCGCGCTCAGCACATCGCTATTCGAGCGCGTGGACGCTCCGCGTCCACGGATCCGTTCTCTCACTGCCGTCCTGGCTCTTGCAGCAGTCATCCTGGGAACGTGGGCACAGGTGCGAGCCATGGGCACAAGTGGGGGCCTGAGTGTCCTTCTCGATCTTGACAAGACCGAATCGCTGCTCGCCTACGTCGTAGTGCTTGCAAGCACATGGGCGTGGTGGCGCGGCGCGAAGCTAGTCGACCTCGGCCATAGCGACGTCGTTCGCGATCTGCGGGGCGGCGTCATCACGCTCGCGGTGGTGATGGTGCTGCTGGCGCTGGGCGGAGACGAGCCCGATCTGATGCCGGCGGCTCAGGGCACAGGACTAAGCATCGCGGCCGAAATCATCGGATATCTGGCGCTCGGGCTCACGAGCCTATCGCTGGCGAGGATCGTCGCGGCCGCGGGCGAGGGCGCTCCAGGAGCAGCCTGGCGTTGGCTTCGATCCGGGGTTGTAAGCACGCTCACAATCGTCGTCGTCGGCGTCCTGCTTCTGGCGGTCGTCGCGGATCCGGCACGTGAGATCTTGCGAACTGCCATCCTTTGGACGCTATATGGTCTCCTCGCGGCGCTTGCCCCGGTCTTCTGGCTCATCTTTAAGGTGTTCGACATCATCCGCCGTGCGCTCGCGGCCAACGGATACCTTGAGCCGCTCCCACCCGTGACGGCGACGCCTCCCCCGCCGGACCAGGCGCTCCAGCGATCGCCGCTCGGTTCACTCGCCCCGCTGCTGAGTGCCTCGACGGCGCTACTGCTCCTCGTTCCACTCGTGGCGCTGGCCCTGCTGATCCTTTTCGCGACACGTCGACGGCAGAGTGCACAGGGGCCGGATGACGAGGAGCGTGAGTCGATCTTTTCGTGGAGCGCTGCTAGAAGCGATCTACGCGACCTATTCCGCGGGCTGCGAAGGTCAACCGTAGGCGAGGGAGGGCTGCGCGGTGCTCTCGCGCGCCTAACCGGCCCCGATCCCGCGATGCGCATTCGCCGCCGTTATGTCCAGCTCCTGCTCACCGCAGAGGATGCCGGCAGAGCTCGTCCTCCGGCGCAGACACCGCACGAATACGCCGGAAGCCTCGCGAAGCTCCCGCTCGACGCCGCGCCGGTCGGCACACTCACCGAGCTCTACGAAGAGGCACGGTACGCACCTGACGCCGTCGACGCGGAGGCGGCGGCGCGCGCGGATGCCGCCTGGGAAGCGATCGAGTCCGCGCGGCTGCAGCCTTCACCGCCCAGGCGAGCGGATCGCCAAACATGAGCATGTCATCGTGGGACGCATGCTGGCGGCGGGATCGGCGGCTAAGCGTCACGCACGAGACGAAAGCCGAGGAACGGTGTGCGGCTCGACGGCGCAAGCCGGAAGCGACAGGCACAGCGGGCAAAGCCCTCGGGATTGGCGTAACAGCCGCCTCGCAGCACACGGCGGGTGTCAACCGATGCCGCCTGTTCGCGGCGCCGGAACGGGGCAAGGAGCCCCGCCCCTAGTCTCGGCCGATTCCCAGGCATCTCCGTCCGATTGCGGCCGTCATCGGCGTAGGGATAGGCCGCCTGCCAGGAACGCGTCCATTCCCATACATTTCCGGCCATATCCAGGAGGCCGTATGGACTGGCGCCATCGGGATAGCTCCCTACCGGCGTGGTGCCCGTGCGCCCAGTTTCACGCACGTTGCAGCGCGCGGAGTCGAAGGCATTGCCCCAGGGGAACTGGCGGCCGTCGACTCCGCGTGCTGCCTTTTCCCACTGCGCCTCGGTTGGAAGCTCCCAGCGCATCCCGGTAACACTGCTCAGCCATCCAGCAAAGGCCAGCGCATCATCCCAGGAGACGTCAACCACGGGATGGTTGGCCAGCTCCGACGGTGGGTTCCCCCCACGCCAGGTTACGGGAGCACGCCCGCCGGTTGTGGTAAGCCACTGCGCGTAAAGCTGGTTCGTGACCGGGACGCGCAGCATGGCAAAGGCAGGCAGCGTCACCTCACACTGGGGCGACTCCTCGGCGTAGCTCTCACGTGTGCCCCCATAGCGCTTGGCGAGCGCGCTACGCTCGATATCCGGTGTTCCCATCAGAAACGGGCCTTCGGGGACGATCTCGCAGGGGGGCACAAGATCGAGGAGATTCATAGGCTTGACG
The DNA here is from genome assembly GCA_038254585.1 of Chloroflexales bacterium. Taxonomy (GTDB): domain Bacteria; phylum Chloroflexota; class Chloroflexia; order Chloroflexales; family Kallotenuaceae; genus JBBSGA01. The sequence continues at coordinate 6,588 of JBBSGA010000083.1, read as the reverse complement.
GAACGAGACGATCGAAAGCGTCAGCCGGCAGATCCTCCAGCGATGTGACGACGAGATCGGCGCCGAGCTCCGGATGGGCGAAGAGCACGCCGACACTACGCATGGCGGCGCGTGCCGCGCCCTCCACCCCAGCCGGCGCATCTTCAACGACCACACAGCGTCGGGGCTCGACGGCCAGCATGCGGGCCGCGCGCAGGAATATCTCGGGGTGCGGCTTACCATGCGTCACGTCGTCGCCCGAGACGACGGCAGAGAAATACGAGCGGAGGGCCAACACGTCAAGAATCGCGTCGAGGTTGGCCTGGGGTGCCGACGAAGCGATCGCCTGCCGCCATCCCGCTTCTTTGAGGTTTTCAAGCCAGTGGCGGACGCCCGGCAGCAGCCCAATACCTTGCTCCCGCAGCAGGCCACGGTAGTGCGCTTCTTTCGCCGCTGCGATCTCGGCGATCTGCGAGTCGGCGATCTCCGAGCCCAGGAAGCCGCGCAGGACGGCGTCGTTACGCTGGCCGAAGCTTGACCGGAATCGCTCGTGTGTCAGGTTAAACTGCTGCGGGGCAAGCGTCGTCGTCCAGGCTGCAAAATGCAGCGGCCCCGAGTCTATGAGCGTGCCATCCACATCCCAGATAACGGCGCGGGGCGCACCAGCCGACCGGCCTGGCGTCGAACTCTCCATCTCGTCGCCTCTATAGTTCCATCAGCCATGCAGCGGCATGCGCGGCCAATTGTACCAGCATACGCTCAGCCGCATCCAGCTTCTGGCGCCGCTCCTCGACAACCTGCTCCGGCTCGCGTCGAGCGAGCGGAAAGCCGGTAGAATGCGAAAGGGAAATGTGGCAGGAAAAGGGAGGTGCCGCGGCCGGTATGCGAAAAATGTGGATAGTGGCTCTCCTGGGACTTCTGGTCGCCGGGACGGCACTGTGGTACGTGGCACAGGCACGGCCGGCGCAGGTGACGGGAAGCCTGAGTGCCGTCGCGGCCGCTTCGGGAACCGACGATCCGCGCTGGGAGCGCGTGACCAAGCCGCGTCCGTTTCGATTCCCGGCGGACCATGGGCCGCACGAAACCTACCAGACGGAGTGGTGGTATTACACCGGCAACCTCGCGGCAGACGACGGACACCAGCTCGGCTTCCAGCTCACCTTCTTTCGGCGGGGGATCGATCCGCGGCCGGCTACGCGTGCCTCCCATTGGGCCACGCGCGACATCTACCTTGCACATTTCGCGATCAGCGACATCAGCGCCAAGAAATTCTACGCGGCGGAGCGCTTCAGCCGTGATGGCGCCGGTCTCGCAGGGGCGCGCGGCGATCCCTACCGCGTCTGGGTTGGCCCATGGCAGGCAGCGAGCAATGGACTGCAGGGCATGACGATGCGCCTAGAGGCCCAGACGGATGGCATGGCACTTGATCTCACACTTCAGAGCACCAAAGCGCCGACGCTGCAAGGCGACCGGGGCTATAGCGCCAAGGGAGAGGGCGTGGGCAACGCATCCTACTATTATTCGCTCACGCGCATGACTACGATAGGGAGGGTAACAGCCGGAGGGCGGGCCTACACTATCGGCAACGGGCTGAGCTGGATGGACCACGAATGGGGCACCTCCAGGCTCGATCAGGGAATGACCGGGTGGGACTGGTTCGCGCTTCAGCTCAGCGACGGCCGCGAGATCACCTGGGCGCAGCTGCGGCAGGGTAATGGCTCGCGCTCCCACGCCAGCTTCGGTACAGTCACGACGCCTGATGGAAGCACAACGAGACTCGGCCCCGACGACGTGTCGCTCGAGGTAACCGCCCACTGGACGAGCCCTCGCTCGGCTACGCGCTATCCTGCCGGGTGGATTATGGAGATACCACGAGCCGGGCTGCGACTACAGATCACACCGCGCCTGGCCGATCAGGAGCTTCCCGTCTCGATTGTCTACTGGGAAGGCGCCGTGACGGTCGAGGGTAAGGCAGCGTCGACGGTGGGCGCGGAGGCGCCCCTCACCGGCCGGGGCTATGTCGAGCTCACGGGCTATACGCCCGGTCCTTCCGGCTCCACCGTCCGCTAGCGCACGCGCACCTGCAAGCCACGTCCCACCCCAGCTCTTGCTCGGAGCATAGCCCGCGATAAGAGGCCGGTTTGCCTGCGCCGCAGGTCGGGATGAGGCTCGAGTGTGCGGGACGGCGCGCCAGAACACGATCAGATCGACTCTAGCCGGCGACATCACGGAATCCGGAAGCGTTCACGAGGAGGATGGCGTGCCGGAGCTAAAACCGTTGGTCTTCATGCTGCTCGACCTCGATACCTTTGTGGGTAGCGAGCGTCTGATAGCCGACGACCAACTCAGAGCCTACGTCTACTACACCTCCGCGCATGAGCTCCAGCCCGAGGCGAGCGAGCCGCTCTACTATATGGGTCTGATGCAGCAAAGCCAGGGCGCGGCAGAGCTAGCGCAAGAGTCGTTCGCGAAAGCACTGCGGGTCGAGCCGACCGTCACAGGGCACAGCACGGGGCCTCAGGATCTGCTCAGCCGGAGTGACGCCGAGACTGCGCAGTGGTACTACCGACTCGCCGACGATCTGAAGGCCCAGGGCTATGACGACAATGCGGAGAGGATCTACCGAGCGCTACTCGCGTGGCAGCCCGCCGAACACCGGACACGCTATCTGCTCGGGAATCTGCCGGCGCGCATGAAGCGTTGGGAAGACGCGGTCACGGAGTATCTCCATATCCCGGCCTACGATCCGTACTATGTCGTAGCACGTCTGCGGGTCGCCGCCGTGCTACGGCTGGCAAGCGGCTCAAGCACGCCTACAACGTCCTATACGAGTGCGCAAAGACGCGACCCTACGAGGGCCAGACGTTTGTCCAGATGGGCAAGATACTCTATGATCTCGAGCATTCGGCCGCGGCGGTGTGGGCGATCGAGCGCGCCATGGCTTCCACACGAAGCCTTGCCGAAACACATCGAGGCCGAGCGGCCACTGCATCTGGTGATGTAGACACCGCCAGGGAAGTCGCTCCTACGTTCCTCTATCATTTCTGCAACAAAAGCACGCTCAGCCCAGCACAATTTGTGAAATAGTATGTGTGCACGGCCAGCATGATATGGGGGCCGGCACCGGAAATGGAAAAGGCGATGGTTGGAGAGAGCATCCGGCACGAAGAACGCGGCGAATTGGGGATCGTGCGCATCCCATTCGCCAACATTGATGCGATCGCCGTGGTTACCATCGAGCAGATGTGCGTTGATATGCGTGCAGTAACGGCTCTTGATTTTCGCGACGTTCGATTTATAAGCTCGACCGGAATGTCGGCCCTCTTGAAATTCGCCGTTGCTACTCGAAAGAAAAGTATAAACTCTTCGCGGTCAATTTAGGCCTGCATCATCAGAAAATGTTCAAGCTGATAGAAATCGTGCGATTCATGCCAATCATCAACGAGCATGAGCTATTGGCCGACGAGCTCGCAGGGTAACAATTCTACAGGCCTCGGGGAAAGAATTTAGGTACAGAGAAATGGTTCAGGTGCTCCGCTCGGGCGGACCAACAGGATACGAATATGCAGCTAGTTCCACCGGTTGCACCTATGCTCCTCGTCGTCGAAGACGACTCGCTTGTACGGAACGTGTGCGTCCGGCTGCTCCGCATGCGGCACTATCATGTAGACGCAGTCGAGCATGGCATACAGGCGCTCGATCAGCTGGCAAAGAGCCGCTACGATATTGTGCTCACCGACTTGAGCATGCCCCAGATGAACGGTCTGGCATTGACGCACGAGATTCGTGATCGCTACCCGGACGTCGATACGATCATGATCACCGCATTCGGCTCGATCGAGAGCGCCAAGCAAGCGCTCAAGATGGGAGCGTTCGACTACCTCACGAAGCCGCTCGAGCCCGACGAGCTCGAGCGGACGATCAAGACATGTCTCGAAGTGCGCGAGCTCCGGGCACTGCGGGCGGAGACCGAGAAGCTCACCGAGATGGTCGCCCTGATGAAGCTCAGCCGGACGATCACCTCCACGCTCGACGTCGCCACGCAGGTCGAGGAGTTCGTCGCGCAACTCTGGAGCCGGTTCCGACCGACAGGTATTAGCCTCTCACTGCTGGATCCGGAGGATCGGGCACTGCGCCTGCTGGCGCAGCGCGGCCTGGCAGGGCCGATCCTGCCGGGGCAGGAGACTGTTATCGAACGGGAGATCGTCGACGATCGTCTGCTGTATGCTCACTACCAGCTTGTAGCTAATCACAGCTCTGACAATCAAGCGATTCAGCTTCTACGCGTGCAAGACCGGTCCGTCGGTGTCCTGCAGCTCACCTGGCCAGCCGACGGGCCGGAGCTCTCGGATAACGACCGCCAGCTGCTGGAGGTCTTCACATCACAGGTAGCCGTTGCGCTCGAGAACAGCCGGCTCTACGGCACACTCAAACAGCAGAATGCTGAGACCATCCGGGCGCTCGCCGCAGCGATCGACGCGCGCGATCCGTATACTCGCGGCCATTCGGATCAGGTAACCAAGTATGCCGTCCGCATGGGCGAGGCACTGGAGAAACCACAAATCTGGATCGAGCGGCTTCGCTATGGGGCACTGCTCCACGATATCGGCAAGATCGGCGTGCCTGACTCGATCCTGCTCAAGCCGGGGGCGCTGACCGAGGCCGAGTACGACAAGATGAAGGAGCATCCGTCCACGGGCCGGAGGATCGTCGAGTCGGTGCGCTCGCTGCGTGATGTGTGGCCGATGATCGAGGCGCATCATGAGCGCTTCAACGGTATGGGCTATCCATACGGGCTCAAAGGCGAGCAGATTCCGTTTGAGGCGCGTGTGATTTCTGTCGCGGATGCCTTCGACGCGATGACCTCCGAGCGTGCCTACCGGCGGGGCATGCCGGTGGACGATGCCCTTACGATCCTCTACCAGGGGCGGGATCAGCAGTGGCAGGGCGATCTGGTGGAGCTCTTTATCGACCTGGTTCAGTCTGAGGGCGTGCAATTGCTGGAAGGCAAAGATCGTGTACCACAGTCCCAGGTCTGCGATGCGGCCCTGCCATGGCTGGTGTCACGGGGTTTAGGGGTCGGGAACTGACGGGTTGTGGGTTGGAGGAGGCGAGGCGCTCAGCCGCATTGCCTGGCTCCGCCCGCTGGCGCCGATTACCAGCAGCGTCCTACTCATACGGCGCCAGTGGCGGGAGCCCGTCCAGATATTCGAGCGCAGCCCGGGCCGCTGCCTGTGCCGCCGCCTGCTTGCTCGCACCCTCTCCGACTCCCAAGCGGTCAGCTCCGGCCCAGACCTCGATTGTGAAGCGGCGCTCATGATCCGGGCCTTCGGCGCGGACAGTTTTATAGCGCGGCGTCTGGTTGCGCTCGCCCTGCATCCGCTCCTGGAGCCGGCTCTTATCATCGAGCACAAGACCGTTTGCGACAATCGAGGCCGCTTCCTTTTCGAGCAGCGGGCGCAGAAAGCGGTCGGCTGCGTCCATACCGCCGTCGAGGAAGATCGCGGCGACAATCGCCTCAAATGCGTCGGCCAGGAGCGGCTCGCGGTCACGACCGCCACTCTGCTCTTCTCCTTTGCCGAGCTTGAGCACGCGACCGAGACTGAGCACGCGCGCGAAACGGGCGAGCATCGCGGTGCGGACCAGCGCGGCTCGCAGCGCCGTGAGCTCACCCTCGCCCTTAGACGGGAAGGCGGCATAGAGAAACCTGGCCGTAAGGAAGTTCAGGACCGAGTCGCCCAGAAACTCGAGCCGCTCGTTGGACTGGACCGGCTGGTCCCATTGCTCGTGGACGAACGAGCGATGCACCAGCGCCGTCTCGAGAAGCGGCCAGTCGCGGACCTCGATGCCGGCCGAACGAAGATACTCAGCTAACTCCACGTCAGGACCGTCACGCTTCGAAGCGACGAAAAACGAGGCTGACGTTGTGGCCGCCGAAGCCGAACGAGTTCGAGACAACCGTGCGCAGATTGGCCTTGCGCGGCGTGTTCGGCACGACATCAAGATCGCAGGCCGCGTCCGGCTCACGATAGTTGATCGTAGCCGGCAGCAGACCTTCACGTAGTGCCAGGACGCAGATGATACCCTCGACGGCGCCGGCCGCACCCAGCAGGTGGCCGATCTGGGACTTCGAGGATGAGATAGGCAGATGCCGGACGTAGTCGCCGAAGACCGATTTGACGGCCAGGGTCTCGAGGCGATCATTGGCGGGCGTTGCGGTGCCGTGAGCATTGATGTAGTCGACATCTTCCGGTCGCAGACCCGCGCTCTTAAGGGCAAGCTCCATGGCCTTCGCCGCCCCTGATCCAAGCTCGTCCGGCATGGTGATGTGGTAGGCATCCGCGGTCGCAGCGTAGCCGACCAACTCGGCCAGGATCGGAGCGCCACGCTCGAGGGCATGGTCCAGGCGCTCGAGGATCATGACCCCCGCGCCTTCACCGATCACGAAGCCGTCGCGCGTAGCGTCGAACGGCCGGGAGGCATGCTCCGGATCGTCGTTGCGCGTGCTAAGCGCCCGGGCGCTGTTGAAACCTGCGATTGCGATCGGGACGATCGGCGCCTCGGTCCCACCCGCGATGACGACGTCGGCATCGCCACGCCGGATGATCG
>JBBSGA010000082.1:0-20035 GCA_038254585.1 Chloroflexales bacterium | reverse complement strand
GCCAGCACTACACCATGGCGAGACCGCACAGTCGGCTGGGGTATCTGACCCCGCTGGCGTTCAAGAAAGCCTGGCTCGAAGCCCAGGCAAATCTCCCGGATCCTCTCATTTCTACTTGACCAGTTAATGGGGCTCATGACACTACTCGGCAGGTCTTTTGTCGCCATCTCTACGCTTACCTTTGATGCATCAACAGTTGACAGCGCAAGTAAATCTAATAAGTGAAGAAACAGCTGTCAACACGAATTCTCAAGCAGACATTTAGATAGATGGAGCCTGTTTTATATCGATAAAAGTTGATTCTAGTTGAGAGGCTTGCTTATCCCACTTCTTCAGTTCTCAGATCGGGGCCTTCCACCTTATCCTCTCCGGGATTCTCACGATAATCTGGGTTCTCGCCAACGCCGGTCGGCTCGCCCAAGCGATTGTATTTGCGGGTGCGCGGCCGGCGGCCGGTAGGGAGCGAGCGAAGCCCAACCACGTAGACGACGAAGCTCAGCAAGATCAGAGCAATCAGAGCCGTGATCAGCCAGGCCAATATCTCGCTCATCTCCCCGGCTCTCGCATCGCGGCGTGCTCGCTCGTCGCCGGGACCGCCTCGCACTCCTCGATCGGCTCCACCTCGGCACATGGGATCCTGAGGTAGACCTTCTCGTTGATCCGGTCTACGAGGTGCCACGGGATCTTGAGGGGGGACGCAACCTGAAACAGGCGCGAGCGATTGAAGGTGATGCGCCGAATTAGCGCCGAAGGACCTACCAGCATTGCGGTCACGCACAGCTTATCGCCCTCGGCCTTGGCGACCAGGTCGGCGATACGGCCAACCTTGCGGCCATCCGATGCTATAACTCGCTTGCCGACGAGCACGTAATAGCGCATCTGCATGTATCGCCCTCCTTAAACCACGGGATTATGCTCCCGGCAGCCGGCCAATGAAGCGACGGACTACCGCATCCGCCAGCGCGGTAAGGTCCTCAGCTTCGCGTTTGACGTCGAGGTGGACTACGACGTCGATTTCGGTGACCTTCGACCAAGGAATCTCCACCGGTCGTGGGTCGCGTACCCCGAGCAGGTGATAAAGACGGCGCGTGAGCCACTGCACCAGTCGCGGTAAGTTCCGGCTCAGAGCGAGCGGCCCGGTAACAAGCGCCACGACCTCCGGTGACGGTAAAGAGCCATCCGGCGCACGCTCGGAGATCTCGAGCACGAGGTCGTCGACCTTTCCGGCGCGCCACCCGTCCTGATCCAGGAGTTCCTTGTCCACCACATGTTTTCCTAGGTCCATCGTTCGTCCTTACATCTCTGCTACGAGCCGCCGGTAATAATGAAGAGCGGGATGGTGGCGAGCGTAACAATCAGGAGCAGCCCGAGTATCACCATCGCGACGAGATTGACCGCGAACGTATTCTTCTGCTCGCCCATGTAGTCCTGATCGTTGGCCACAATCAGGAGCGGTACGAAGGTGAACGGGAGCGTAGCGGCGGCAGCGGCCATCGTGACCACCGTGAGGCTGACCGGGTCGATACCGGTATAGGCCAGGATCACCGCGAGAACTAGCATGACGAGGTAGCCCAGGTGAAAGAGCGGCGCCTGCCGCGGCCGTCCTTGCTTACCCCAGTCCCAGCCGAAATACTGGCACAGCGAGTAGGCGCCGCTGAGCGCCGTCTCTAATCCGGCCCCGAGGCAGACGGCAAAGGCGCCGACGATGAAGAGGCTCCAGCCAATGCCGCCCAGTCCGAACCTGATCGACCCCCCGGCGTCGCCGAGCGAGTTCACCTGCGCATGCTTGGGAAAGAGCACAAGGGCTGCGGCGACGATCAGCGCGAAATCGATCGTCGCGCCGAAGGTCGAGCCCACGAGTGACGTTACGCGATTGACCAGGAGATCTGCCCCGCTCCACTCATCCTCGATCGCTCCCGAGGAATAGAAGTAGAACTGGTACGGCGTCATGTACGACCCGAGCAGTCCGATGGCTGCGAAAAGGTAGAGCCGGAGCGGGTGAGCGGTTTCCATCGCGGGATGCAGCATCTCGACGCCGATCTGCCGCCATGGCGGGGCAAGCTTGACCATCGCTACGACGGCGACGAGCATCGTCAGGCCTAGGATCGCCGTGCTGTTCTCCAGCAGATCGAAGCTCGCCTTCCAGAGGATTACGCCCATTATCACGGCCGCGATGGGAAACAACAGCAGATAGGAGAGACGCGTCGCCAATTGAATCGCAAGGGCCATGCCGGCGATCTCAACTACCAGCGTTAGCGTGTTCACGATCGCCGTCGAGATCAGGGGGATCAATGCCAGCCGGAAACCGAGGCGGTCCCTGATGACGTCGAAGAGTGTTCTGCCGGAAGCGATGACAACCCGCCCGGCCATGTCGGCGTAGACGATCAGCCCGATCACACCCGGAATGAGCGTCCACAGAAGCGCAAAGCGATGCTGAGCGCCGGCCTGCGCGGCAGTTATGATGCCGCCCATATCGACGAACCCGCCGACCGCGGTAAGTACGCCCAGCGTCAGCCCCTTCATGCGGTTCAGGTTCACATATCTCTCCGCCGGTGTACGGCCGCGATCGGCTGTCCCACGGTGCGCAGCAGACACCCGCGCCACGGCCAGCCAAACCCGGCGCTCGCCCGACCCGCCCAAGCCGCCCACGAGTGCACAATGCATGCCAGTGGTCTACGAGAGATCGGCATAGATCGGCTTTCAGGCGTGGCTGAGCGAGTACCCGGCCAATGTTCTATGCTGCGTAGAGTCGAGGCATTTGCAGATCAGCATCCGTCGAAGCGGAAGGCCGGTATGCCTGGCGAGAGGGAGCCATCGTTAGGGCCTGCGACGAAGTAACATTTACAGATGTATAAAAGGCCGACCAGCGTCTTCCAATCAAACAAGCCAGTTGATGATCCTCTCGCAGCGCGCCGGGTCGTACGTCAAGCCGATGCTCAGCCCCCACAGCCAATAGTCCACACAGCGCACCACGGTCCAGAAGCGTGCAAGCGCGGGATCCAGTGCGGCCGCCTCGGTCAGCACGCGGAACTGACGATTCAGGCCACCCTGGGCTTCGATATCCTCCAGTCGACGCCACAGCAGCTGCGCAATACCGAACTCGGGATCCCCAACCACGACCTTCGGATCCACAACCAGCCAGGGCTCCCGCTCGCTCGCAAGCACATCGGCGTAGTGGAGGTCGTAGTTGACCAGCAGTTTTCCGGCGGATGCCCCGAGTTGGATGGCTAGATCACATGCCTGGTCTAGCACACGGCGTGGCATCGGGCGGCCATACCGCTCCCAGCGCTCGGGCAGGTTCTGAGAAAGATCCACCGCCACGGTCCGCAACAGGCGTAAGCCGTCCGGGGCTTGTATCGCCAGGCGCCGGAGCAAACGGCCGGCGACGCCCACGGCCTCCTCGATGCCCACGTCGTTCAACGATCGGCTGAAATCCAGCCGCTCCAGCAGCAGCGCGCCATGCGACGGCTCCACCGCGAGCAGCCGGACCGCACCCCGCCCACCCCAGGCCGCGAGGGCGGCCGCCTCGTCCGCCGTAGACTCGTCGGCCCAGGAGACCTTAAGGACACAAGGTTCGTCGCCATGGCTCACCGGGACGATCAGGCCGAGATAACCGTGCATCGCCGGACCATCCACAACCAGATCCCACTGCTCGCAGAGAGCCTTGACGAGATCTGGTAATGCATCGACCCAGTGGCGACCGGCATCCCCTTCCCGCGCCACGGTAGCCATGGCAAAATCCTCAGGAACAATGATCATAGAATCCCGGGAGTTCCCTCATCCACGGCAATCGTACCTTTCACCATGAAACGCATGTAGTTTGAGCTGCAGCCTAGCCATCGCCTTCTCGCTCACACGGGGCAAGACCGCGGCCAACTTCTGCGCGAGGCGCTGATCGTCATCCATAGTTGAGATGCTATCATATCCGCCAAAATGTAAACGTTACGTCGATTGCGCTCGGCGCGTCCCGCGGAGCGCGATGGTCCGGCTGATGCACGAGGCGAACCTCGGCGGCGACTACCGGCTACCCCGGGAGGAGGGTAGCGCTCACCGGACGCCACTTCCGGGGGTCGTCGCGACAAATATGACGCGCGTCGCTTACGTGGATGCGACCGATCCGGCCGAGCTCACCAAAGCGGAGGTCGAGGGCCGCAGGCAAGTTCTCGAGTACACCCGTTTCTTGCGCGAGCGTATCCCCAGATACGAGTAGGCCTACCTGATCAACTTCAGCGTTCAGATCGGTATCCGCGAGACCCGCCGGGTCTACGGCGACTACCGGCTTACACGCGAAGACGTTCTTGCCGCGCGCAGGTTTGCGGACGCCGTCGCGCAGTGCGGCGCCCCGATCGAAGATCATCACGCCGGCCGCGATACGCGCTGGGAATACGTGCCCGGCGGCAACACCTATGACATCCCGTATCGGAGCTTGCTGCCGCTCGGCATCGACAACTCATCGTAGCCGGGCGGTGTCTATCTGCCAGCCACGACGCCCACGCCTCGGTGTGCAGCATGGGGCAGTGCATGGCGATGGGACAGGCGGCCGGAACTGCTGCCGCGCTGTGCATCGCGGATGCGGCCACGCCCCGGAGCTTACCGGTCGATCGACTCCAGGCGCGGTTGCGGGCCAATGCAGCGCTCTTCGGCGGCACAGCGGCGTAGACGGCCTAGCGCGGCAGATGACGCACCGGATGGTCCAGGCCGGCAGTTTTGGAGGCAGATGAAATGGCTACCACCGTGATCCGCACTGTACGTGGCGATATTGCGCCGGAAGACCTCGGGGTCACCTACCCCCACGAGCATCTGCTGACCGATCCGCCGGCCGACGTTACCGATCGCGATCTGGCTATGGAGAGCGAGGAGGCGGCTGTGCGTGAGCTCGGCTATTTCCGCGCCGTCGGGGGCGGCGCCGTCGTCGAGATGTCTCCGTGCGACTACGGCCGCGACCCATCTGGCCTGCGCCGCGTCTCGGAGGCCAGCGGCATCCACGTTATCTCTACGACCGGCTGGCACAAGGATACCTTCTCCCGGCCGTGGGTCGCGGATCGCAGCGTGGACGATCTAGCCGCCGAGATGATGCGCGACGTCGAGGAGGGGATCGACGGAACCGGGATACGCGCCGGAGTGATCAAAGCGGCCTCGAGCCTGAACACGATTACGCCGCCGAGGAGAAGGTCTTTCGCGCCGCGGCGCGTGCGCAGCGTCAGACAGGCGCCCTCATCTCTACCCATACCGAGGCCGGGACGATGGGCCTCGAGCAGATCGACCTGCTGCGGTCGGAGGGGGCCGATCCCGCCCGCATCCTCGTCGGGCACGTCGACCGGAAGCTCGGCCCAGACTATCACCGCGCGCTTGCCGCCACCGGAGCCACGCTGGGCTACGATCAGCTGAGCAAGGAGAAGTACTACCCCGACAGCGTGCGCGTGCAGCTCATCGTCGAGCTCGTCCGGGCCGGATTCGGCCGGCAGATCGTCCTAGCCGGCGACCTGGCGCGCAAATCCTACTGGCCGAGCTACGGGCCGTGGGGCGGCCCGGGCCTGACCTACATTCTCTGGCGCTTCATCCCCTGGCTTACTGCCGAGGGACTGGATGCTACGGAGATCGACGATATTCTGATCCACACCCCCGCGCGCCTCCTCCAGATCCGGAGCTAAAATGGATGCACTGCAGACGGAGGCAAGATCCATGAGTGAGACGCTCGACGACGACTATGGTCTGAGCAAGGCTACACCCACGGCGGCCATGGAGGCCCCGGCACTCGATTACAAACCGCGCGACCCGGAGCGGTACCGGCCCGCGATCGGGCTGATTGGATGCGGCGGCATCTCGGCGCAGCACTTAACTGCCTATCGAAACGCCGGCTACAACGTCGTAGCGCTCTGCGACCTCCAACTAGACCGCGCCCGCGACCGGCAGGAGCGTTATTTTCCGGGAGCCGAGATCTATACAGATTACCGGGAGCTCCTCCGACGGGATGACGTCGAGGTGATCGACATCGCGACCCATCCACCCGAGCGCGTTCCGATCATCGAAGCTGCGCTGCGCGCAGGCAAGCACGTGCTTAGCCAGAAGCCTTTCGTGCTGGACCTCGATTTCGGCGAGCGGATGGCCGCCCTGGCCGACCGCCAGGGCGTTAAGCTCGCGGTCAATCAGAACGGGCGTTGGGCGCCACATTTCTCCTACATTCGCCAGGCGATCGCGCAGAGGCTGCTGGGCGACGTGACGAGCGCTGACCTGTCGGTCCATTGGGATCACTCCTGGGTCATCGGCACGGCCTTCGAAGATATCCACGACCTGGTGCTCTACGATTTCGCTATTCACTGGTTCGACATCCTGAGCCAGATCATGGGCGAGCAGGATGCGCGCCGGGTCTACGCCGCCACCGCAAGATCGCGGGGACAGCGCGCGCGTCCGCCGCTGCTGGCGCACGCGCTGATCGAGTACGACGGCGCGCAGGCTACGCTCGCCTTCAACGCCACCGTCGAGCTCGGAGCACAGGATCGCACCTACGTCGCGGGCACTGACGGAACGATCACCAGCAGCGGGCCGAGTCTCTCCGAGCAGCAGGTCACGCTCTATACCCGGCAGGGCTTCGGGAGTCCCGCGCTCGAGGGCTCCTGGTTCCCGGCGGGCTTCCATGGCACGATGGGCGAGCTGTTGTGTGCCATCGAGGAGCAGCGCACGCCCAACAACAATGCCCGCGAAAACCTCAAAAGCTTGGCGCTGGCCTTCGCGGCAATCGCCAGCACGCGTGATGGTCTGCCGAAGGTTCCCGGCGAGGTTCGCCGCCTGCCGGAGGCCTGGGCCTGACCCACCGAAACAAGGAGAACAAAGCCATATGCAACGCTTCAAAATCGCCGGGATCAACTTCGACCACATGCACATGGGCGACAACCTCCGCATGGCATTCGAGCACCCGGACGCCGAGATCGTCGGCATCTGCGACGAAGATCCGGCGCGCATGGAGGCTGCCGCGCGCAATCTCGCCATTCCGCCCGAGCACATCTTTACCGACTACCGCCAGTGCCTGGAGCAAGCCAAGCCCGACATCGCGATCCTCTGTCCCGCCACGGCTGAGCATGGCCTCTGGGTCGAGCGCGTCGCGCCCTACGGCCCGCATATCCTGCTCGAGAAGCCGATGGCGGCCTCGCTGGCCGAAGCCGACGCGATGATTCGCGCGGTCGAAGCAACCGGCAAGACGCTCGTGATTAACTGGCCCCTCGCATGGTATCCCCCACACGTCACGAGCAAGCGCTTGATCGACGAGGGCGTGATCGGCGATGTGATCGAGGTCCACTACTACGACGGCAACCGCGGCCCGCTGCATCACCTTGCCGATAAGGTTGAGGTCAGCGCCGAGGAGGTCGCGCGCCAGAAGTCCGCAAGCTGGTGGTATCAGCACGAGAAGGGCGGCGGCTCGCTGCTCGACTATCTCGGCTACGGCGTCACGCTCGGCAGCTGGTTTCACGACGGTCGCAAGCCGATCGAGGTTACCGCCGCCGTCGATCAGAACCCGGGGCTGGAGGTCGACGAGCACAGTGTGACCGTGGCGCGCTACGAGCGCGGACTATCGAAGTTCGAGACGCGCTGGGGCACCTTCACGGATCCGTGGATCCTTCAGCCGCAGCCCAAGTGCGGCTTCGTGATCGTCGGAACGGCGGGTACGATCAGCTCGTACGACTACGAGACCACGATCCGGGTGCAGACGCGCGAGCACCCGGAAGGCCGGGAGGTGCCGGTAGATAGAGCTGAGCCGCCGATGCAGAATCCCGTCCAGTACCTGATTCACTGCCTCACGACAGGCGAGCCGGTCAAGGGGCCGCTCTCTCCCGCGCTCTCCCGTATCGGCCAGCAGATCGTCGATTCGGCCGCGCTCAGCGCACAGGAGAAGCGCACCGTACCGCTGCTCAGCTGAAACTACTCGCTCACGGCGCCGGCGACGAGCAGATGCTGGGCGGCGCGGGGACGCCCGGCGACTTATTGGCTTGAGACGGCAGGGAAGTAGGTGCCCTGCAGCTCCCGGCGCCACCAGTGCTCGTCGCGCAGCGAATTCGTGAAGCGATAGTCATACAGAAGGGCGCGCACGTAGCGCGGCGGCTTCCCCGGAAAGGGGTTTGTCTGCAGCAGATCCAGAATCGGCGGCGAGCCGCGCAGCAAGCCCTGCATCAGGTTGCCGAACCACGGACTGCTGCCGGGGCCGCCGAGCGCCGCGAACCACATTTGCCAGTCCAGGCGTGGCTGGTAGGGCGCCACCCACGCCGGGGCGCGCCCGAGGTCCCCGGGCTTGTAGCGGAATCCGTACTCCGCCCAATGCTTCCCATCCACGCTGCCCTCGATCACGATTTCGGGTCGTGACGTGGTCATGATTGCGAAAAGTCCATAGCTATTCACGATGTGGAACGGATCGAGCGTATCGGCTAGGGCGCGCGCCGGTGTAGGAACCAGCGCTTCGCGTGAGAAGAGATCCGCGACCTGTACGGCGCTCAGAACGAGAATGAGCGCCGCCACGATCAGGGCCGGACCGGCGCGCCACGACTGTCTCGTCGCGCCGGCTTCCCGAGCCGGGATCCGGTGGCGGAGGCGCGGCGGAAGGAGGCCGAGCAGGCCCGCGTCGTCCAGCAGCAGGAGACACAGCGCAATTGTGAGCAGGTTGAAGAAGGCAAAGTTGCCGGTGGCGGCTATCAGAAGCTGGAGCCCGACCAGCATGCCCGCGCCCAGGAAGCGCAGGCGTCGCGGAGCGAAGATCAGGAACGGCGCCAAGAGCTCCGCCACGAAGACCCAGGCTGTCGACATCTGCTGAAACCACAGCGGGAGCAGGTGCATATACCAGGCGACCGGAGTAGGCAGCGGCTGCGTCTCATAGTGGTAGGCGAGGGCAGTCAAACTCCGCCAGGTAGCATCGTGGCTGACAAGCTTGACGACTCCGGAGAAGAAGATCAGCCGGAAGAGGAGCCAGCGCAGCAGCCACAGGATTGTGCGCGACGGCGGCGCCTCGCCTGACAGTCGCGGAAGGATCTGGAGCGGGGCCACGAAGATCGCCAGGAACCCGACCTCCAGGAGCAAAACGTCCCATTGAAACGAGAGGAAATCCTGGCCGATGTTGACGAGCGAGAGATAGCAGAGCCAGAGTCCGGCCAGCGCCGGGACAGGCGCCACGCCGAGCATCAGGAGCACGGAAAGCGCCGTGCCTGTGCCGCATAAGAGGACCAGGAAGCGGTCGCTCGCGTCAAGCCACGCGAGCGTCGGCAGAAGCCAGACACGGCGTCCTCCTAGTGCAATACCAGCCGCCCGCAGAAAATCAGCCGCCGGAAGCAGCCCGCGGCTGCCCAGCAATCCCGGAATCTGGACGGCGAGCGAAGCGAAGGCGACGAGATAGATCAGCCCCAAGCAGCGCAAGAAGAGCCAGCGGGTGAGGATATACTGCCCGTCCTTCGCGGCACCACGCCGGCACAGGCCCCACACCTGCGCCTTCAGCCACGTCCTGCTCACCTCATAGGCTCCGGGAGCTGCATGTCACGGCATCGCCCCTTAGCCGGCCTCCGTGAGCAGAGCCACGATCATCCCTCGAGTCTGTTCGGCGGCGTCGATCACGATGATCGTGCGCCGCGCCGTCGCAGCCCTTCTGCCCGGGCAAGTTCTGTTCCAGAGCGCGGACATCGCACCTGGAGCGACGGTGGCTGGACTTGCAGGCCGTCGCGCAGCGCTGCCACGGGTAGTAGAATGCCGACAAGATAGTGCCGAGAGGAACGCGCCATGCAGGTTGCCTTGTTCATCACCTGTTTCAACGATACGCTCTTCCCGGAGACTGGCCGGGCCGTCGTGCAGCTGCTCGAGCGGCTCGGCCATAGCGTCGACTTCCCGGTCGAGCAGACCTGCTGCGGGCAGATGCACTTCAACACCGGCTACCAGCGCGAGACGATCCCGCTGGTCCGGCACTTCGTGGAAACCTTCCGCCATGCCGAGGTTGTCGTCGCGCCATCGGGCTCATGCGTCGGCATGGTGCGCGAGCTCTATCCGCGGGCAGCCGAGATGGCCAGCGACCGCTCGCTCGCGGCGGCCGTCGCGGAGCTTGCGCCGCGGGTCTTCGAGCTCTCCGAGTTCCTGGTCTATAAGCTAGGAGTAGAGGACGTGGGAGCCTACTACCCGCACCGCGTAACCTATCACCCGACCTGCCACTCGCTGCGCATGATCCGCGTCGGGGACGCGCCGCTGCGCCTGCTGCGGGCAGTACGCGGGATCGACCTCGTCGCCCTACCCAACGCCGAGCAGTGCTGTGGCTTCGGCGGCACCTTCGCCATCAAGAATGCCGACACGTCGATGGCAATGCTCGGCGATAAGCTGCGCTGTGTCCTCGACACGCGCGCCGAGGTCTGCACCGCAGGCGACAACTCCTGCCTGATGCAGATCGGGGGCGCCCTCCATCGCCAGCGCGCCGGCGTGCGGGCGGTACATCTCGCCGAGATCCTGGCATCTACCGACGACGGGAGGGTTTCATGAAGTCAGAGGGACTGCCCACCGCTGCGACGATCAGCTTTCAGGATTCCGCGAAGGTCGCGCTCGGCAACGCGCAGCTGCGGCGCAATATGGGCAAGGCAACGCAGACGATCCGGGCCAAGCGCGCGGCCGTCGTCGACGAGCTCCCCGACTGGGAGGCTCTGCGCGAGGCCGGGCGGGCGATCAAGGCGCTGACCATGCGCCACCTGGGTGACTTCCTGGTCGAGCTGGAGACGAGCGTGCAGCGCGCCGGAGGCCACGTGCACTGGGCCCGCGATGCGCAGGAGGCCAACCGGATCGTGACCGGCCTCGTGCAAGCGCAGGGCGCTCGCGAGGTCGTGAAAGTCAAGTCACTCACGACCGACGAGATCCGGCTCAACGCCGCCCTGGCCGAAGCCGGCATCGCCGCGAGCGAGACCGACCTGGCCGAGCTCATCATCCAGCTGGCGAACGAGAGCTCGTCGCATATCCTGGTTCCCGCCATTCACAAGAACCGCGCCGAGATCCGCGAGCTCTTCATGCGCACGCTCGGCGTGGCCGAGCTCTCAGACGATCCCAAGGCGCTGGCGGCAGTCGCCCGGGCCCACCTGCGCCGCAAGTTCCTGAGCGCCGAGGTAGCCATCAGCGGGGCCAACTTCGCCGTGGCCGAGACCGGATCGGTCTGCGTCGTCGAATCCGAGGGCAACGGGCGCATGTGCGTCACGCTGCCGCGCGTGCTGATCTCGATCATGGGCATCGAAAAGGTCATCCCCCGCTGGCAGGATCTCGAAGTCTTCCTCCAGCTGCTGCCGCGCTCCTCGACCGGCGAGCGCATGAACCCGTACACCTCGCTCTGGACGGGAGTAACGCCCGGCGACGGGCCGCAGGAGTTCCACCTGGTGCTGCTCGACAACGGCCGCACCCACGTTCTCGCCGATCAGCTCGGCCGCCAGACGCTCAACTGCATCCGGTGTAGCGCCTGCCTCAACGTCTGCCCGGTCTACGAGCGCACCGGCGGCCACGCCTACAACTCGGTCTACCCCGGCCCGATCGGCGCGATCCTCACCCCACAGCTGGCCGGCGTCCAGAACGCCCCCTCGCTGCCCTTCGCCTCGTCGCTCTGCGGCGCCTGCTACGACGTCTGCCCGGTCAAGATCAATATCCCGGAGGTGCTGATCCACCTGCGCGGCCGGGTCGTGCGCTACAATCAGGATCGCACGGGGCTGCGCGGCAAGCTGGACCCCGAGAGCCTGGCTATGCAGGTGCTGGCGCGCGTCTTCACGCGCCGCGAGCGCTTCGAGCAGCTGCAGCGGCTTGCCCGTGCCGGCCAGTGGCCGCTGGTGCACCGCGGCATGATCGATCGCCTACCGGGCCCACTCTCGGGCTGGACTACCATGCGCGACCTCTACCCTGTGCCGCGCCAGACCTTCCGTGAATGGTGGAGGACACGCTCATGAACGCGGCTCGAGCGGAGATTCTGCGCCGGATCGAGCGCGCGCTGCACGACGTGCCGGCGGACGCCGCCGCGGACGAAGCATCCGTGCCGCGCGACTACCGGCATGCGGATAGCGCCCCGCGCGAGGAGCTGGTCGCGCACTTTGCGCAGCGCGTCGCGGAGTACAAGGCTAGCGTCCGCGTAGTCGTCCCCGCGGAGCTGCCCGGAGCGATCGCCGCCGCCTGCGCGGCGTACGGGGTGCGGCGGCTGGTGGTGCCGGCTGGCTTACCCCCCGAGTGGCTTCCCACCGGCGTCGAGCTGCGCGAGGATCCCGGTCTAACTGACGAGCAGCTGGACACAAGCGATGGCGTGCTCACGGGCTGTGCCATCGGCATTGCCCAGACCGGCACGATCGTCCTCGACAGTGGCGCGGGGCAGGGGCGGCGCGCGATCACGCTGCTGCCGGACTATCATCTCTGCGTCGTGCAGGCCGGGCAGATCGTCGGCCTCGTTCCGGAAGCAATTGCCCACCTCGTCGCCACGCCGGGCGCGACCCGGCGGCCCGTCACCTTCATCTCGGGGCCGTCGGCCACCTCCGACATCGAGCTCAGCCGCGTCGAGGGAGTACATGGGCCTCGCACGCTCGAGGTGCTGATCGTCATGCCGTAGCTCCCGAGCTAATAGCCCGTACCGCCGGCGACGACAGCAGCACGCGAAGCTTTGGTAGCAGGACCGGCCGCGTGGCGCCGGCAGAGTGCCTCTTCGCGTCGCTCAGGTCGCGCGGAGCGATCCGCCGGGCCGCATGCCGTGCACCATCAGGCCGGCACGCCCGAGAGACTGGCCTGCAAGCTGCTTGTTCACCGGATCACGGTACCCAACGCGGACCAGGCGCCGGAAGCGGTCGGTGCGGTTGACGTACGAGCCATGGACAGTGTAGATACTGAAAGCGATGACGTCTCCGGCCTTGGCCGGGCACGCGACGGTTTTCTCCAGCGGCCATCGATCTGTCGGCAAATGGGGGGACACCGGCTGGCCATCGACCTGCGTGATATGCTCGATATGTCCCTGTTTGTGACTGCCCGGCACAAAGCGCAGGCAGCCGTTCTCGTCGTTCGTATCGTCCAGGTGCACGATCGCGTCGACGTAGCCGAAGCCCTCGTGCTGGTAAAACGGCGAGTCCTGGTGCAGCGGGAAGGGCATGCCCGTCTCCGGCGGCTTGACGTGGAGCGTCGTATGGTGCAGCTCCACGTTAGGCCCGATCAAATCCGCCAGCGCCTCGGCAAGCCGTGGATTGGTGACGGCATGGCACCACGCCTCCGAATAGAAGTGGAGATCGTGTAGGTGGGTGAGCATCGAGCGCTTCTCGACGTCGGGGCTCATGTACACCTGCCTCCACGGACCGGTCCAACCCATATTTGTGGTGGCCCAGTCCTGAATCAGCTGGTCGAGCTCTGTACGCATTGCGTCGAGCTCGCCGGGGGTGTAGACCTGGGGTATACGCAAGTAGCCGTTCTCGTTAAAAGATTCGACTTGCTCCTGAGTTAGCATAGCAGCACGACCTCCTCCTACGAATCCCGAAACAGCGGCGGGGCTGGAACGCTGAGTGACGTTGTACGCCAGTGCCTACGGCCAAATCTATGCCATTGCGCCTGGCGCGTCAAACGCCTTCGATGGCTGTGTCTGGGCTTAGCGAGTACGGAACAACACGGGGCAGACATACGGATCTGTGTAATCGGGTACGTCCTCGACCTCGCGGCAGAGGCGATCGTTGGCATGGCTCGCCAGCTCTCCATTTCCCTGCCGGTAGCGCTGGTATCGATTCGCCTCATCCTGGAGGTGCACGGCGATCGAGCGGCGCGGCGCAGATCCATAATTTGGGCCGCTGCCGTGAATCGTGAGGCAGTGGTGAAAGCTGACCTGGCCCTTCTTGAGGTTCCCGGGGATTTTGACGATGGACCTATCGTGCATCTTCAAGCGCGCCTCCATCCCCTCCAGGTCGTTGCTGAAGAAGTTCAGCCCCTCGGCTTTGTCTGCCCACTGGAGGCTGCGGTCGAAGAAGGTGATCGTGCCCATTTCTTCGCCACAATCGTGGAACGGGATCCACGCGGTCAGCATCGTTGTCGAGGAGCAGCTTCTCCAATACTGCCGGTCGGTGTGCCACCCGACGCTGACCTTCTTGTTCGCATAATCGACCGGCTTATAGAGCAGTTGGTCATGCCAGAGGCGAATGCTCGGGCTCCCCGCCAGCCGCGCCGCGATGGCGCCGATGAGCGGGCTACGCGTGAGGCGCGCAAGCTCACGGCTAAAGAAGGAGGCGTAGTCATGCTTGCGGAGCCCGTTGCCATAGTCGCCGTCGGGCTGGTAGCGGCGGAGAGCCGGGTTCCCCGGCTCGTCGACTTCGCCTGCATAGTAGCGCTCGCTGGCGTCCAGTAGAGCATCGACTTGGGCCTCGCTAAAGATCTGTTGCGAGAGATAGTAGCCATGCTCGCGGTAGAAACATACATCTTCGTCTGAAGGCAGCAGGGCGACCTGTTCCGGGGTCAGAGGAAGGATTCCTGCCTCTTCCACCCGGCCTTGCTCGTTCATGGGCGGCGCACCTTTCACTTCGGCAGCTACCGACTCGGATCCAGCGGATGTCCTCGATCGACAGCGTGAGGACGTGCAGGACCATACAGAGTATACGCCCTGCGAGCCGCGTTCGCGACGGTCGCGGGCTCCAGGCGAGCAAGGCTGAGCCCGAGCAGATAGCCAACGGGAAACGCGACGACGTGCTCCACCGCGTAGAGAGTTCGGAAGGCGATCAGCCAGGCGATCAGCACCAGCATGATTATTGGCGCGAGAGCGCGTCCGCGCTGCCACGTATGGAGAGTCGCGGCGACACAGCACAGGACGCCGACTGAAGTCCCGGTGTCGAGCTCGCGCACCGGCAGCCCACACGCACCTTGGCCGCACCACACGAGCCCGGCCAGGAGCACGAAAGTTACGACGAGCATCGTCAGCAAATGGCCGGCCAGATAGACAAACCAGGTCCGCTGGGTGCCGAGGAGCCGCTCGCAGCCTCCAAGAAGAATGAGGAATCCGACGATCGCCGGAATATGCGCCGTCCAGTCCGCCCAGGGCGGGAGCATGCTGATGACGACCCACGGCCGGCCTGCGCCAATCTGCCGCAAGCTATAGCCATAGCGCGCGGCATAATCCACGGCTTGCGAACCGTGCGGCGGCCCCGCCAGGATGCCGGAGCCGATTACGAGCGCGACCATCGCTAACGTAAACGGCATGACACGAAAGGGCACGGTCAGATACCGGACGATGCGTAACCTCACGTTCGGATGGTACCGCACAGATCATGCCGCCAACCCGGCCGTCGGTGACGATGTCCGGCCAACCATGGTTGGCGACTTGGGTGGATAAAATTGATCTTCGGTAGCATTAGGTCGGGTGCGATTCGCATCGCCCGGGTCAGGCATGAGCCGCAACGGGAACCTCTTCATCGAGGGTAGTCTGTACCGCTGCACTATCGGGCATATCGCCATCTCCGTCCTGGCTGGCCGCACCCATGAGCCTGGCCACGACGTTGCGCAGAAGCTGCAGGCCGTGGTCGTCGTCAAGCGTTAAGATCGACTCCGGGTGGAACTGAACCGCGGCCAGGGGCAGCTCGCGGTGTTCGATCGCCATGACGATCCCATCGTCGCTCTCCGCCGTAATCATCAGCGCGGCCGGCAGCTTCTCCCGCATCGCGAAGAGCGAATGATAGCGCCCGGCCGTGAATTCGGGCGGCATACCCTCGAATATGCTGCCGCCGAGGACACGCACGTGCGAGCCCTTGCCGTGCATCGGGTACGGTAGGATGCCGAGCTCGCCCCCAAAGTGCTCGACCATCCCTTGCAGCCCCAAGCAGACGCCAAAGACCGGAATCTGTCGCTCGATGGCGGCCTGGAGTGTGCCCCCGACGTCGAAATCCGCGGGTCGCCCGGGGCCTGGCGAGAGCACGAGCAGGTCGGGGCGTAGCTCGTCCAGGGCGCCGTGGTCAAAGCCTGCCCGGAGCGTCACGACCTCTGCGCCGGTCTGGCGCAGGTAGTTGGCGATCGTATGGACGAACGAGTCCTGGTGGTCGACCAGCAGGATCCGCTTACCTGTGCCGGGGCACGGCGTGCTGTGCAGCGTCTCGCCAGTGATAGCACGCGGACGCCGAATCGCGTCCATCAGCGCCGCCGCCTTAAGGCGCGTCTCGCGCTCTTCCTCCTCCGGATCGGAGTCGTAGAGCAGCGTCGCACCCGCCCGAACGTGCGCCACGCCATCTTTGATGCGGATCGTACGCAGTGTCAGGCCCGTGTTCATCGACCCGTCGAAGTGGATCGCGCCGACAGCGCCGCCGTACCATGCCCGCGGCGACTTTTCGTGCGACTCGATGAACTGCATCGCCCATGCCTTGGGTGCCCCGGTGACGGTCACAGCCCAGGTATGGGCCAGAAAGGCGTCGAGCGCGTCAAAGCCTTCCCGCAGATGGCCCTCGACGTGGTCGACGGTATGGATCAGCCGCGAGTAGAGCTCGATCTGGCGGCGGCCGATGACACGTACGCTCCCCGGCTTGCAGATGCGCGACTTGTCGTTCCGGTCTACGTCCGTGCACATCGTCAGCTCAGAGGCATCCTTGCTCGAGTTCAGCAGAGCGAGGATCTGTGCGGCGTCGCCGATCGGATCGCTCCCACGAGCGATCGTCCCCGAGATCGGGCAGGTCTCGACCCGGTCGCCGTCGACGCGCACGTACATCTCGGGAGAGGCGCCGACGAGATACTCGGACTCCCCGAGATTGACCAGAAATCCGTACGGCGCCGGGTTACGCTCGCGCAGGCGCCGAAAGATCTCCGAGGGCGGCGCGGCACAGGCTTCGAAGAAGGTCTGGCCGGGAACTACCTCGAAGAGATCTCCGCGGCGGAACGCCTCGCGTGCCAGCGACACCCCGGCGGCGTACTCGTCCGGCTCATGGTCACACATCCGCTCCACCGCGGTAGCGGCCGCATACGGGCGGCTTGCTCCCTCGTGTGCCAGCCCACGCGTAGAGGTCCCATGCACCTCAAAGTCATATCGGCGGCGAGTTGCCCGCTCGCGTTGATGGTCGACGATCACCAGATCGTCGGGCAGATAGAGCACGAGGTCGCGCTGGTCCTTGGGGCGCTCGAGATGCAGCTCCAGCGGCTCGAACTGGAGCGCAAGGTCGTAGCCGAAAGCGCCATAGAGCCCGAGATGTGGATCGGCCGTGCTGCGAAACAGGTCCACGACGGCACGCAGGAGCGAAAAGATCGACGGCTGCCGGCTGCGCTGCTCTTCCGAAAAGCGTCCGGCCGGCTCCATGATCGTGCCGCTCAGAACCTCGGCTTTCCGGTCGAGCGCTGCGACGGCCGGCGCATCCTCCAGCACCGCCGCGATCGCAGGCAAGAGCACTTGGCCACGCGCATTAAGAGCCGTGACACAGAAGTCCCGCCCCCGTGAGACGATCTCGATCGGCGGATCGACGAAGCCCATATCCCAGCGTGTATACCGGCCCGGATACTCGTAGCTCGAGGCGAAGAGCACGCCGCGGCGACTGTCGAGCGCATCGACGATAGGCTCGATCGCGCCGGGGACTGGGGTCTCCTCGACGGTTCGATGGACGACGATCCCGCCGTTGCTCAGATAGGTATCGCTGCCCTCATTCGGGGCCGGCATGCGAGCCATAATCTGCCTCCAATTCTCCCGCGGAGCGAAACGGTTCCTAACAGAAGGACCGCGACCTCTGTGAGGCGACGGTCCTCGACGCATAGGAACCGCCTCAGTTGAGGCGGCTCCTGCGGATATCTACACACGATGTCCCCGGCCGCCTACTTGGGCGACCACCACCAATCCTGGCTTAAGAAGGGACGGCATATCAACATGCGCGGATGATAGCAGATCGGCGAGCTCCGGTCAAGCCTGGATCGTGCGAGCGCGGCGAAGCGCGCCGCGGTGTATCGACTCCCCGGGCAATTTTCTGTCTACAATGCCCCCTGCTGCGGTCGAGTTGACGCAGCTTGCACCCGGCTGTATAGTCGCAGCCGGAGAGAAAACGGCTAGCGTACCGCGGTACATTCACGACCCGTATGGCGACCCAGGACCGGCGCCGTATCTCAGCCCCCGCTCTTCAGCACGCGGGGGCTTTCTGTGCCACGAAGATCTAATGTTTGAGGTGAGGCGGCTATGCTATTTCTCGCGAATTTACTGGGCCTAGCGGTCCATGGTAAGGCAGGCGAGACGATCGGCAGGCTGGACGACCTGATCGTTCGGATCGGCGACGAGCCCTACCCCCCGATCGCTGGGCTTGTCGTCCGCGACGGGCGCCGTAGGATCTTTGTGCTGGGCAGCCAGGTGGCGGAGATCAAGGCGGCAGTCTACCTTCGATCGTCCCTGGTGAGCATGCAGCCCTTCCGGCGTCGGAACGGCGAAGTTCTGCTCAGCCGTGACGTGCTCGACCACCAGATTATCGATATCACCGGCCGCCGCATTGTACGCGTCAACGACGTACAGCTGGCACCTATCGACGGCATCTACCGGGTCGTCGGCGTCGACATCAGTCCCCAGGCGCTCGTACGCCGGCTGGGGCCCCGTGCGCTCGGCGGACGTATCATAGGCCGGCAAATCGTCGATTGGGCCGAAGTCCAATACCTGGCCAGCGCCGCCCCGGTGCAGCTCAAGGTCTCCTACGACCGGCTCGCCGAGATCCACCCGGTCGACCTCGCCCGGATCGTCGACGCGCTCTCCTACCGCGAAAGCGCTGAGATCGTCGCCGCCCTCGACGACGAGACGGCGGCCGACACATTGGAAGAGGTCAGCGACGAGCGCGTGGCAGATCTGCTCGAAGGGATGGATCAGGAGCGCGCCGCGGACATCCTCGAGGAGATGGATCCCGGAGCAGCGGCCGACGTGCTCGAGGATCTCGGCGGCGAGATGGCCGAACAGCTGCTGGCAAAGATGGAGCCCGAGGAAGCGGCCGACGTCCAGGCGTCGCTGGCCTATAGCGAAGATACCGCCGGCCGCATTATGGTCACGGACTTCGTGCGCGTCCCGGAGGATGCCACGGTCGCCGACGCCAACGCGGCCATTCGCTCGCTCGAGGACGTGCCGGACCCGCTCCTGGCCGTCTATATCGTCGCGGCCGGCGACGCCGAGCTGCTGCGCGGAATCGTCCGGCTGCGCAGCCTGATCGTCGCCGACCCTGTGACGCCGATTGTCGAGGTCATGGACGACGATCTGCCGACCGTCCATCCGGATGCCCCGGCGACTGATGCCGCGCGCCTCCTGGCCGAGTACAATCTGCTCGCGGTGCCCGTGCTCGACGATGCGCAGCGCATGCTCGGCATCGTGACGGTAGACGACGCCCTTGCCGTACTCTTGCCGGATATCTGGCAGCGGCGCGGCCCACGGGCCTTCCACTAAGCGGGACGATGGAGCCCGGCCCATGACGCTGCGCAAGCAAATCACCAATCGGCTCGCCGCGGCCCGGGAGCGCCCCGTGCCTCGCCCGCGCCTCCGCCTGCCGGCGCTCCCGCGGCGCGGCCTCTGGCCCTACCTGCTCGCGCTTGGTCCCGGGCTGGTCGCCGCCAATGCAGGCAACGACGCGGGTGGAATCGCAACCTACGCTTCGGCCGGCGCCTCCTACGGCTACCAGTTCCTGTGGGTGCTGGTCGTCATCACGGTCTGCATGATCGTCGTCCAGGAGATGTGCGCGCGGCTCGGCGCGGTCAGCGGCAAGGGCTTTTCGGATCTGGTCCGCGAAAACTTCTCGCTGCGCACGACCGCGCTGATCCTCCTGACGCTGGTCGTCGCCAACGGCGGACTGATCGTCTCGGAGTTTGTCGGCATCGCCGCCGCGGCCGAGCTCTTCGGCCTCAGCCGCTTCGTGGCCGTCCCGCTCTCGGCCGTGCTGGTGTGGCTGCTCATCACACGCGGCTCCTACGGACCGGTCGAGAAGATTTTTCTGGCCTTCACGCTGGTCTTCTTCGCCTACGTCGCCGCGGCGTTCCTGGCACATCCGCACTGGCCGACCGTGCTGAACGCGACGCTCCATCCGAACGTACGCGGCGATACCGCCTACCTGGTCCTGCTGATCGCGCTGAT
>JBBSGA010000081.1:0-20105 GCA_038254585.1 Chloroflexales bacterium | reverse complement strand
GTTCGAATCCCTCCTCGCCCATACGAGAGCGGGGTGTGGTGGCGGGGCCACACCCCCCGCCGATCTTGGGCGGGGGGCTAACCCCAGGGGGTCCCGGGCCCCGCCCAGATCTAATCACTGCAGTTTTTTTTGGTTTTGTGGTGTGGTTGTACAAACGGCCACCACAACTCTCAGCCCGGCCCGAACAGTCCACTAGTCGACGGCCTGTTCCCCCTCCTCGCCGAGCTCCACGATGTTGCCTTCTTTGAAGAGAATCTCCTTCAGGACGGTGCGCCAGGTCGGTTTCCGGCGCATAAGGAACTCGAGATCCATCCCGAAGTGCTTGAACTCCTCCTGCTGCGCATTGCGCATGATGGCGCGGGCCTCACGATCCTTCTCTACCGCCAGCCGCTGCTCGTACCAGTCGATCGCCTCGGCCTCTTCGATCAGGGATAGAATCATTCTGGCAAACGTGCGCGTCTCGTCCGAAAGCTCGTTCGCGGGCTCGTGATACTGGTCAAAAGGCATGCCGGTGCTCCTTGATGCTAGGCGATCCGCCGGGTCGATCCCGGGGCGCGGGTCTACGCTGTGCTTAGTCGCATAGCGCATGCCGCCGGTTTCTCGCGTGCTCCCGCTGCCAGACAAGCATGCTCCCGGCAATGAGGGCAGCCGCAGCGATAGCAAGAGGCTTCCGCACCCGAGCACAGCTTCGCGCCGGTTCGTCCGCGGCCGGCTGCTTCCCTTCCGCAGGCAGGGCCATCTGAATGACTTGCGCCAGGTGGAGGGCGCGACGGCCGGTGGTCTGGGCGATCTGCTCACGGCAGCTGAAGCCGTCCGTGATGATCAGCGTATCTTGGGCGGCCTCACGCACGGCGGGCAGCAAGACCCGCTCGCCGCACGCGATCGAGACGTCGTAGTGGTCGCCTTTCTCAAAGCCGAAGGCGCCGGCCATGCCGCAGCAGCCGGAGTCCAGGCCCTCAAAGTCGAGCTCCATCTTGCGCAGCACATCTTCCTCGTCGTCCATCTTCATGATCGCCTTGTGGTGGCAATGGCCATGGACGAGTGCCTTGCGGTGCAGACGCGGGATCTGAAAATCGGGAGCCTCGTGCTGGAGGAACTCGCCGAGCAGCATCGTCTGTTTCTGGAGCCGGCGGGCATCTTCGTCGTCCGGAACGAGATTGGTGAGCTCGTCACGGAAAACGGAGGCACAGCTCGGCTCCAGCCCGATCACCGGTGTGCCGGCGCGGATCTCCGGGCGCAGGACGTCGAGGATTTGCCGGAGCTGGCGCCGGGCAAGGTCGAGCATCCCGTAGTCGTAGAGCGGCCGTCCACAGCAGAGCGACTGCTGCGGGACGACGACCTCGAAGCCGGCCGCTTCCAGGACTTCCACGGCCGCGCGGGCAGTCTCGGGGTGAAAATAGTTGTTGAAGGTGTCGGGCCAGAGGATCACGCGTGGCCGGCCGGCGTTCCGGCGGCCGCGCCGGTCGAACCATGCTTTGAATGTCTGTGTGGCGAAGCGCGGAATTTTGCGCTCCGGCGCTATGCCGGCGATCGCCTTGGCGACGTTACGCAGCAGTGGGGCATGGGTGGCGAGATTGGCTATCCGCGGCATCGTCGAGGCGAGGCGCGCCCACCAGGGAATGAGGCCGAAGGCGTACGCGTGCCGCGGACGGAGCCGCCCGGCATAGTAGTGCGATAGAAACTCGGCCTTATAGGTCGCCATATCCACGCTCACCGGACAGTCGCCCTTGCAGCCCTTACATGCCAGGCACAGGTCGAGCGCCTGCTTGACGTGCTCGTCCCGCCAGCCCTCTTTGCCGATCGCGTCGCCCTGGAGCATCTCGAAGAGCAGTCGAGCGCGCCCACGCGTCGAATGCTCTTCTTCGCGCGTGACCATATAGCTCGGGCACATCGTGCCGCCCTCCGAGCGCCGGCACTTGCCGACGCCCACGCAGCGCAGGGCGGCCTTGGCAAAATCGCCCTCGTCGTCGGGAAACTTGAAGTGCGTCCGCGGATGCCAGGGGCGGTAGTCGGGTCCGAGGCGTAGGTTCTGGTCCGGGCGATACGCGTCGACGACCTTGCCCGGGTTCATCTTGCCGGCCGGATCCCAGATCGTCTTGAACTCACGAAACGCCTCCACCAGCTCGTCGCCGAACATCTTCGGCAGCAGCGCCGCCCGCGCCTGGCCGTCGCCGTGCTCGCCTGAGAGCGATCCGCCATAGCGCAGCACGAGGTCGGCGGCATCGTCGAGGAAAGCTAGGTACTGCTTGATCCCGGGCCGCGTCTCGAGGTCGAAGTCGACCCGCACGTGGATACAGCCTTGCCCGAAATGGCCGTAGAAGGAGTAGGTGTAGCCGTAGCGGTCGAAAAGCCGGCTGAGGTCGCGCAGGTAGTCTCCCTCCTTCTCGGGAGGAACGGCCGAGTCTTCCCATCCCGGCCAGGTGAAGGGCGAGCCGGGAGCTTTCGCCGTCGCGCCCAGACCCGACTCGCGCACCTGCCAGATTAGCTCGGCCTCGTGGGGGTCGTCGATGAGCTTCGTCGAGGGGCCGCCGTCCCGCTTCTTCAAAGCCTCCATCAGCTCATGCGCTTGCTGATCGGCCTCGCGCTTCTGCTCGGCGCCGAACTCGACCAGCAGCCAACCTCCGCCCGGGGGCAGCTTTGCAATATCCTGGGGATGCAAGCCCTTCTTGCGCATGTGCTCGATCAGCCGGTTGTCCATGCCTTCGAGACCGACCGGCTTGTGCTGCATGATCTCGGGCACGTGGTCGCACGCGGTGTAGACATCTGGGTAGCCCAGCACCAGCAGCGAGCTAGCAGGCGGGCTATGCACCAGGCGGGTGGTGGCCTCGAGCACGGTCACGCAGGTGCCTTCGCTTCCGACGAGGGCGCGAGCGACGTTGCAGTGGTTCTCGGGCAGCAGTTGCTCGAGGTTGTAGCCCGAGACGCGGCGCGGGATCTTCGGGTAGCGCTCGCGGATCAGGTCCGCGTAGCGGTCGCGCAGAGCTTTCAGCTTCCGGTAGATTTCTCCCCGCGGACCGCCGCTCGCGATGATGCGCGCCAGCTCATCGTCGGAGGTCCTGCCTACGCGCATGTGCAGCCCATCGTAGGTCAGGATCTCGAGCTCGTCGATGTTGTCGGCGGTCATGCCCGCCATCACAGAGTGCACCCCGCAGGAGTTGTTGCCGATCATGCCGCCCAGGGTGCAGCGATTATGCGTGGCCGGATCGGGGCCGAAGGTCAGGTGGTGCTGCTCGGCGGCGTCGCGCAGCACGTCGAGGACGGTCCCCGGCTGCACACGGGCGCGGCGGCTGCCGGGGTCGACCTCCAGGACACGGTTCATGTATTTGCTGAAGTCGATGACTACCGCGACGTTGCAGCACTGGCCCGCCAGGCTGGTTCCGCCGCCGCGCGCGAGGATCGGCGCGCCGAAGCGTCGTGCAGCCGCGACCGTCGCTATCACGTCCTGTCTGTCGCGGGGAAGCACGACGCCGATCGGGATCTGGCGGTAGTTCGAGGCGTCCGTCGCGTAGAGCGCGCGGCTTCCGTCGTCGAAGCGCACCTCCCCTCGGATCGTGCTGCACAGCTCGTCCGCCAGCGCCGCGGTGTCGACGTCGGTCGTCTCCAGGTTTCCGGTACGGTATCCGACATTGGCCAGAGGAATACTTGCCATGCGCCTCGTCCTTGCCTTCCCTGCACGACCTCACGGCCCGAACGTCCTGCTGCGTCTTCGTCCCAGTCTAGCTCGGGGCGATCAACGTGCCGGTAAACGCCGGTAAACGATTCGGTGAATGTCGGGGAATATTCGTAAACCGGCCTGAGCAGGAAGCCGCCTACTGGTGACGCTCGCCGTCGACGAGGGATGCCATGCGGAAGCTACGACGGTACTCGGTCGGGCTGCAGCCGGTGTAGCGCCGGAAAACACGGTGGAAGAAGCCCAGGTCGCCGTAGCCAAGGTTGAGGGCGAGCTCGCTGACGGGTGTGTCCGACGCCAGAAGGTCGTTGCAGATGCGCTTGATGCGGAACTCGTGCAGATACGCCAGGATGCTGCGGCGCGTGTGCTCCTTGAAGAGATGCGCCAGCCGGCTCGGGCTCATCGCAGTGTGCCGCGCCACGTCGACGAGCGAAACGGCTTCGGTATGATGATCTTCGATGTAGCGCATGGCTGCCTCGACCACGGCGTGGCGTCGTCGGAACTCGGGCTCCACGCCCGAGCGGGCGATCTGCTGCTCGTAGGCGCGGCTCAGCAGCACGAGCAGTGTGCAGAACATGTTGCGGAGCACGATGTCAAAGCCCGGGCTGCGTGCCTGCTGCTCCTGCTCCATCTCGCGCAGCAGCGTCTCGACGCGGTAGGCGATCGCTCCCTGGAGGTTCAGCCGGTGCGCGAAGTGCGCCTCCTCGCGAAAGAGCGGCTCGATGTATAGGAGCCCGGTGAGCCCCGGAAGCCCGGAGCTGCTAAGGAGTGCCTCGTCGAGAATGCCCGGCAGGAAGAGTACGTTGACGATCCGCACCTCATTGCCCTCGGCCGGAAAGTAGGCGTGCGGCTCGTCGGGGCTAATAACGTAGACGTCGCCGGCCTGGATCGGATAGCTTTTGTTGCCAATGCGGTGCAGCCCGCGGCCGCTGATCAAATAAATGAGCTCAAAGAACTCGTGCTGGTGCGCTCTGACCGGGCCGTGCCGCACCTCGGCAACGTAAAGCGGAAAATCCGCCGTGAAGAAATCCGCGCTGAGCAAGTGCATCATTCGTGCATTCCTGCAATGCCTATGATGAAGATACGCGGAGCAGTCCGCGGCGGCAGAAACTCGGGAGTGTTGCTAGAGCGTCGTATCCGGAGCGCCCGCGAAAAGCTCTCCGACCGGGACGCCAATCTGTGGCAGGCAGTCAAAGAAGACGGTCTCCGTCTCCCTGAAGACGCGTGGTGCGCTATAGCGACCGGGAGCGTCCAAGCGGCAGTGGCGTAGGGTTCGCGTGCGTGGATCGACGATCACATACTCCGGTACCCCTGCACCTGCATACGCAGTGAGTTTCACGTGTTCGTCGTATGCGGCGGTGCTAGGAGAAAGAACTTCGATGAGAAGATCAGGGATGCCAACGATTCGTCCATTGCGGAAGACGCCAGCATTCGCCTTTAATATCACTACATAGTCCGGCTGAACCGGATCGCACCCGGGCATTAGGACGCCGATTGGTGCCGCAAATGCAAAGGCAAGTCCCTGATCTTCGGCTGGAATCCCAAGCAATCGCTCTAGCCGTCGCACGATCCACTGATGAAAACTCCGTGGCGCAGTCGTCACGTACAACGCTCCCTCGATGATCTCATACCGGTTGCCATCGTCGGGCAATGCTTCCCAGTCGGCATACGTCCACTGTCCGTGGGGTGGGCCCGGGATCAGCGGTCCTTCGGTTGGAATAGCCAAGATTTCCATGAGCGGACTCCGGGATGGTGTTCTCGAATGACTTTGTGGCGGACTTCGCGCCTCGAAAGTCGTGCCGGGCGGTACTATGGTAGCATAGGGCCGAGTGGGAGCGTTGAGCGATACGAACGCCTCTAGCAAAATCGTCCACCTTCCGCGGCCATTTTCCCCTAGCGCGGTCGACGCCTGATTGCTACCATGGTGGTACGCTTGGTCGCGTCCTGCGCTAAGCAAGGAGGAGCAAAGATGCAACTGGGCTGTAATACCGTGCTTTTCGGCAGCGCGGACCTCGCCACCGCGCTTCGGAATATCAGCTGGGCTGGGTACCGGTACGTCGAGTTCGCCGCGATCCAGGGTATGTGCGAGCACGTCAGGCTCGACGGCGGCCCCGGACAAGCCTCTGAGGTACGCCGGCTCCTGGCCGAGTATGGCCTCGAGGCGACGGCGATGGAGGCGGCGACGACCGACCGGACCCGGCTCGAAGGCCTCTTCGGACTTGCAAACGAGCTCGGCGTGCCGATCGTCAACATAGGCTCCGGCGGCAAAACCGGCGACGAGAGCTCGACCACGCAGGCGATCGAGCATATCGGCGAGCTAGCCCGGCTGGCAGGCGAGCATAGCCTGCGCCTGGCAGTCAAGCCCCACGTCGGGCAGGCGATCTACAATGGGGAGACCGCGCTGCGTCTGATGGACGAAGTGCGCGAGCCCGCCCTCGGCCTCAACTTCGACCCGAGCCACCTCTTTCGGGCAGATGAGGAGCCCCAGGAGGTGGCGCGCCGCTGGGGTCCGCGCATCATCACCTCCCACTTCCGCGACTGTGCCAGCCGCGAGCAGCGCGTCGGCCCAGCGGAGACCCAGATTCCGGGACGCGGCATCGTCGACATTCCGGCTACGCTGCGTGCGCTTCAGGAAGTCGGCTACGCGGGCCCTTTGAATCTCGAGGTGATCGGCGCGAAGGACTACGAGCTTTCCCGCCAGATGGGCATCGCGGCCGAGAGCCGGGGCTATTTGCACCGCTGTTTGCAGGAGATAGGGTAAGGAGTAAACCATGCTTCGAGTTGCCGTCATCGGATTGGGGAACATCGGAAAGAACCATACCAACTGGTACAGCAAAAACCAAGATGCCGAGCTCGTCGCGCTCTGCGATATGCTGGCCGACCGCGTCGATCCGGTTGCACAGCAGTACCGGGTCAAAGCATATCACGACGTCGACGAGATGCTGCGCTCCGAACAGATCGACGCCGTCAGCGTCTGCACCGCCGGGCCCGAGAACGGCGGCCATCACTACGAGCCGGTGATGAAGTGCCTCGACGCCGGCAAGCACGTGCTGGTGGAGAAGCCGATCTCGAACAACATCGAGCATGCCCGTGAGATGGTGCGCCACGCCAAAGAGAAAGGCCTGCTCCTGGGTGTCAACCTGAACCATCGCTTTACGCCCGCCGCGGACCGGGCCAAACAACTCCAGAATGAGGGCGCCCTGGGCGAGGTGCTTTTCGTGAACATGGCACTGTGGATCAACAATCCCAACGAGAGCTCGCCCTGGTTCCACATGCGCGCGCTTCATCCCCACTCGATCGACGTCATGCGCACCTTCGGCGGTCCGATCGCCAAAGTCCAGGCGTTCATGAAGAAAGGCCCCGGACGCAAGATCTGGTCGAACGCGTCGGTCAACATGCAGTTCAAGAGCGGCGCCGTCGGCCATCTCACCGGCAGCTACGATGCCTCCGGCCACCACCCGATCGAGCGCTGTGAAGTGGCAGGGAGCAACGGCCGCTTTGTGATCGAGAATGTCTATCAGCGGATCGAGTTCTTCCCGCGCAACAGCCGTGACAAGCTGGTGGTCGATAACCCGATCATGGGCGGCATGGGCACCTTCGACGACACCTTCCGCAACCGCATCAACACTTTCGTGGCCCAGGTGCAGGCGGGCGGCCCGCTCGACGCATCCGGCGAGGATGGCCTGGCGGCGCAGGAGGTCATCGAGGCCGCGATTCGCTCGTGGGAGAACGGGACGATCGAGGAGGTCGCCGGATGAACGTCGTGCTGATCGCCCTCGACACGCAGCGCGCCGATCACCTGGGCTGCTACGGCTATTCCAAGCCCACCAGCCCCTTCCTCGACTCGATCGCCCGGCGCGGCGTCCTCTTCGAGCACTGCTACGCGCCCAATATTCCGACCCATCCCAGCTTCACCACCATGCTCAGTGGCAAGGAGGCGATCACCCACAACATCGTCAATATCGGCGGGGGCGTGCCGATCGCGGAGGGCGTCCGGCTGCTGCCCGAGATCCTCAAGGAGCATGGCTACGCGACCGCGGCCGTCGACAGCATGGGCCGCCACTTCTCGCGCGGCTTCGACGAGTATGTGACCTACGAGTGGGACCGCTCCAAGCCGACGGTGCTGCGCAAGGCCGAGACGGTCACGGCCAAAGCGCTGCCGGTGATCGAGCGCCTCGTGGGCCAGGATGATCCGTTCTTTCTCTTCATCCACTACTGGGACCCGCACACGCCCTACCTGCCCCCGCCGGGCTACACGCGCAAGTTCTACCCCAAGGACCGCGATCCCTATGCCCTCGACAATCATAGTATGGACGAGGCCTGGAGCTGGGAGCCTTTCAAGTGGTACTTCCACGAGTGGATGCCGGGCGTCACCGACGCCGAGTATGTGATCAATCTCTACGACGGCGAGACGGCGTATATGGACCGCCACTTGCGGCGGATTTTCAAGGCCCTCGCCCCGGTACAAGACGAGACCCTGGTGATCGTCACCGCCGACCACGGCGAAATCCTCGACGAGCAACTCGGCTACTTCGACCATCACGGACTCTACGAGGGCAACATCCACGTGCCGTTGATCTTCTACTGGCCCGGCAAGCTGCCGCGCGGGGAGCGCGTGCCGGGCTTCGTCCAGAATCTTGACCTGGCGCCGACGATTCTCGACCTTGTGGGCATTCCCGATCGCGACAACATGGAAGGGTTGAGCCTGGTCCCGCCACTCTTCGGTGTGCGCGGTGGCAACTACGACGAGCTCTTTTTCTCCGAGGCGACCTGGGAAGTCAAACGTGCGATCCGCACGCAGCGCTGGAAGTTTATCGACTCGATCGAGCCCGATCCGCATGGGCGGCCGATGCAGGAGCTCTTCGACCTCGAGGCCGATCCGGGCGAGCAGCACAACGTGGTCGAGCAGTATCCGGCCGAGGCACGTGAACTCGAGGCACGGCTGTATGGATGGGTCGAGCGGCGGCTCCGGGAGACGGGCCGCGCCGTCGATCCGGCACGGGAGCAGGGCAAGTGCGGCACGCGCATCGGCAAGCCGAGGACGGGCGAGGTCGTGGGGCCCGGTGCAACGCCCCTGCATAAGCGCAAGCAGGTCGCGGCCGCCAATATCCCCGCGCCCGACCAGCTTAACGCGGCGGTGGTGCGGCCTAATGAGCTTCGGGACGAGACCAAGGGGGTGAAGCTGCATGGCTACGTCAAACAGTAGAGATGTTCGCCCCGAGGGCACCCGTAATGTCCCTGCCGACTCCTCTAAACCTCCATCCCCGCCTGTCCGTCTCGGCGTGATCAGTTTCGCCCACGGCCACGTCAACAGCTACGTCGAGACGATCCAGGACTTTCCCGACGCGGTCGTGGTGGCAGGCTGGGACGAGGATCGCGACCGGGGCGCCACGCAGTGTGCAAAATATGGCCTCCAGTTCGAGCCCGATCTCGACGTGCTGCTGCGGCGCGATGACCTCGACGCCGTCTTCGTGACGAGCCCGACCAACCGGCACGCGGAGCACGTCGTGGCCGCCGCCGAGGCAGGCAAGGCGGTGCTGCTCCAGAAGCCGATGGCGCTTACTCTGGAGGACTGCGACACGATCGTGGCGGTCGTGCGGCGTACCGGCATCCCGTTCAGCATGTGCTACCAGATGCGCGTCGACCCCGTGAACCGGAAGATCAAGGAGCTCCTCGACGAGGGAGCCGTCGGCAATGTCGCGATCGTACGGCGGCGCCATGCGATCGGAGCGCTGCTGCAGCCAAGCTTCGCGCAGCCCGGCAACTGGCACATCGACCCGGTCCAGAACACGGGCATGTTCATGGACGATGCCTCGCACGCGGCCGACTGGTTCTACTGGCTGCTCGGCCGGCCGCGGAGCGTCATCGCCGAGATCGACAACGTCGTCACGACCGTCGCGCCGGACGATAACGGCGTCGCGGTCTACCGCTTCGGCAAAGGCGAGATGGGCATCCTGCTCAACAGCTCGACGATGCTCGCCGCCGAGGCGACGACCGAAATCTACGGCGATAAGGGCACGATCGTCCAGAACTACGGCGATGCGCCGTCGTCGTCGCTGCCACGCCCGCCCGGCGCGGTCGCCTTGAAGATATTTCGGGCAGGCGCCGGTAGCTGGGAGCATTTCGGCTTTCCGGCCGATACGCCGCACGGCGCGCGCATCCGTGCCGTGCCACGCCCGCTGGTCGACTATCTCCAGGGGCGTGGCGGCCCACTCGCCACGGCAGAAGACGGCCGCGTCTGTATCGAGATGGTGCTCGGCGCATATCAGGCCGCGCGCGAGGGGCGCCGGATCAGTTTTACTGATGCGTGAAACGTGATGCGTGAGAAGCTTCCCAACATCGTGATCCTGGCTATCGACACGCTGCGCGCGGATCATCTCGGCTGCTACGGCTATGCCAAGCCGAGCTCGCCGGCGATCGATGCGCTCGCCGCGCAGAGCGTCCTCTTCGAGCGCGCCATCGCCGCCGGCGTTCCGACGATGCCATCGTTTACGACGCTCTATACCGGCCTGCACCCTTATCGCCACGGCATCGTGGCGCACTCGGGCAACCGTCGGCTCTCCGACCAGATTCTGCTGCTGCCCCAGCTCCTCAAGGAGCGTGGCTACGTCACGGCAGCCTGTGACAACCTCGTCGTGCAGGGCGAGGGGCGCGGAAGCTGGTTCGCGCGCGGCTACGACCACTACTCCGGCTTCCTCTACCGGCCCTTCGGCCACCAGAGCGCGCATCTCACGGATCGCGCGCTCGGCTTGATCGAGGAATATGGCGGCCCCGAGGCAGACGCGCCGCTCTTTCTTTTTCTGCACTACTGGGATCCCCATACCCCGTATGGGCCGCGCCCACCCTACGACACGCTGCACTACCGTCCGGGCGCGGGGCCGGTCGATATGGCCGAGGTCCGGCGCATCGATCCGGCCTACTACGACGCCTTCCTGGGTGACATGAAGCTGCGTCACCCGGATGACTACGCCTACGTCGTGGCGCAGTACGACGGCGAGATCAGCCAGGTCGACGTCGAGATCGGGCGGGTCGTCGCGGCGCTCCGCGCTAGCGGCTCCTGGGACAATACGATCGTCCTGCTAATGGCTGACCATGGCGAGTGCTTCGGCGAAGGCAATTTCTACTTCGACCATCACGGGCTGTACGACGCCGTGACGCGTATCGCCTTGCTGCTGCGCATCCCCGGCCTCGGCCCGCGGCGCGAACCTGCCCTGGTTTCGACCGAAGACCTTCTGCCGACGATCGTCGACCTGGCCGGTCTGCATGCGCCGCCGTATCCCTTCACTGGGACGAGCCTGGTGCCGTTGCTCGAGGGCAGCCGGGACGTAGTGCGGCCGTACGTGGTCTCGTCCGAGTCGACCCGCCAGGCGTCGCTGGCCTATCGGATGGAAGACTGGAAGCTGATCCTGCCGATCGTCGCCGACGCGGAAGGCCGGCCGCTGCCGGATGTCTACGGTCGCCGACGCCGTCCCGAGCCGCTGCTCTTTGACCTCAGGAGCGACCCGGAGGAGCGGCACGACCTGCATGCCGAGCGGCCGGACATGCTGGCCGAGCTGCTCGATCATCTTCAGCGGTGGCGCGACGAGATGCGCGACGCGACGGGCGAGCCTGACCCGATTCAGGCCCAGGGCCTAAGCCTGCCCTACGATCGCTTCATGGAGCGCCTCTTCGCGCGGAGATGAGCTTGTTCGCGCGCAATTCCTCGATGGCGAGCGACCTACGGTGAAATGCAGTACACTGGCTGCTAGATCGATGAGGCCAGGCATGAATACGAAAACGGAAGCAACGATCGACGACCTCTACCGCGTCCCCGGGCATGGCAAAGCCGAAATCGTCAACGGAGAACTGGTCCTTATGTCACCAACCGGCGGCTTGCCTAATTATGCGGCGGGCGAGATTTTCGCTAGTCTGCGCGCCTATGCTCGACTCGCCAAGCGTGGGCTTGCGGTTTCCGACAATGCCGGCTTTATCGTCGATCTTCCCAACCGCAGATCCTTCAGTCCTGACGCCGCATTCTATACCGGCCCCTTGACGATGCGATTCTTCGAAGGGGCGCCGGTATTTGCAGTTGAGGCGCGCAGCGAAGGCGACTACGGTCGCGCCGCCGAACAGGAGATGGCCAACAAGCGGGCCGATTATTTCGCGGCGGGGACGCTCGTCGTATGGGACATCGATCTGCTGAGCGACGACGTGGTTCGCGTCTACCGTGTGGACGATCCTGACCGGCCGACGATCTACCGGCGCGGCGACGTCGCGGAAGCGGAGCCGGCCGTTCCGGGATGGTCGATACCGGTCGATGAACTGCTGCCGTAGTGGTCCATCAATCGCCAATTCGCGGGCTCAGACAGCAGTAGAGACGTTATATATAACGTCTCTACAACCGTTTATGCCTGGCCGCACGTCACGGCTTGTTGCTGGTCAGCC
Source organism: Chloroflexales bacterium (assembly GCA_038254585.1). Taxonomy (GTDB): domain Bacteria; phylum Chloroflexota; class Chloroflexia; order Chloroflexales; family Kallotenuaceae; genus JBBSGA01. The sequence continues at coordinate 8,011 of JBBSGA010000081.1, read as the reverse complement.
CCTGTTTCTTGCGCTCGCGATAGAATTTGGCCGCCGCGCGGCCCCACTCTTTGCTCTGCTGGCGCCGCTGCTGCTTGACGGCATTCGTGGATTTGCGCTCATCGCGCTCGCGCTCCTCCGGCTCGCCCTTCTCTTCCCAGTCTTCGTCGAGAAATCGCCGCATTTGATCGTTCATGGTCGAGGGAGTCTCCTCAAGGAATCACAAAACAGACGACAGTCATGGAAAGCCCTGTCGCCGCAGACCGGCTGCGCCGTCTACTGCCCGTGATACCGTGAGGGAGGGGATTAAGTTGCTGGAGCTACCTGACGGGATCGGTGCATGCAAGTGGGCGCCGGTGTAGCGGGCGCGGGAGGGCCGGCCACAAGGCTGGCTTGGACGACGCTATACATTGAACCCTCCTCTTCTAGAGAACATGCATGGATGCCGATCGGAGTATAGCATGAGGGGCTGCGGTTTTGAACCCACCACTTTTGGGAATCTTCGGCGAATAGCAGGGGCAGGCCGTTCTGTCCCGCCCCTGGGGCGATCGTGGGCCGAACGCGGGCGAATGCCGCGCCGGCTCCAGCTCAAGATCCGCTCGATCCACTCCTGCCCGATCCTCTGCCGCCGGAGCCGCCCTGGTCCTGCTTGTTGAACGTTTGCTCCGCGTCCTCGCGCACCGACTCCTCTACCTGCTGATCCCCGGCGCCGAAGGCGCCTTCCATACCCGCCTGGGAGACGCGATCCATCTTCTCTTCATCTTCGCGCGTGTACTTGGCGATATCATCACTACCGCTATTCGCCTGGTCGCGATCCATACTGAGCCTCCTTGCACTACCGGCCGGACTCGGCCAGAATCTCCCGTTACCGGGCCGCGTGGATCCTAGCAAGAAGAGCGCCCACGGGCCGGTCCGAGGCATGGTACCCCGTCGATGGCTGGATCGCATCACGGCGCGCCGGAGACCGGACTATGCAGGCACTTGCTGGATAGGATAAAATCCATAGGGGCTGCCGGGCCTATCCGATTTGCATGGTGGTAGAGTTGTTCTGGCCGGGCGATCGCCATCTTCGACGACAAGACGGAGCGCGATGCAAACGTGCAACTCATTGATGGTCTAGCAACTGTGCGCGGGCTGCTGGCCGAAGGCCGCCAGGATGAGGGACGCGCGCTGCTCAAGAAACTGGCGGCCGCGGCGCCCGCGGATCAACCGTGGCTCCAGCTTATCGACCTCGAATCTCCGACCCTTGACGAGGTCGCCTACCTCGAATGGTTCGTCCGGCAGGAGGTAGGCGCGGAGGGCGCTCATCCACCTCCCGTTCCACCTGCAGCTCCGCGGCTGACCGAAATCGAGTTTGCTGATGGCCTGGCGCAGGTGCGCGCCATGCTCAGCCAGGGCCAGGAGGAGCAGGCGCGCGAGCTCCTGAGGAAGCTGTATGTATCGGCCGCGGCTTCGCAGGCACCGTGGCTGCAATTTCTGGTGCTCGATCCCCCGATCCCCGACGAGCTCGCCTACCTCGAGGAATTCCTGCGGAAGCACGTTCATTTCAACATCGGTGCGGAGCCGTCCGCCCGCCTTGACATACTACCGTCACGTACCTCCGAGATGGCCAGCACCTTCATGACTGCCAGGGCGATGCTGGGAGCCGGGAGGCGCAACGAAGGGAAGGCCCTGCTGCGACAGCTTACGCGATCTTCGCCCAGCTATGAAGCGCCCTGGCTGCAGCTCCTCGCACTCGAGCCATCGCCCCCCGAGGAGATTGCCCTGATCGAGGAATTTCTGCAGCACCATCCCGGCCACCGATTCGCCCAAGCGTGCCAGGCACGGCTGGAGACCGTGCGAATGGTGGCGATGCTTGGTGGAGCCGGGGAGCAGCCGCTGCCCGACCCACATGCGCCGAAGGAGCGTCCACGTCAACCAATGCGGCTCGGCGATTATCTGACCCGGCAGCACTGGGTCACAGCTGAGCAGATCGAGCATGCCCTTGCCCAGCAGCGAGCCCTGCGCGCCGAGGGAGTCGAGCAGCCCATCGGCACACTGCTCCTAATGTACGGCCATGTGCGGATCGACCAGCTGGCGGTCGCGTTCGCCGAGGCCGCAGGAACGGGATTCGGCGGCTTCGGCGACTACCTTGTTAGGACCGGAGTGCTCAGCGCGCAGCAGGTCGGGGAGGCGATGGCGCGGCAGGCGGGGCTGGCGATCGAGCACGAGCGGGAATATAGCGCGGCGATGGCGGCCTATCAGGCACAGATGAGGGCGATCAAGCGGACCGGTAGGCTATTGCTCGGTAGGTCGCTTCCTGCCGAGCCGAAGCGCAAGCCTGCTGCATCGCTCGGCGACGTGCTTGTAGCAATGGGCCTGCTCACGACGCAGCAGGTGGCGGCAGCTCTTGCCGAGCGCCAGCGCATGTTCGAGTCGCTCTTTCATTAGCTGCCCAGGGCGACGGATCACGGAAGGACGGATGCTTGAAGATCGAAGCCGTCGATTTCTTCTATCTTTCTATGCCCGAAGTGCTCGACATCGGCGACGGCAGCCAGGATGCACTGCTGGTGCGGGTGCAGGCGGGAGAATATACCGGATGGGGCGAGTGCGAGGCGGCGCCACTGGTATCGATTGCGAGTTTCGTTTGCCCGAAGTCGCATAGCGCGTGCAAGCCCATCGCGGAGTCTGTTCTTGGCCAGCGGCTGGAGTCGACGGCGGATATCGCCCGCATCGGCGACCTCGTCCGCGAGAATAGCCTGGACCTGCTCCAGGCCGATCATACATGGTCAGGCATCGATATCGCCCTATGGGATCTCATGGGCCAGCAGCACGCTGCGCCGGTCTACGAGCTCCTCGGCGACCCTATTGCCTATCCAAAAATGCCCTACGCCTCGCAGCTCTTCGGCGATACGCCACAGCAGACGCTGGAGAAGGCTGCGAAGGTACGGCAGCTGGGCTTCAGAGCCGCCAAGTTCGGCTGGGGTCCTTTCGGCAGGGGTAGTCTCGAGGCTGACGTCGCGCAGGTCATGGCGGCCCGCGAGGGGCTGGGAAGCGATGGGATCCTGCTGGTGGACGCGGGGACAGCCTGGCGCGACGACGTGCAGGGCGCCCGTTCCCGGCTGAAAGTGCTGGAAGAGTGCCGCGTGACGTGGCTCGAGGAGCCTTTCGTCTCCGGGGCGCTCGACGCCTACCGGGATCTGGCTGCCCAGGCTCGCCGCGTCAAGCTGGCCGGGGGAGAAGGCTGCCACAACTACTACATGGCGCGACAGATGATCGACCATGCGGCGCTGGGCTACATCCAGATCGACGCCGGCCGCGCCGGCGGCATCAGCGTCGCCCGCAAGGTTGCCCTGTACGCGCGCTCGCGGCGGGTGACGTATGTCAACCATACGTTCACGTCACACCTCGCGCTGAGCGCCTCCTTGCAGCCCTTCGCCGGATTCGAGGAGGACGTGATCTGTGAATATCCGATCGACGCCAAACCGGTCGCGATGGAGCTCACCCACGAGCATCTCCAGATGGATCAGGACGGCCACATTCGTGTTCCGGAAGCGCCGGGCCTCGGGATGACGCCCGACCTCCAGGAGGTCGCGAAATACCTGGTGGATGTCGAAATCCGGGTTGGGAAACGCGTCCTCTACCGGACGCCTCCACTATAAGCATGGCTATAACCCTCAGACATTGGAGAGTGGCAATGCTCGACATGATGGTGTAGCCGGTGTAGCTATGGTCATGAACATCGCGTACAATACCCGCCATTCCGATCAACCCGGAGGAGGTGCATGATGCTGCTGATTATTGAGGTCGCGCCGGAAGTGGAGGAAGGGTTGCGCCAGGCGGCAGCACGGCACGGCCTGACCTCGGTCGAATTCGCCAAAGCCCTTGTCGAGCGCGAGGCGCGTGCCGCGGCGAATGGAAGTGCAACAACGGGAACTGCCTTGAGGCCGGCACCATCAGCGCTGACACCTGAGGAAAAAGCAACTGCCTTCCTGAACTGGGCCGATGGTCATCGCACCGACATACCGGTCGTTCCGATGGAGGCCTTGTCGCGCGACAACCTGTATGAGGATCGTGGCCTGTGACGACGAAGACAACCGGCCTATCTCGGTCAAGGCCAGTTTACGCATCGAACGAGCCGCACGGGCTCAGGGCGCCATGGTCCAAGCAAGCAGCTTAACCCAACATTCGACCCAAAGTGCGAGTGTGGCGACTGCTCCCGCGTCTCCCACAAGCTATTTGCTAGATACCAACCTGCTCACGCGTAGCGCGCAGCCGCAAGCACCGGAATATCCCATTGCTACTGCGGCTATCGCTAAACTGCTGCGTCAGGGGGATCGGCTTTGCCTCACACCGCAAAACCTTATCGAGTTCTGGGCTGTTGCGACACGTCCCGTCAGCGCGAGAGGGTTGGACCTGACGGCTGCTCAGGCCGCGGCAGAACTGCACTACTTTCAAAACATCTTCGACCTGTTGCCGGATGTGCCGGCGATCTACGATGCATGGCTACGGCTCGTGCTGACTCACGACGTTCAAGGTAAGCAGGCCCATGACGCACGGCTCGTTGCCGTAATGAAGGCGCACGGTATCACGCACTTACTCACGTTCAACATCGCAGACTTCCGACGCTTTTCCGAAATTACGCTCGTCCATCCGCGGGACGTTTAACAGCCTAAGGGGTCCACTATTCCCGCGGTGGGGTCGCGTCCGGAGAGTGCTGGAAAAGTGACGGTACGCTCCACGCAGTGCGGATCCATGTTACACCTATGGCGGTGACCGAAACTGGAGGTGCCGAGCAGTGGATCCGAGTCCGCATCCGCGCCTGCTGGAATGGTGGAAGGACGACCCCTCCGACCCCGACCGCCCGACCCTGAACAACCCTGACGTGCGGCATTTGGTCGCCGAGATCGGCCCGGGGTCACGAGTCACCGACCTCGGCGGCGTCATGAGCCTCAACGCGAGGCTGGAGCCTGCGGGGCTGGTACTGCGCGTCCACCAGCCGTTCGTGTCGCGGCAGCGGCTGCTCGCCCTCCAAGAGGCGCGACGCTGTCTCGCTGGCCAAGGACTGGTCGTTCCTGTTCCATTGCGCTGGCGCCACTCGACCGTGTTTCGATGCGGGAACCGATGGGCCGAGCTGGAGGGGTACATACCGCACGCGCGGCCAGAGGCGGCGCTCGGCTCCTATTCCTGGATGTTCGGTGCGATGGGCACCCTCCACCGTGCGCTGGCAGCCCTCGATCTAAGGGTTCCGCGCCCGCTCGTCGCCACGTATGCGCCGCCGAGCTCTCTGTCGCGCTGGCTACAGGTCACCGAGGCAGCCGTCCAGGGTGATCGCGAGGCCGCGGAGATCGCACGGCTCCTCCGCGACCTCGTGCGGCGCCTGCGCACGCAGTGGCTGCCCGCGACCGGGCTGCCGATGCAGCTTATCCATGGCGATGTGCGCCTGAGCAATGTGTGCCGGACGCCGGAGAGCAAGACAGCCTACCTCGACTTCGGCTTCCTCGCCTTGAGGCCACGGATCCACGAGCTCGCCTACGCCCTGGCGTTCATGGTGCACGCGCTTGACGGGCACCGGGCGCCGCAGAGCTTCGCATGGGATGGCGTCCCGCGGCTGATCGAGGAATACGAGGCCGCGGCGAACTCCCGCCTCACTCCAGTGGAGAGAAGGGCGCTGGCTCCCTACACTGCCGCCGTGCCGCTCTACCATGCCGCACTCGACGGGTTCATAAACGATCCCGTGGGCCTCCTTCGGGCCAGACTACCCTTCCTGCGCCTCGGAGAGTGGCTCCTGGCACATCCCGCGGCGATGCTGAGCTAGCAGGTCGGGTGGGAGGTTGCGACGCTGCGGCAGCGAGAGCACGTCTTAAGCAACCGTCCATGATCGCAGCGGCAGTCTGCCCAGGCGCAAAAGAGTATGGACTATTCAGAGTGTACGAGGCGTTGGGCGTTGTACCCTCGAGTTAGGCCGCAGTGGCTCTCGTCGGACTGGGGCTGCTCGTGCAGCGTCCGCAGCGGGGAGCACCAGACCCACAGGACTCCGATAACCTCCCCGATCGCCCCCACCACCAGAGTCGGCCGCAGCCCGATCGCCCCGCCCAAAAAGCTACCGGCTAAGGCGCCCAGGGGCGCAACGCCGCCCGTCAGGAAATTGAAACTGGCGTTCATCCGGCCGAACAGCTGGTCCGGCGTCACGATCTGGATCAGGCTGCCGGTCGTGATGGAGTAGAGCCCGCCCCGAAGGTAATGATGAATTCAGTCATGATCAGCCCAGACACCGCCAGCAGCACCGGCCCACCTGCAAGGACAAAGAGCACCTCGGGAGCCGAGCCGATGATCCCGCCTCACATCGCCGTCGGTCCGAACCCGAGCACGCGGATCGCCCGCGCCGCGAGGAGGTTCCCCAGCAGGAAGCCAAGCGGGCCGCCGACGAAGACGAGGCCCAGCACCGCCGGGCTCAGCCCCAGTTCGCGCGTGAGGTACCACACGAGGACGGCCATTACCACGTTGTCGAAGAACTCCCAGGTGCCCTTGGTGCCTGCGATAGGGCGCAAGAGCGCGTTGCCCGCGACCAGCCGCAGGCCCTCGACGATCTCGCGCCCGATGCTTTGCCGATGCTCCATCGGGGTAGAGCCGGTTCCCGTGCGCGCACAAGCGCCAGGGACAACGCCGATACGACGAAGGACAACGCGTCGGCAAGGATGGCAACGGGCGCAGTCACGGCCTGCACCAGCGCACCTGCTACCCCGGGCCCAAGGAGATGCACTGCCGTCCCCACTCAGGTTCAGCTTGGCGCTGGCTTCGACGAGCCGGTCGCGCTGCACTACCGCGAGCAGGAACGGGGCGTAGGCGGTGCCGAAAAAGGTGTCCAGGACACCTACAAGGAAGGCAACGACGTACAATGGCTCGATGTGGAGCACGTCTAGGCTGTAGGCAAGCGGCACCGCGGCCAAGAGGATGGCACGTCCTAGGTCCGCACCGATGAGCACGAGACGCTTCCAGTGCCGATCTGGGCGGGGCTGGCGTTAACGAAGTTTCGTGGGTTGAGTGGATCGGTTGCCAATTTGCAGGCTAGGCAGCCCAATCTTGGGGTGTGTCATCGGACAGGAGTGGATCATTCGGGGCAAGCCGACCGACTATACCGAGAGACGATTGATGCAATGGCCACATCAATCGTGCAAAGTCTTCAAACCATGTATGCTGCCGTCCATCCGAGATTTCAGACGTCGTAGAATAGCTGCCATACCGCCATTCCGATTGGATCGGGCTGTCAAAGCTTCGGTAGGAGAGGAGAGTCGCAGATATGCTATTTGAACCCCATCAGAAGATCGTCTTCATCGGCGACAGCATCACCGACTGCAATCGCCGCGGCGCGGACGCCCCATTCGGCAACGGCTACGTGGGTATGGTGCGCAGCCTTGTTCTGGCGCGGTATCCTGAGCTCCGGCTCAGCTTCGTCAACCGCGGCGTCGGCGGCGATACGACGCGCGATCTAGCCGAGCGCTGGGAGCAGGACGTGGTGGCGCAGCGTCCCGACTGGCTGTCGGTCAAGATCGGCATCAACGACGTCTGGCGCGCCTTCGGCGACAACGTCCACGAGGGAGTGCCACTGTCTGAGTACACGACGACGCTGCGCGAGCTCCTGACCCGCGCACGGTCCGCTACCGGAGCGCGCCTGATTCTGATGGAGCCGTATATGATCGAGCCGGATCGTACGAGTCCGATGCGAAACGAGATGGATTGCTTCGGCGCGGCCGTCGGGCAGCTGGCCGCCGAGTTCGATGCCGTCCTGGTGCGCACGCAGTCCGCCTTCGACACCGTCCTCGAGCATACGACGCCGGCCGATTGGGCGGACGATCAGATCCATCCGGGCGCGCCGGGACATGCGGTGATCGCCCTGGCATTTCTGCGCGCAATCGGCTTCGAGCTGTAACACTGCCAGAGTTCTACGTGGCTCTAACCTGGCGATCGTCTCACCGGCCGCAATGAGCCAACAGAGGGTCCGGCGGCAGCTGCGATGCAGGGCAATCGCATCAAAAATCGCTGGGATGAACGC
>JBBSGA010000080.1:0-20111 GCA_038254585.1 Chloroflexales bacterium | reverse complement strand
TCAAGGCGACCAACGGCGACACGCACCTGGGCGGAGACGATTTCGACCAGCGGATCATCACATGGCTGTTGGAGGAGTTCCAGAGGGCAGAGGGCATCGACCTGCGCGCGGATCGAGTCGCGCTCCAGCGGCTGAAAGAGGCGGCAGAAAAGGCGAAGCAAGAGCTCTCGACTGTGCTGCAGGCCGAGATCAACCTGCCGTTCATATCCGCCGACGCGTCCGGGCCGAAGCACCTCCAGACGACGCTGTCGCGGGCAAAGCTGGAGCAGCTGACGGCTGACCTGGTCGAAGGCACGCTCGGGCCCGTCAAGCAGGCGCTGAAGGACGCGGGTCTGAAACCGGCGGACGTCGCCCAAGTTATTCTGGTCGGCGGGCAGACGCGCATGCCGGCGGTACAGGAGGCAGTCAAGGAGTTCTTCGGCAAGGAGCCGCACAAGGGCGTCAATCCGGACGAAGTGGTTGCGCTGGGAGCGGCGATCCAGGGAGCGGTCCTGGGCGGCGAGATCAAGGATATCCTGCTGCTAGACGTGACGCCGCTCACGCTCGGCATCGGGACGCGCGGTGGCGTCATGGCACCGCTGATCGAGCGCAACACGACGATTCCGACGCGCCGGGCGCAGATCTTCTCGACGGCGAGCGACAACCAGTCGGCAGTGGAGATCAAGGTCTACCAGGGCGAGCGACCGCTGGCGACGGATAACAAGCTGCTGGGGACCTTTGAGTTGACGGGCATTCTGCCGGCGCCGCGCGCGGTTCCGCAGATCGAAGTGACCTTCGACATCGACGCGGACGGTCTGCTGCACGTCGAGGCCAAGGACAAGGCGACGAGCCGAGCGCAGGGCATTACGATACGCTCGTCTTCAGGCCTCAGCGACGAGGATATTACGCGGATGGTCGCCGATGCCGATGCCAACCGCGACGCCGACGAGGAGCGCCGGGAGCGCATCGCGCTCGAAAATCAGGCCGACGGGACGATCTACAGCGCAGAGCGCAAGCTGCGCGAGCGTGGAGAGGCGGCGACGGTCGAGCTGCGCGAAGAGATCGAGCAGCACATCGCGTCGCTGCGCGAGGCGCTCGCCGGGGACGATCTGACGGCGATGCGGGATCGCGTTGGCGAACTGGCCGCGGCAGCGGCGCGGCTTATAGAGACCACGGACGAGACGCCCGAGAATGGTGACGGCAGCGGCGAGGCGGAAGAAGTGCCGGAGGACGAGGTAGGCGCGTAACGCGGGAAGAAGGAACCGGGCTCTCCCATGCCGGTTTCCCCTCGCAATGGAGTAATCATGGTGGCGGCATCGAAGCGAGATTACTATGAGGTGCTTGGCGTTACGCGTGACGCCAGCCCCGAACAGATAAAGAAGGCCTACCGTGTGCTGGCGCGGAGATATCACCCGGACCTCAATAGGGAGCCGGAGGCCGAGACCATGTTCAAGGAAGTGAGCGAGGCCTACGAGGTGCTCTCGGACGGCGACAAGCGCTCCATGTACGACCGGTTCGGACACGCGGGCCTCGGCGGGGCGGCCGGCGGGTTCGACCCATTCGGTGGGGCCGGCTTTGGCGGCGGCGATATCTTCTCGACGATCTTCGACGCATTCGTCGGACAGGGCGCCCGCAGCGGCGGCGCGAGCCAGCGCGGCGGCGTGCGGGGCTCCGACCTACGCTATCACCTAGCGCTCGAGTTCGAAGAGGCAATCTTTGGCGTAGAGAAGGAGATTCGTTTCGAGCGGCTCGAGGAATGCGGCACCTGCGCAGGGAGCGGGGCAGAGCCAGGAACTGATCCGATCCGCTGTCCGAAATGCAACGGCCAGGGCGAGATCCGCACCCGCGCTCCGATCTTCAATATGCTGACGGTTATGACGTGCGACGAGTGCGGCGGGACGGGAAAAAAGATCGCGGTGCCGTGCCGTGATTGTCGCGGCGCCGGTAGGCGCCGGGCTACTCGCACGCTGACTGTGAAGATCCCGGCCGGAGTCGACGAGGGCGCGCAGATCAGGCTGCGCGGCGAAGGCGAGGGCGGCGCACGCGGTGGGCCGGCAGGCGACCTCTTCGTGACGCTGAGCGTCAACCCACACAAGCTCTTCCAGCGCAGCGGGAACGAGATCGTGCTCGAGATGCCGTTGAACATCGCGCAGGCAGCGCTGGGCGCAGCGCTGCGCGTCCCGACGATCGACGGAGAGACCGAGCTCGAGATCCCGGCGGGGACGCAGGGCGGCGAGATCTTCCGCATCCGCGGCAAGGGCGCGCCTTTCCTGCGCGGCAACGGGCGGGGCGACCAGCTGGTCGTGACCAAGGTCGTCGTGCCGACCAAGCTGACCGATAAGCAGCGCGATCTGCTCAAGCAGCTTTCGGTCGAGCTCGGCGGGGAGCCGGATGACGACCACGATGGCGGCTTCTTCGCCAAGATCCGCGACGCGCTTCGTGGCTAGGCGGCCGGTCGGGCGACCAGCCGCGCCCGCGCAGCGCGGACGGCAGGCGGGAAGCGAATTGCTCTACGGCCGAAATGCGGTGCGTGAAGCGCTGCTGGCCGGCCGCAGGAAGCTCAAACGACTGCTGGTGGCGGACGGCGTGCAGCAGAGCGCGCCGATCGTCGAGCTGGAAGCGCTGGCGGACGATGCCGCGATCGCAGTCGACTATGGCGATCGGCGGGTCCTCGACGAGATGACCGGCGGAGCCAACCACCAGGGCGTCGCGCTGGAAGCGGGACCCTATCCATATGCAGAGCTCGACGAGATGCTGGGGCTCGCCGCAGAGCGCGGCTAGCCCCCACTCTTGCTGCTGCTGGATCACCTGCAGGATCCCCAGAATGTGGGCACGCTCCTGCGAACGGCCGACGTAGTGGGCGCGCACGGCGTGGTGCTGCCTGGACGCCGGTCGGCCGAGGTTACACCGGCCGTCGTCAACGCCTCGGCCGGCGCCGTCGAGCACCTCCGGATCGCGAGCGTAACGAACCTAGCGCAGACGATCGAAGAGCTCAAAGAGCAGCGGGTATGGGTCGTGGGACTGGAGGACGACGAGCGCGCCCAGGAGTACGATCGGGTGGACCTGGCGATGCCGCTGGCCCTCGTCGTGGGAGCCGAAGGGCCGGGACTCGCGCGCCTGGTGCGCGATCGCTGCGATCTATTGATCAAACTCCCGATGGCCGGACACGTCGCCTCGCTCAACGCGGCGACGGCCGGCTCGATCGCGCTCTACTATCTCTGGCGAGCGCGTGCGAAAACGTCGTAAGATAGGGGAAAGGGGACTTCGGGAGGCGACCATGGACGGCAGGATCCTGGACGAGCTACAGGCGGTGGTAGGCGAGGGCGGACTGATCGCGGAGCACGATCAACTCAAGACCTACGAGTGTGACGGTCTGACTAACTTCCGCACGATGCCGGAGGCGGTGGTCCTGCCGCGCTCCACGGCCGAGGTGCAGGGCGTCGTGCGGGTGTGCCATCGAGAGAAGATGCCCTTCGTAGCACGCGGCTCGGGCACGGGATTGAGCGGTGGTGCGCTGCCGGCGGAGGGAGGGATCGTGATCAGCCTCGCTCGCATGAATCGAATTCTCGAAGTCGACATCCCCAACCAGCGGGTCGTGGTCGAGCCGGGCGTGATCAACTTGCAGGTTACGCAGCGCGTGGCACCGCACGGTCTTTACTACGCGCCCGACCCATCGTCGCAGCAGGTCTGCTCGATCGGCGGCAACGTCGCGGAGAACGCGGGCGGTGCGCACTGTTTGAAATACGGCTTCACGGTCAACCATGTGCTCGGACTGGAGGTGGTTTTGCCCGATGGCGAGATCGTGCACCTCGGCGGGGCGGCACTCGACAGCCCGGGCTATGACCTGGCCGGCATCTTCGTCGGAGCGGAGGGAACCCTCGGCATCGCCACGAAAGTGACGCTGCGCGTGATCCGGCGGCCCGAGGCGGTGCAAACGCTGCTGGCCGCATTCCATCACACCGATCACGCCGGGGCGGCGGTCTCCGCGATTATCGCGGCGGGAATCTTGCCGGCAGCGATCGAGATGATGGACAACCTATCGATACAGGCAGCCGAGGCGGCGGTCCACGCAGGCTATCCTCTCGACGCGGGCGCGCTCTTGCTGGTGGAGCTTGACGGGCCGGCGATCGAGGTCGAGGCACTCGCGGGCGAGGTCCGGGCGATTTGCGAGCGGACCGGCGCGTGGGAGCTGCGCGAGGCGCAGACGGACGAGGAGCGCGCGCTGATGTGGAAAGGACGCAAAGCGGCCTTCGCTGCGATGGGGCGCATTTCGCCGGACTACATCGTGCAGGATGGGGTCATTCCGCGGACGGCTCTACCGGCAGTGCTGACGGCGATCGACGAAATGAGCGAGGAGTACGGCCTGCGGGTGGCAAACGTCTTCCATGCCGGGGACGGCAACCTCCATCCACTAGTGCTCTACGATGGCCGGATCGAGGGACAAGCCGAGCAGGCAGACGTGCTGAGCGGCGAGATCCTGAAACTCTGCGTGCGCGCCGGAGGATCGATTACCGGCGAGCACGGCGTCGGAGCCGAGAAGCGCAAGTATATGAGCGTTATGTTCAGCGAGCCGGACATGCAGACGATGCAGCGGGTGCGATGCGCCTTCGATCCCGATCATCTGTCGAACCCCAACAAGGTCTTTCCCACGCCGCGGCTGTGCGGCGAGCAGCCCGGCGTCTACCGTGAGCATCCGCTCGTGACTGCCGGACTGGCCGAGCTCTTCTAGCGCTCGGCACGCACCTCGAGGAAGCGATGATTAGCGAACACAGCGACCTCCGAGCGCTCTTCGAAGCGAGCGTGGGCACCGATAACGTCCGCCCGGCCGGAGCCGCCGATGCCGTCCTCGGCCGGCAGCCCGCGTGGGTTGTAGCGCCGGAATCGGCCGAGGCTGCCGCCGCGGCCCTGCGTACCGCCGGCGAGCAGGGTCTGCACGTTCTCCCGCGCGGCGGCGGCACCAAGCAGCGGTGGGGGAATATCCCGCGGGCGGCGGACATCGTGCTATCTACGGAGCATCTGAAGCGGCTGATCGAGCATTCGCACGGCGATATGACGGCGACCGTCGAGGCGGGCATGGCGATCGGCGCGCTGCAGCGGGCACTGGCCGGGCATGGGCAGATGCTGGCGATCGATCCGGCCTGGCCCGAGCAGGCGACGCTCGGCGGGATCGTGGCGACCAATGCCGCCGGGCCGCTGCGGCTACGCTACGGGTCGATGCGCGACCTGCTGATCGGCGTCGAAGTCGCGCTGCCGGATGGCACGCTGGCGCGAGGCGGAGGCAAGGTCGTAAAAAATGTCGCCGGCTACGACTTGATGAAGCTGTTCACGGGCTCGCTGGGGACGTTGGGACTGATTACCTCTGCGACGGTCCGCCTTCATCCGCTCCCGGAGGCCATCGCGTCCCTGCGTCTCGAGGCGGATAGCGCGGGCGCCGCACACGCCTTTGTGATCGACCTACAGGCCTCGCCGCTCACGCCCACGGGGATGCAGATCGTGTCGACCAACGGCAGGTACAGCCTATACGTCCGATTCTCGGGGGTCGAAGCCTCGGTCGTCGCGCAGAGCAACAGCTTGCTCGATCGGGCGCGCCAAGCAGGGCTAGCGGTGCAGGCGCTGGACGAAGGAGCCTCACATATCACGTGGCAAGCCCACGCTTCGATCTTCGCGGACGCGGATGGGGCGATCGTGGCGGGCTTCAGCGTGCTACCCACGTCGGTCGGCGCGACCCTCGAGATGTGCGACCAGGTGGCAGGGCGCCTACGCCTGGCGGTGCGCATCGTCGCGCAAGCCACGGGCACGGGTCTCGTGCGCTTCGAAGGTGGCGGCGAGCAGGCGCTGGTGGCGGCAGCGGGGACGGCTCGCGCGCGGATCGTGGAGCAGGGTGGCACCATGGTTCTGCTCTCCATGCCGGAGGGCGTAGGGAAAGAGATCGACGTCTGGGGATCGGCGGGCGACGCACTGCCGCTCATGCGCCGGGTGAAGGCACAATTCGATCTGCAGGGGATTATGAACCCCGGGCGATACATCGGGAGGCTCTAATGGCGAAGATCGACCACACCGAAGAGACGGCGACGGCCGGGATCTTCGACGCCCGCCATCCACCCGCGCCAGAGCTGATCGAGGACTGCGTCCACTGCGGCTTCTGCCTCCCGACCTGCCCGACGTACCTGCTGTGGGGCGAGGAGATGGACTCGCCGCGGGGGCGCATCTACTTGATGGATATGGGGGCCAAAGGGCAGGCGACGATGGACGCGACGTACGTCCGCCACTTCGACCAGTGCCTTGGCTGTATGGCGTGCGTCACGGCGTGCCCATCCGGTGTTCAGTACGAGAAGCTGATCGAGGCGACACGGGCGCAGATCGAGCGGCACTATCCGCGCTCGCTACCTGACCGCCTCTTCCGCCGCATGCTCTTTGAGATCTTTCCTTACCCGGCGCGACTGCGCGTGCTGGCGGCGCCACTCTGGGTCTATCAGCAAAGCGGCCTGCGCGCGCTGGTCCAAAGGAGCGGCGTGCTGAAGATCCTGCCGGCGCGGCTGAAGGCGATGGAGGCACTGCTGCCGCCGGTCACGACGAGCGGGCTGCGCGCGCCGGTCCCCGAGCATACCGGCGCGGCAGGGCCGGCACGCCGCCGGGTCGGGCTGCTGCTCGGGTGCGTGCAGCGGATCTTCTTCGCCGACGTGAACGCGGCGACGGCGCGGGTCCTGGCGGCGGAGGGTTGCGACGTGATCGTGCCGCGCGACCAAGGCTGCTGTGGAGCGCTGATGCTGCACGCGGGGCAGGAAGAAGATGCGCTGACCTTGGCGCGCCGGACGATCGCGGCATTCGAGGCGGCGGAGGTGGATACCGTGGCGATCAACGCGGCGGGATGCGGCTCGGCGGTCAAAGAGTACGGCTACCTGCTGCGCGACGACCCTGCATGGGCCGAGCGGGCCGTGGCCTTCGCGGCGAAGTGCCGGGATGTCACGGAGCTTCTGGATGAACTGGAGCCACGCGCGCCGCGCCATCCGCTGCCGCTACGCGTGGCCTACCACGATGCCTGCCACCTCCAGCATGCACAAGGTGTCAAGCAGCAGCCGCGCCGGGTGCTGCGGACGATTCCCGGCCTGGAGATCGTGGAGATCGGCGAAGCGGCGATCTGCTGCGGCTCGGCAGGTATCTACAATCTGACGGAACCGGAGCCGGCGCAACAACTGGCGGACAGGAAGGTCTCGTTCGTGCGCCAGACAGGCGCGGACGTTCTGGCGACGGGCAACCCCGGCTGCCTGCTGCAAATCTCGAACGGTCTCAAGCGGGCCGGCATCGTGATGCCGGCCGTGCACCCGATCGAGCTCCTCGACGCCTCGATCCGCGGAGTGGTCCCAGCCGCACTACGATCGACGGCTGCGAGGCGTGAGCAACAGAGGCAGGAGGAAGGCAGTCGCGCCCGGCTCTAACTGTGTGAAGAACCGGAGTCGTGGATGCGCGATGGCGCGACGCGACGCGGGAGCGAGCAAAAGCCCGGCCATAAAGGCCGGGCTTTTGCCGGAGGGAGCTCGGCCGTATGCGAAGATCATGATTCTGTCATTCCCCGGAGTTGCGTCCCCACCGTCCTCCTAGTATACTAGGGACGTCAATGATAATCATTCTCAATAGGTGAACGAACGGATGGACGTAGCGAAGGATAACGATATACAGCGGCAAGCGGGCGGCGCGGGCCGCAATGAGGCACAGCGGATCCCGGAGGCCGAGCACCGTTACCTGCTGCAGGTCGTGCAGCCGGGGCTGGTGGGACTGATGGATGGATCGGTGTCGACCCTGGCGCCGATCTTCGCATCCGCGTACGTAACCCGCTCGCCGCGGGATGCGTTCCTGGTCGGTATGGCGGCGGCAGTCGGCGCCGCGATCAGCATGGCTTTCGCCGAGGGGCTATCCGACGACGGCAGCATCACAGGGCGGGGCAAACCGCTCGGACGCGGACTGATCGTGGGGCTGGCAACTTTTCTAGGCGGCTCGCTCCACACCTTGCCGTTTCTGATTCCGCAGCTTCGTACTGCGTTGATCCTTGCCTACATCGTCGTCGCGGTCGAACTGTTCGTGATCTCGGCGATCCGGTATCGCTACTTCCACATGAGCTTTGCACGCTCGATCATTCAGGTCGTCCTCGGCGGGGCACTCGTCTTCGCGGCCGGGTACCTGATCGGGAATGCTTGAGTGCGGAGCTGCAGACGCAGGCGCCGGGCTATGGGCTGCTCGTCTCGAGAGCCGATCGCTTGATCACGATCAACGTTACATCGTCAAAGGCCGGACGCTTGCCAGTGTGCGCGGCCAGATCGGAGAGGATCGCATCGACGATGCCACGGGCAGGCAGATCGCGATGGCGTCGAACGGCGTCGGTGAGGCGCGCCACGCTATACTCCTGATCTTGCTCGTCGATCGCCTCGGTCACGCCATCGGTGTAGCAGACGATGATGTCCCCATGCTCAACGATCGTCTCGGCCTCGTGAAGCATCGCCGCCTCGATAACACCCAATGCGATGCCGGGAGTCGCGAGCGGGTCGATCTCGCCGTCCCGACGAAACAGCAAGGGCGGATTATGGCCGGCGTTCGTGAAGCGCAGCCGGCCGGTCGGGATGTCGAGCACACCGTAGAAGAGTGTGACGAACATACCGGACTGTGAGTCGCGCGTGATCCAGCGGTTGGCGCGCATGGTTGCGACACGCGGCGACGATCCGTCTAGGGCGGCGGCGCGGATTAGCGAGCGCGCCAGCGCCATGAAGAGAGCGGCCGGCACCCCTTTATCCGACACGTCGGCGATGACGAAGCCGAGGGGCGCCAGCAGATGATTCTGGTTCTCTCCGCCAAATGCGATATCCGGCGGCATCGCGCGAAGCAGCCCCTCTTCAAAGACAGCCGGAACGTGCCAGAAATCGTAGAAATCGCCGCCGACGAGCCGGGCCGACTGCCAGGCCATGGCGACATCCCAACCCGGCAGCGCCGGGGCCGTGGAAGGGAGCAGCGACGTCTGAATATCACGCGCCACTTCGACTTCCTGTGCCAATCGCTCCTGGTCCACGGCCGACCGCGCGAGCAAGGCCGACTCGAGTGCGCCGGCGGCCTGGTTGGCAATGCCGAGGGCGACTGTAATGCCCCGCGTCTCCCATGGCTCGCTATCGGGGTCACGATCCAGAAGTAGCACCCCGAGCAGCGCGCCGCGGGCGTTGAGTGGGAGGGCCAGCAGGCGACCACTCCGGCACTGGTTTACGACTGCAGGCAAGATCCAGCCGCGCTCGGCGGCATCGTCGACCGCGACCGGAGTTCGATCGCGGCGCACCTCGCGCAGGAGAGGCGCATCGCTGGCCGGAATCGGGCGCTCCAGGAGGGCATTGCAGGCCTCCGGCGGCCATCCCCATTCCTCGACCGTGACGAACGCATCCCGATCGGGCGTATAGCGCAGGACCGAGCAACGGTCGCAGCCGACAAGCAACGGCGGCAAGCGGACAACGGTCGCGAGGAGATCGTCAATCGAGGAGAGCCGCGCGATATTCTCCGCAGTCTGCAGCAGAGCGGCGAGGGTCCAGGCCTCTTCCTGCTGCTCGGCATAGGTATTGGCCGCGTCAAGCGCCGTCGCGAGCTGATCGGCAAGAGTTTGCAGGACAAAGAGGTCGCTCTCGCCGAAGGCGCCGACACGATCCGACTGAACGTCGAGAACGGCCAAGAGGCGATCGGCGACGCAGAGCGGCACGGCCAGCTCGGACCGGGTGCCTTCGACATCGCGAATGAACAGGGGTTCCTGCGAGACGTCGTTGACGACGAGCGACTTTCCGGTTTGGGCGACGTGGCCGACAATGCCGTCTCCGACCTTTAGCCGCCGATAGCGTGCCAGCCAGTACTGCGAGGTGGCGGCCGTCGAGGCACGAAAGACGAGCTCGCCCTTGGCCGGGTCGAGAATGAAGATATGCACGTGGAAATACTCGAACTTATCCCGGATCAGCGCCACGACCGAAGGGAGGAGCTGATCGAGGTCGAGAATTGCCGTCGCGCGGCGGCCGACCTCGCTGATGAGCTCGAGCTGCGACAGACGCTCGCGCAGCGCGGCATAGGCTCGCGCCTTGGCGATGGCAGCCGCTGCGCCGTCGGCGATCAGAGACAAGAAGCGCAAGTCGTCGGCATCGAAGGCCCGCGGGCGGGGGCTCTGGACCGAGATGGTTCCGATGACGGCATCGCCTGCGAGCAGCGGAACATAGACGCCGGAGCGCGGTGGATTGGGCGACTGGTAACGCGGCTGGGCGGGAAGGCGCGGGAGCTCCTGCCGGAAATCGTCGATCAGGAGGGCGCGACCGGTGCGGCGCATCCAGCCCATGAGCCCCTCATCGTGGCTGAGATCGAACTCCATCGACGGTAGCCGGCGGCCGTTCTGGACGCGCACCTTGAGCACATAGTGCGCGCCGTCGAAGAGCGCAAGGTGGAACCACGAGGTGTCCAGCACCTTGGAGGACTCGCGGTAAACCAAGTCACATAGAGCGTCGACATCCAGGTCCGCACGAATGATTGCGCGGCTGACCTCGTTGAGCGTCGACAGCTCACGCAACGCGCGCTGGCGTATACGAAGGGTCTGCGCAAGCTGGCGCACGATCTGTCTAAAGCCTGTGGGCCGGGGTTTCGTCACGCGCTAGTTCCGTGGGAAGGACTCGACCGCCGCTTCACGGGTGGGGTGGAGCTCGAAGATCTGGTCAAAGCCTGTGAGGTGGAAGACCTCGGCGACGTGCGGCTGGGCCGAGCAGAGGCGGAGGTCACTACCACGTTTGCGCAGATCGCGCGCCAGCAGCAGTAGCACGCGCAGCCCCGAGGATGAGAGAAAGGTGACACCGGCAAGATCGACGACGATATAGCGCGCGCCGCTCTCGGCAGCCTCCGTGACACGCTGGCGAACCGCAGGCGCTGCCGCGGCGTCAATTCTGCCGGAGATCGGGACGACGCGGAGGTTCGCATAGGGCAGGCGCTTGGCCATGGTCACGAGGTTATAGCCGCCGGCGTCGAAGTGAAAATCCACTCGATCCATGAGCTTACGCATGAGATAGAGGCCAAGACCGCCGGTTTTGCGCGCCTCGAGCGGGGAGTCGAGATCAGGATGCGGCACCGCATCAGGGTCGAACGGCTTGCCGCGATCATGCAGGCAGATGACGAACTCGTCGTCTCTTACGTCCACCTGGACGGTGATCGGGCCTTCCTCGTGGCCGCCATAGGCGTGCAGAATAACATTGGTAGCCGCTTCGTCGACGGCAAGCTGAACCTCCCAGACCGCCTGATCGTCAAGGCCGGCAGCACGCGCCGCGGAGACCACAAAGTCACTGATCTCGCCCAGCGATTCCAGCGAAGACGAGACGATAAGCGTACCGACCTGCATCGTATATCGTCTACAAAAGCCGTCGAGAGCTAGAAGCTGCCCACGGCCTCAACCAGATCATCGTAGATCTGAAAGAGCGAAGTAAAACCGGTCAGGTCGAAGACTTCCTTAATGCGCGGCGGCAGGCTATAGATCCGAACATCTCCACGCTCGAACTCCGTTAGCTTCCACTCACGCGCGCGCTTCCTTGCCTCGATCAGCACGCGTAGGCCCGGGCTGCTGATGTATTCAAGCTTGGACAGGTCAAGCACAATACGAAAACGGCCGTCAGAAAATAGCTGGTTTATCTGCTCCTGGAGCTTTGCGGCTTCGGGCGCCTGCATGCGACCGCTGATCGAGATCACGTCGACGCGGTGCATTCGGCGATGCGCAAGTTCCATGGGCCCCTCCATTCCTAGGAAAGCGATTATAGCATGCCGGGTTTCCACACCGCGTGAAGCTAGCCGCGCGGCCTCGCAGACGTAAGGCGGGCTCCACCGATGGGAGCCCGCGCATACGAGAGAGACGACGGACGCCTGGCGACCTTACCACTGGCCAAGTGACTGCGCCGTCGCCTCGAGATGGTCGAGGTACCAGGAAGCCTCCATGGCGGCCTGGCAGCCGTTGCCGGCGGCCGTGATGGCCTGCCGATAGACATGGTCGACGACGTCACCACAGGCAAAAACGCCCGGGACACTGGTACGCGTGCGTCCGTCCGTGACAATATAGCCACTCTGATCCATCTCGATCTGCCCGGTGAAGATGCCGGTATTCGGAAGGTGACCGATATACGGAAAGATCGCGTCGGTCTGGAAGACTTCCTCGTCCTGGGTATCGACATGCTTCAGCCGGATACCTTCGACCTTGCCGTTGCCGAGAACCTCGGTGGCGACCGTATTCCAGATGAATTTCATCTTCGGATTGGTAAAGGCGCGCTGCTGGATGATCGGATCAGCACGCAGCGTATCCCGACGATGCACGAGATAGACCTCGCTCGCGTAGCGCGTCAGGAAGAGGCCCTCTTCAACGGCGCTATTGCCACCACCGACGACGACGATACGCTTTTGCTTGAAGAAGAAGCCGTCGCACACGGCGCAATACGAAACACCCCGATTTGCCAGCCGATCTTCGCCGGGCACGCCCATCTTGCGGGGCGACGCTCCCGTCGCAATAATCACGGTCTCCGCGGTATGTGTCTCGGGGCCGTCGATGGTGACGGCGAGCGGCGGCCGCTTGCCGTCCCGAGGCTGGCCCGGGTGAAAGCTGACGGACTCGACGAGACCGTCGATGAAGCTCGTGCCAAAACGCGCGGCCTGCTTCTCCATCTTCTCCGCCAGATCGTAACCATTGATAGCGTCCGGAAAACCCGGGTAATTTTCCACCTCGTCGGTGGTGGCGATCAAGCCGCCCGGCTGGAGACCGCGGATAACAACCGGGTTCAAGTTCGCGCGCGCTGCATAGAGCGCCGCAGTCAGGCCCGCGGGACCTGACCCAATGATCATCACTTTATAGTGCATAGAAAGAGCCTCCGAAGCTGCTGACTGTAGCATACCGTGCTGCCGTGGCCGGCGCAAATATCCTACCAGGTGCGAGGCGCCTGGCTGTATAATCGCGAGCTATGGGCTATGGGCTCGTAAGTGAGAGCCGGCAAGCCGGGCGAGAAGTCAAAGGTCGTTATGGTAAGCGCGGGGCCACAGCTTGTCTTTTTTATGGAGCTCGACGTGGATGCAGCAGTGGAGCTCTTCCAGCGGGCCGGCCTGCTCGATAGGCTGTCGACGAACGGCTACGGCATCGCCATGGGCATGCTCGACTTCAGCGCCGAGCGGGCCAAGCTCGTCCGCTTGCTGGCCGAGTGGGCGATCCCGCTCACCGCTTGGCTACTCCTGCCGCACGACGCGGGATACTGGTTCAACGTCGAAAACTATCCCCAGGCCGTCGGCCAGTATCGCGCCTTTCGGGAATGGGCAGCGGCCGAGGAGCTGCCGTTCGCGGCGGTGGGGCTGGATATGGAGCCGTCGATCCAACAACTCGAGGATCTCACGCGGCTCCGGTCGTTGCCGCTGATGAGCCGCGTGGCGGCGGCGCGGCAAAACGCGCTCTTCCCGGCTGCCTCTGATGCCTACTACAACCTGGTCGCCGAGATCCGCTCGGATGGATACGCGGTGCACACCTACCAGTACCCGTTCATGGTCGACGACCGCCGCACGGCGACGACGCTGGTGCAGCGCGCGCTCAATATCGTCGACCTGCCGGCGGACGTCGAAGTGCTGATGTGCTTCAGCAGTATGATTCCGCGCCATATCTTCGGCAGCGATCTCGGCGGAGCGCTCGTCGCCGAATACGGCTTGTATGCCGACTCGCTTGGAATCGGGTCGACCGGAGGAGGAGTCGTCCTCGATCGGGAGACGGGCGCCCTCGCGCCCCGGCTGACGTGGAAGGCCTTTGCGCGCGATCTACGCCTCGCGGCAAGCTATACAGATATGATCCATATCTTCTCGCTGGAAGGGTGCGTAGCAGCGGGCTACTTTGAGCGATTGGACGATTTCGATTGGTCCGTGCCGGTAAAGATTCCGCTGCGCTACAGGCTTACGATGCAGATGATGCGCTCCTGCATTCACCTGCTTCTGTGGTGGTCGCGCTTCGGAGTGACGGTCCTGGGATGGCTCGGCTGGGTCGTGGTGGCGATTATGGTGGGCCGGAGAGCGATCCAACGGGTAAGGAGCTGACTTTGAAGCTGAAGCCGTCGGAAGAAGACGAGATCGAGCAGCTGGCAGCGCGCTACGGACAGCCACTCCGGTGGGAGGTCGAGCTGGAAAACGATGGTATTTTCGATCCGCTGGGGAAGTCCGACCGCTACGGCGAGGTGTGCATGGTGGTGCAGCGGCCCAACGGCAGGCTGATCACCGCGATCAAGACCTTTTATCCGCGAGGAGCCTACAGGCTCTTGACGGGGGGCATCCACCACGGCGAGAAGATCCTCGCCGCGCTGCTGCGGGAGACCGAGGAAGAGACGGGGCTACAGGTGGAAGTGGGCCAGTTCCTGGCGGTCGTGCGCTACCGCCTGCCCGGTGCTAAAGCCGGCACATCTGCCGGGTTTGTTAGCTTTGCCTTCCTGCTCAGAGAGATCGGCGGAACGCTGCAATGCCAGGACGCGGGAGAGCGACTCGAAGAGTTTCGCGAGATCGAGGTCGCGGCGCTCCCGGCGCTTGCGCGACATCTCGATGGGCTCGCCGCCGATCCGAGCTCGGAGATCCACGGCAAGTGGCGCGACTGGGGCCATTTCCGCGCCGTGATCCATCGCGCCGTCTACGAGGCGCTCATGGGCGCGGCACGGTAGCCGCGGCGTCTAAAGGCCGAGGATCGATTTCCCGAGCGTGGTGTGCGCCGCCTCCTCCGTGGGGGGATGAAAGAGACCGGCGCGCACGTCGCGGAAGAGGCGCTCGAACGGCAGCTGGCGGCTCATCGACTGGCCGCCGACCACGCGTAGCGCCAGGTCCGCGGCGGCGACCGCGTGGGTCGTCGCGACGACCTTGGTCTGACCGACATAGGGCATGAGCGCGGCGCGATCCGCCGGGGCGTGCTCCCAGGCATCCGCGATCGAGTAGAGCAGCGCGCGCGCGGTCAGGAGCTCCGTCTCGAGCGCGCCGAGCCGCTGCCGGATAGT
This sequence comes from Chloroflexales bacterium, assembly GCA_038254585.1. Classification (GTDB taxonomy): domain Bacteria; phylum Chloroflexota; class Chloroflexia; order Chloroflexales; family Kallotenuaceae; genus JBBSGA01. The sequence continues at coordinate 5,103 of JBBSGA010000080.1, read as the reverse complement.
CTCAAGGCTCGCGATGGGCTTGCCGCCCAGGGCCGTAGGCTTGCGCTCGTGCGCGAAGGCGATCGCCGCGTCTCGAGCGGCTTCGCCGATGCCCAGGTAGACGGCCGCGACGCTCAGGCCGAACCATGCACCACCGCTCGCTTTGCTCCGATCGGGCGACCCTGGCTGGCGGCGGGTGATCAGCGCATCGGGATCGAGGCGGGCACCGCCGAAGACGAGATCGTGTGAGCCGGTCGTGCGCATTCCCATGACGTCCCAGGTCTGCTCCACGTCGACGCCCGGCTGCCGCGTCCGGATCAGGAAGACGCCCACGGTCTCTGGAGGCACATCCGGCGCGTCGAGAACGGCGGGCACGAGAAAATAGGTCAGCTCAGGCGCGCCGGTGGCAAAGGTTTTGCGGCCGTCGAGGACCCAGCCGTCGCCGCTCCAGCGCGCCCTGGTCGCCGGCAGCCCGCCACGCGATGGGCTGCCGAGGTCCGGCTCGGAGGCGGCCGAGTTGATCAGGGCGCCCTCCTGGACGACGTCCCCGCAGATCGCCGCGAAGCGATCCTCCGGCCACGTGCGGCTTTCGCCGGCGCTGCCGAGCACCTGGACGTGCATCGCAAAGACGAGCGCCGTCGCGCCATCACCCCGGGCCAAGCGCTCCAGCACGAGCAGCGCCTCGGGCAGCGCGACTCCCCAGCCGCCGTACTCCTTGGGAACGGTCAGCAGGTGAAGCTGCGCCGCGCGGATCGCCGCGAAATTCTCATGCGGAAATGTGCCGTGGCGGTCGTGTTCGGCCGCGCGCACGGCAAAGCCGGGGACGAGCTGATCGGCAAGTGCCAGGAGCTCCTGCTGCCGTGGGTACCGGCCGGTAAACAACAAAGGATCGATCATGTTCCTCTCTTCGGCTTTAGCTCAGACCCTGCATGCACTGTACCACCGGCCGCGCCGCCCGCTGCGACCAGGTGCCTCTATGCCACCGGGATCAGAGCAGACCAAGCTCACGTGGTAAGATTGGAGCAGAATGCCATTACCGCTTACAACCAGGCGCGGCGACACACTCTGGTACGACCGTCGTGAAGGCGTGGTACAGGTGCTGGACCGGCGCCTCTATCCGCGCGAGCGCAGCTACGTCGCCTGCCAGAGCATCGCAGAGGTCGCGCACGCGATCGAGGCGATGATCGTCCAGGGCGGCCCGCCGCTGGCGTATGTCGGCGGCTACGGCGTCGCCCTGGCAGGGGCGTTGTCGCGCGGCCAGGGCGACGCCGAGAGGCGCGCCGCGATCAGGCAGGCCGCGAAGCGTCTGCTTGCGACCCGGCCGACCGCGGACGACCTGCAGGCAGTTGTGGACGGCGCGCGACGGGCGGCCGAGGATGCGATCGAGCGCGGTGAGGATCCAGAAAGCGCAGCCGCCGACTACGTCGAGGGCGAGGTCGCGCGGGGCGACCGAAGCAGCGAGGCCTGCGGGCGAGCTGCCGCGGGAATGCTCGACGACGGCGACGTAATTCTTACGCACTGCTTCGCAGGCGCGGCCCTGAACTGGATGCTCTTCACCGCGGTCGAACAGGGCAAGCAGATCAAGCTGGTCTGCAATGAAACGCGCCCCTACCTCCAGGGCGCGCGGCTCGCGGCAGCCGCGGGGGTCGAGATCGGAGTGCCGACGACAGTCATTACCGACAACATGGCCGGCTACTGCTTCAGCCAGGGGATGTTCACGAAATACATCACGGCGGCGGATCGCATTGCGATGGACGGCGCAGCGGCCAATAAGGTCGGGACCTACCAGTACGCTGTCCTGGCACGGCGCCACCGAGTTCCGTTCTTTGTGCTTGGGTACGATGGGCCGGATCCGGCCACGCCTGACGGCGCTGCGATCCCGATCGAGCTGCGCGATCCATCCGAGGTTCTGAGCTTCAACGGCGTGCGAGTCGCGGCGGTGGGGGCGGCGGGCTTCTATCCGGCCTTCGACGTGACACCGCCCGAGCTCATCACGGCGATCGTCACCGACCGCGGGGTCTTTACGCCGGCCCAGATCCGCGCGTACCATGCCGAGAGGCGCCCACCGGATGAGCCGGCGCGCGCCATCTAACCTGGTCGCATGATCCTGATCGTCGGCGGGACCGGTACCTACTTCCTCGACCTCGAGCGGACTATCGGACCACACGAGATGGTCGAGCGCGCGACGCCGTTTGGTGCCGCGGGCCGGATCGCCGTGCCCCGGCGGTATGGTGGGAAGATCGGGCTAGCCTCGCGGCATGGGTGGGGGCGACTGGAGGTAACGCCGCCGTTCGTCAACAGCCGCGCCAACCTGTGGGCCGCGCGCGAACTGGGCACGACGACGATCCTGGGCTGGAACGGTGTGGGCGCCATCAACATGCTGCTGGAGGTGCACGACCTGCTGGTATTGGACCGCGTCTTGGATTTTACGAAGACGCGCCGTCGCCACTGGGATGGCGCCGAGGCGGTCGAACAGGCACGGGGGACCATCGAGGAGCCGTTCGACGAGCGCGCCAGAGCGGCGCTGCTGGCGGCGTCACGCGCCGCGGCACCACGCACGCATCCGGTCGGGGCCTACGCCTGCTCGGAAGGACCACGGCTGGAGACGGCGGCCGAGATCGCCGCGTGGAAGCGTATGGGAGCCGAGGTCGCCGGCATGACGCTGGTCCCCGAGGTTTTTCTGGCCCGCGACCTGGGTATCGGCTGGGCTGCGCTGGCGTATGTGACGAACTATGCGACAGGGGTCGAGCCCGGGGCCGGCGATCCGCGCTTCTTCGGCGTCGAAGTCGCCGAGCGCTGCCTCGCGATCACGCTGCGCACCGCAGAGGAGCTGGCCGGATGAGACACGAGCAGGTGCGCACGCCCTTTGGGCCCATCGCGCTTGACGTCCGGCAAACAGGCGCGACGCGAACGGTGGTCATGCGCGAAGGTGACGCCGATCGCACAGCAGGACCGCAGGCCGCGCGCGCAGCGGTCTATGGAGCAAAGCTGCTCGGGGGCACGCGCATCCTGGAGATCGTCGCCGCGCGGCGGGTGGACCGGCTCCTGCCCGAACACGGCTATGCTGTGCCGCACGATCTGGTCGACCTGACGCACGGACATTATCTGACCTTCTTCGAAGGCAAGGGCTACGGCTTCCTACCGCAGCAGATGCCCTTCTGTTCGGAGATGCGGGTGACGCTCACAGCGGCGACACGTGAGGTCGACGCGACAAGTGCAGGCAGAGGAGTCTTCGGTGCCCTGGACAGGTGGGAAGACCTGGCCGAAGCCAGCCAATGGGGCGCCCATCTCGCGGGCCTCGGCGTATCCCCGACAGCGTTCCTGGCACGGGAGATCGAGCTCTGCTACGTGCCGCTCTGTCTGATCGGCGATCGCGTCCCCCCGACGGACGAGGTTATCGGGAAGATGCTGGAGCGGCTGCCGGCCGAGCGCCACTGCGTGTGCGCGACGGCGATGCAGCCGGCACGCGCACGGGGGCTGGTGGGCGACGACTGGCGCGAATGGGTGTGAGCGGAAGGACGAGACATGGCCGATTTCGAGCTTGACCAGCATACGCCCCTGATCCGGCAGCTGGTCGACGAGGCGGAGCGGCGAGGTGCGTATTTGATCGCGCGGCTCCAGCGCGTCACGCGCCGGTCGTTAAACGTCGCCAACGGCGTAACCGAAAGTGTCGCGGCGACGCTGAGCCAGGGCATCGGGCTGCAGGTCTTCGATCGCGACGGCTTCACGGCATTCGCTTCGACCGATCGCATCGAGACCGGCGTGGCGATGCAAGCACTCGGAGCGGCACTGGCGGGGCTGCGCGCGGCTGCAGCGGCCGGCCTGGAGCGCAACCCGGCGATCTTCGACGTCGGACCGGAGCAGGCGCGGGTGGTCGGGCCGGCGCGGTATGCGCTCGATCATCTATCGCTCGACGCACTGCAGGAGCATGTTACGGCCGTCAATCGCGAGGTAATGGCCCTGGGCACAGGTCTGAAGGTGCGCACGCCCTTCGCGACGGATCGCGAAGAGTGGCGTGTCGTGCGCTCGGACGGGACCGACGTCGCCTTCGTGATCCCGCACGGATACTGCTATAACAGCGTAACGGCGCAGCGCGACGGAGAGCCGCACACGGTCTCGGCGTCGCTGGCACGTACCGGCTACGAAATATTGCTGGACGAGACGGATCGGTCGACCTTGCTCCGGCGGGCGCAGCGGGCGGCGGAGCAGGCGCAGCGTCTAGCGGGGGCGCCGCGGTATCCGGCCGGATCGTACCCAATCGTAATGGACTACGCGATGGCCAAGGGGCTGGCACACGAAGCCTTCGGCCATGCCGCCGAAACGGATGGGCTGCGCACGTCGATCCTGGGAGCGGGCGGCCGCTACCGCCAGGGCGAGGCCATGGCGGCGGAGATCGTCTCGATCGTCGACGAGCCGATTCCGGGCGATCATGCGTACCAGCCCTTTTCGCCGAACGGCGTGCGGCGCAGCCGGGCGACGATCCTCGACCACGGCACGCTGCGCGAAGCACTTGCCGACGTCTTTTCGGCGAAGGCCGCGGGTGTGCGAACCATCGACGCCGCCCGCGCACAGGGCTATGGCAATGTGCCCGTGCCACGGATGACCAATATCCGGATCGAGCTGCCCGATCCGCTGCCGATGAGCGGCCGGTTTGAGGATCAGAAACCGGAAGACGTGCGGGAGGCGCTGCGCAACGCGGGCCTGCTCGTCGCCGGACGGCCGATCGTCTATCTCTCGGGGTATACCGGCGGACAGGTGAGCCGGGCGCAGGGCGATTTCGTCTTCAACTGCGCGGCGCTCTACGAGCTCAGCGTCGAAGGCGTCAAGCTCTACCAGCCGGGGATTTTCTCAGGCCAGACCGTCGCCGCGCTGCACGCAATTCGCGCCGGCTTCGGACCATTACAATTGGATGCGATGGGCTGGTGCGGCAAGGCGGGGCAGACCGTACCCTCGTCGGGTGGATCGCACTATTTTCTCTATCTCGAAGCCAATCCGCAGGTGGTGGTCGGCGGCCAGGGGCACGCAGCATGAGCTATATCGACGAACTGGAGGATGGCTTTCGGCGCGAGACCGACATCGCCGACTACCGGATTGGGCTCGGCGCCGGACGCGGGGTAGGCATCG
>JBBSGA010000079.1:0-20313 GCA_038254585.1 Chloroflexales bacterium | reverse complement strand
CTGTCGATCCGAAGATCTCTCGAATGAAGGAGCCTTCCTGATGCAGATCAGCAAACTCGGCGATAACCATTTTCGGCTTGACACCGCGGCCGGAGGCGAAGGTCTGGCGGTCGAGGCCGACGACTTTGGCCCTCTGCCCATGCTGGCGACCTCGCTGGCACTGTGCACCGCGTCGGTCATCAACTCGTATGCCGACGTCGCCGGCCTCGAGGTGCATGGATTCGCGATCGAGGTCCGCTGGGAATTTGCCGATGATCCCCATCGCATCGGCCGGTTTGATCTGACCCTGCAGTTGCCTGCCAGCGTTCCCGCTGCTCGGCATCGCGCAATCCTGCGAGCGGCAGATACGTGTACTGTTCACCAGACGCTCACACATTCGCCGATAATTGAAACCGACATTCAGACATTGGAGTCCGGCCCATCGGGCGAGGCGCACGTTCACACAGAACACGTGCATGGCCACCAGGCGTGATCGCCGGCGCGCGGTGCTGAGCGGTGACCCACCTCCGGTCATGCCGGGAGAGCTCAAGCTGATCTCTTTCGGCACCCCGCGCCGCGCTGCCGATCGTTGCACCTACGTCGACGCCCCTGCCGAGTTCGCGCTCTGCCTCGACTGTCCGTACAATCGTGGCGCCCGCGGCAGTGGCATCATCTGCGCTCACCGCTTCGGCGTCGATCGCACCTTGGTCGACGGCGTTCCTACACAGCTCGACGGCGATGCTATTCGACGGCTCGACGAAGCGCCCGATCGCTTCGGTCGGGAGCCGCCCGATCCTCTGTGATGCCGCTGTGTGTGCCGTGACACACGATGGCCTCGCTCGTGTCACTCGCCATAAAGCAGATATGCTCGGCGCTTTTCTCGAAACCTGTCAAGCTCCTCTGCTTGCTCGGCCATGATCTCCTCGACCGTCGCCCCGCCCTCGATGGCAAGCCGAGGCCGGTCGCTGCCGAACAGGAGGTCGACGAAGAAGCGCCCGTCACGTCCCTGTCCCCAGCCAAGCTCGGCGGGATAGAGCTGCCGCAGGGCGTGAAGCAGGTGGAGACCGAGCTCGAAGGGTCGGGCCGCGGCGCGGTCGATGAGATAGATTTGCACCCCCCCGCAGGAAATGTTGGCATGCTTGGAGAAGGTCGGCGCGAAAAAAGCCGGTCGGAAGGCAATGCCTGCTAGCTCGCGCCGGTTGAGCTCGTCGGCAAGCCTGAACGGATCGATCCACGGGGCGCCGACGAGCTCGAAGGGTCGGGTTGTCCCACGTCCCTCCGAAACATCCGTGCCCTCGATCAGGCAGGTACCGGAGTAGAGCGTCACCGCGTCGAGCGTGGGCAAATTCGGCGAGGGCTGCACCCAGGGAAGCCCGGTCCCGTCGAACCACTGACCGCGGCTCCAGCCTCGCATCGGCACGACCAGGGGCGCAGGCCACCCCCGGTCGGCGGCAAAAAGTTGGGCGAGCTCGCCCACGGTCATGCCGTGGCGTACCGGGATGGGATGTACGCCGACAAACGAGGCCCAGGCGGGGTCGAGCAGGTTGCCCTCGATCTGGGAGCCCCCGAGCGGGTTTGGCCGGTCGAAGACGACGAAGCTCAGCCCGGCCGCCGCTGCAGCCTCCTGGGCGAACGCCATCGTCGAGATATACGTGGCGTAGCGCACTCCGATGTCCTGGATATCGAAGATCAGCGCATCAAGCCCCTCGATCATCTCGTAGGTAGGCCGGCGCGTCTCTCCGTAGAGGCTCCAGACCGGGAGCCCCGTTCGCGAATCGACTGCTGCGCCCACGTGCACCCCCGCCTGCGCGTCCCCGCGCACGCCGTGCTCTGGTCCGAAGAGAGCGGCGAGATCGACCTGCCGGCTCTGGTGCAGCAGATCTATGCCACTCCGGAAGCGGCTATCCACGCCCGTATGGTTCGTGATTAGTCCCACCCGACGTCCGTCGAGCTCCGGCAGACCTTCCGCAAGAAAGACGTCAAGTCCGATTTGGACCCTCATTGCGCCGGCCACGCTTATGCCTCGAGGCTCTTGACCGGACGGCGCCGGCTGTAGACGCTTTCTGGCTTCATCAGGGCGATCGCGCGCTTGAACCCCCCCTCGGCCCCGCGCATCAGGCTTGCGCCCTGATACCATTGCTCGTAGTCGAAGGCTGCTACCTCGCCGCGGAAGAGGCTATAGGCCTTCATCGCTTCGATGAAGCGATCCCACACGTCTTCGACGTCGAGGTAGAGGTCCGGGATGAAGCCGTCGATGTCTTCCCAGTTCTCGGGGAAGAGCACCTTCGACGGGCTGTGCGCGGGATACTCGCGCTGGAAGGTCTTGAGGCCAGCCAAGAAGAGCGACTCCATGGTGTTGATGTGCGTATTGCGATGGTCCTTGTGAAAGCTGCCTTTCCAGTGCGTCAGCAGGATATTCGGCCGGTATTTGCGGATCGCATCCGCGATGTGCCACTGCGCCTCCTCGTTTACCGGTAGCTCGCCGTCGAGGTAGGGCAGAATGACGCACTCCGCGCCGAGCCGCCGGGCAGCTTCCTGGGCTTCCTCGATCTTGATTTTGGCGTATTCACCGGCCGACAGCGACTTGTGTCCCTTCTCACCCAGCGTCATGTGAACGATCACGGCGCGCCATCCCGCGTCGACATGCTTCAGGACCGCTGCGCCGCCCATTACCTCGGGGTCGTGCGCGTGCGCTCCGACGACCATAATACACTTCTGAGAATTCATTGTTGCTCCCTGGTTAGTACTCGGTAGATACGTGATCCATGATGCGTGAACAGGACTTTCCCTCACCCATTACACGCTCGCTCTGAGCACCGCGAAACGGCGCACTTCCCGGAACCCACACTGGCTATAGAGCCGGGCCGCGTTCTCGTCGGTCCAGAGGAACCATGCCGCGTGGTAGTTTTTCTTGAGCATTTCCGTCAGCATCTTCGCAAGGAGCATCCGGCCGATGCCGCGACTGCGAAGCTCCGGGTTGACGCCGAAGGGCCCATAGCGCTCGGCGCGATGCTCGGCGTAGCCCAGAACCTCGTCGCCCTGAACGGCGACCACCATACCGACCTGCCGTGGATCGCCGGCAAAGAGGTCGAGCAGCACGCCGCTCGCCTCTCGATGCCAGTCCCATGCAAAGTGGCGCTGGATGAAAGTCAGCACCGGAACGATATCGGAGGGCACAACCGGCCGGACAATAATTCCCTCCGCACGTAAGCGCCCGGCCGTCTCGGCAATGTGTGGCGGAGTCTGAAAGCCTGTGAGCTCTGCTCGCATGCTGAGCGGGCGGGAGACGACGCTGAAGCCGCGCTGCTCTAAAAAACGGATGCCCGGTCCGTAGGCTGCAACATCCGCGCCGGGCGTAAAATAGTTCGGCACGTAGGGCGCGAGCGTCACGCTCGTGCGCCCAAGTCCTCGCAGCCGGTCGAGGGCCGCGGTTACCAGCGCAGTGCCTAGTCCACCGCCCTGGTAAGCCGGATCGACGCCGAAGGCCGTGATCCACGCGGCCTCGGGCTCGAGACCGTCGTTGAAGAAAGGCACCCGGCGGACCAGCGACAGCAGGAAGCCGCGTGCCTCGCCCTCTACCTCTGCGACCAGGCAGCCTTCCGGGTCGAAGTTCGGATCGAGCAGCACCTTCATCCGCCAGGTCGTCGCGTTGATCGGATCCCTGCTCAGCGCAGAGTTCCAGCTACGGAGGAGCGCGGTTTCGTCTCCCGCGCGGTATGGACGTATCTGCGGAGTCGGCATCTGAGCCGGGGAGTGGTGATCCATTGCGTTATCCTTTCAGCCCTGTTAGGGCAATGCCCTGGACGAAGTAGCGCTGGAGCAGGGCGAAGACCAGGATCACCGGGACAACGCCGAGAGTAGCACCGGCCATTTGCAGATTGATAACATCTGCACTACTGGCGTAGACTCGCAGGCTGTTGAGGCCGATCGGAACGGTCGCAAGCTTAGGCGAGCGAATGATGACGAGCGGCCACAAAAAGCTGTTCCACTGGTAGACGAAGCCCAGGATCGCCAGCGCGCCGAGTGCCGGTCCGGCCAGCGGCAGGATAATACGCCAGTAAATTCGGATCTCCGACGCCCCGTCAATGCGCGCCGCATCCAACAATTCGTCGGGCAGACCGAGCATGAACTGCCGCATCAGAAAGATGCCGAACGCCGTCACGATATTCGGGACGATCAGACCCGCGTAGCTGTCGATCCACCCAAGCTGCCGCACAATGTAAAAGACCGGGATGAGCACGACGAAAAATGGGATCATCATCGTCGCCAGAACCATCAAGAAAAGCAGATCGCGCCCGGGAAAACTGAACTTCGCGAAGCCGTACCCGGCCAGCGAGCTCGTAAACAGGATCCCGAGGGTCGTGGTGATGGTCACGAAGAGGCTGTTGAGATACATCCGGCCCAGCGGGATTGCCTTGGCCAGGTTTGCGTAGTTGACGAACTGTGGCGTCGCCGGAAACCAGACGAGCGGCCGCGCCATAATCTCCCGCGAGGCCATCAGCGAGGCGACGATCATCCAGGCGAAGGGCAGCAACATCACGATCGCTCCGAAGGCCAGGCCCCCGTAGGTAAGGATGGCACGCAGCATGCCTCGGGCCGTCGTCGGTCGACGTACACGACGTGGTGCAGGATGTACGCCAATCATTCCTTTTCTCTCAACAGCCGCAGCTGTACGATCGTGATGACGAAGACGACAAGGAACAGCATCACCGCCATCGCGGTAGCGCGTCCCATGCGCGAAAAGTCGAAGGCGGTCTGGTACATATACAGGACCAGGGTGGTCGTCGCGTTGACCGGACCGCCGCCAGTCAAGATGAAGGGTAGGTCGAAAACCTGGAGCGAGGCGAGCGTTTCGACGACCACCACGAAGAGCAGGGTCGGCCTCAGCAGCGGCAATGTAATCGACCAGAAACGCTGCCAGGCGCCGGCCCCGTCGATCTTGGCTGCCTCGTAGATCTCGACTCCGATGCCCTGTAGGCCGGCGAGAAAGATGATCATGTAGTAGCCGACCGCGTGCCACACGGACACGGCGATCACGCTCGGCATCGCCTCCTGGAGGCTGGCCAGGAACCGCTGGGACGGGAGATGCAACAACTCCAGGATCCCATTGAGCAATCCGTAGGTCGGATGGTAAAGGTTGGCCCAGACGATCGAGATCGCCACCGAGGAGGTCACGTAGGGTAAGAAGTAGACGGCCCGCCAGAATGCTCTGAAGCGAATCGGTGTATTGAGCATGAGTGCAACCGCCAGGGCGAGCACGATCGAGGTGATCACGTTGCCTACCGCGAACTTGACCGTGTTCAGGAATGTCGTGCGGAAGAGTGGGTCCGTAAAAAGCAGATAGCGATAATTATCGAGCCCTCGAAAAGGCATCTTTGCGACAGGCGTCAACATGTTCCAGTCATGCAGGCTGACCCAGATCGTAAAGAGAAACGGCCCCAGCGCAAAGATGGCGAGGAATAGGAGCGCCGGCAGCACGAACGCGCAGCCCGTCCAGCCGCGCGGGGGCATACGCCAGCGGCGAGCGCCGGCCAGGTGGGCGGCGCCACGGCGCTCGCCGGCGACGGATGCCCCCTGTGCGTGACTCACAGCTACTGCTTGCCTTTCTCGGCCAGGATACGATTCGCTTCTTCCGCGGCGGCGCCGAGCGCCTCCTTCGGCGCCTTCTGGTCGAACCAGGCGGCCTCGATCTGCTTCTGCAGCGCCGTCTTGATCTCCTGGGCGCCCGGAATGATCGGCTCTGTGTGCGCGACCTGTAACGCGTCGACGAACGGCTTCACGAAGGGGTCGCCGAGCTCGGCAGCATAGGCCTTTTGGTCCGACTGGCGGCCTGGAATGGCGTTGAGCCCCGAGGTAAGGAACTTGCCCATCGGCGTCGATCCGCCGCCCTGCGGGCTATTGAGCCACTTGAGGAACTTCCACGCCTCCGCAGCGTTCTTGCTGTTTTTGTCCACGCCCCAGAGCCAGTTGTACTGAAGCGTCGCCGACTTGCCGCCCGCACTGTGGGGAATGGGGGCAACGCCAACGTTTTCGATGCCACCCGGTATTCCCTTGCGCAGGTCCGCGCCCCACCAGTTGGCCATAATCGTCATGGCGATCTTGCCGGCGACGAAGTCCGGCATTCCCAGCCCCAGGTCGACCGAGCCACTCTTGATCAGATCGTGCTCCAACTCCAGGGTTTGCACGCCAGCCGGATCGTTGAACGCGGCCTTGGTCCCATCTTTCGAGACGTAAGCGCCGCCGTTGGACCAGAGGAGCGCGCTGAACGGATGGACGACGCCGGAATCCCAGCCCTTGAGGAGCATGAAGCCGGCCTGAGTTATTTTTCCGTCCGCACCCTTCTTGGTCGTCTTCTGGGCTGCAGTGCGCAGCTCATCCCAGGTCTCGGGCGCCTTGTCGATGCCGGCATCCTTGAGCAGCTTCTTATTGTAGATCAGCTGGTAGGTATTAACCTCCGTGGCATACCCCCAGGCGCGGCCGTTGTAGCTTACGCCTTCGACCGTACTCGGGCTATAGCCTGCCTTGATGTCCTCCGCCACGTCGGGCGGTGGGTCCGACAGCAGGTCGCTGCCGGCAAACTCCGGGAGCCACAGATTGTAGAAGTGATAGATATCCGGGGCGACGCCGCCGAGCCGTCCGGTCGTGATCCGCTTGAGCAGATCGTCGAAGGCGACGGTCTGGTGCTCAATCGTGACGTTCGGGTTCTGCTTATGATACTCGTCAAAGATCGGCTGGAGGATCTTCTGGTAGTCCGCCGTACCCCAGTGCGTGAGCAGGACAAGTTTCACGGGAGTGCCGGATGCGCCAGACGTTTCTGCAGTCGCATTGCCGGCAGCAGGCGCCTCGGTGGCGCTACTGGCGGAGGTTGCCTCGGCGGCGCTGGTGGCGGGCGCCACGGCCGTTGCATTACCGGCAGATGCTTGCGCGGCAGTTGCCTGCGCTACGGGAGGGGTCGTCGCCGGTGGAGTACCGCCGCATGCTGCGACAACCGGCACGATGAGAATCAGGCAGGCGGCGAGAGCCACCTGGCGGTAGATAAACTTGTAGGTTGGCACTGTTACGTTCTCCTCGTAGCCCAATGCGGGCACACATAGACGAGCGGGGCGTCCCGCCGGTGAACTTGGGACAGGCCAAGGCAGGAGCCTAATTTCCGAGCGATCGATAGCTCTCCTTTCTCACGAGTGATCGACAGCCGCAGGTCAGTACCCGCGCCGAGGTGCCGCCGCTCACGGACGTTCCAAAGTGAGGACCACTTTGTAGCGATCACCGCGCAGCACCGACACGACGTACTCGATCAGGCGACTACGCTGGTCGCGGGTCACTCGCTCGACCGAAAACGCAGGCGCCCCTGGTCGTACTTCGAGCAATGCCGCCGTAGCTCGGTCGACAGAGATCGGCTCAAAGGTGTCGGTCGCGATCGTCGGAACAACGCCGTAGCGCTCCTGTAGGAGCCGGTAGAGCGAGTCGATCGGCTCGGCGACGTCCGCCAGGCCCGGGAAGAAGCGCTCAGGTAGGTGGGCCTTCTGCGTTCCCATCGGCTGTCCATCCGCGAGCCGAAGGCGCTCGAGGACGACGATCGGGTCGCCCGGGCTCAACTCGAGCCGCGCCGCTACGTCTGCTGTGGCCAGCGCACGCGCCATTCTCAAAGGGCGACTGACAGCAGTATGTCCGCGCCGTGCAATCTCCTCCGTAAAGCTGACGAGCCGGACCGGCCCCTGCTCGATCTTCGGTACGGCGACGAAGACCCCTTTGCCTTGATGGCTCGTGAGCAGGCCCTCTTGTACGAGCGTACTAAGTGCCTGCGCAACTGTGATCCGGCTTACGCCATACAAGGCGCACAGTTCACGAATGGTCGGGATCTGATCCCCTGGCGCCCACTCCCCAGCTGCAACACGATCACGGATCGCTTGCTGAAGCTGGTGGTAGAGCGGCACCGGTCCATTGCGTAAGGCGGTCACAGAGGTGCTGCCCTCTCGAGTGTCTATGTTAACATGTCAACATGGAAATCTGTCGCTGATTATAGCCTTGGCGACTCTTGCCGTCAAGAGGATGATTTCCTGCTGCGCTTCCAGCTTGGTAGGCCACCGCAGGGCGGATGATATACTCAGCTCATCTGAGCGAACGGTAAGTGGGAGCGCAAGCGGTAAGCAACATGCGCGATCTTGTTCTAGGTGTCGACGGCGGGGGCTCGAAGACGCGGGCGATCGTTGGGGACCGCGATGGGCGGCTGCTCGGCGCGGGAGCTGCCGGCACGAGCAATTACCAGTCGGTAGGCTTCGCCACCGCGACCGCGTCACTGCGGGCGGCGCTCGGCGACGCGCTTAGTCAGGCCGGCTTCGATCCGGAAACACAGCTGGCTGCTGCATGTTTCGGCCTCGCAGGCGTTGGACGCCCCGCCGATCGTGAGCTTTGGGAAAGCTGGCTCGCCGAGCAGCACATTGCCCGCCAGCACGCCATCGTCAACGACGCCGAGCTCGTCCTCGCGGCCGGCACGCGAGAGGGATGGGGCGTAGCGCTCATCTGCGGCACGGGCTCGATCTGTTATGGCCGCTCGCCGGGCGGCCAGACCACCCGCGCCCGCGGCTGGGGTTACCAGCTCGGCGACGAAGGGAGCGGCTATGCGATCGCGCTCCATGCCCTACGGCTGGCGACACAGACCGCCGATGGGCGCGCATCGGCAAACGCGATCCTCGAAACCGTCCTGCGGCATTGGAACCTGGAGGAGCCAGCCCAGCTTGTCTCGCATATCTATAGTCCTGAGATGTCGCGAGCGGAGCTTGCGACGCTGGCCCGCCACATACTGGACCTTGCCGCCGTGGGTGATCGCGACGCGTTGGCGGTAGTGGACGATGCGTCCAAAGAGCTGGCACGGCTCGTTGAGGCTGTGGCTCGCCGTCTCGATCTCGATCGGCCGCCGGCTGCGCTCGGCGGAGGCCTGCTCGGCGCGAGCGCCCGGCTGCGCGAGGGCCTGGCACAGCATGTGCGCCTGCGACTTGGCCCGATGACCTACGTCGACGATCCTGCCGTGGGTGGGCTGGTGCTCGCTCGGCGCCTGCTCGACGACCGCTGATTAACCTACAGGCCTCCGCCTGACCTTCTTTCTGCCGGCCTCGCCCAAATACGAAGGGGAGGCACCAAAGTCTTCGGTGCCTCCCCTTCGTAACAGTCGCCGTCCTACCGTGCCGTTACCAGCTCCGCTTCGGCAGGTTCCGCGACCGCCACGGCAGGTGCCGTCGCCACCTTCGGAACGACCTGCCAGAATTGCGCCGACGTGCGCTCCCAGGCGTGCAGCAGGTCACGCCCACGCCGGCTGCTCGTCAACTCCACGTGGCGGGCGATCAACTGCCGCAGCTCCTGCAGCGTAGCGGCGTCCGCCAGCCGATCGCAGCACACCAGCTCGCCGTTCACCCGCCCCGGGAACTCATCCTGCGGATCCCAGACGAACGCCCGGCCGCCCGTCATGCCCGCGCCGAAGTTGCGCCCGGTCCGGCCGAGGACGACGACCAGCCCACCGGTCATGTACTCGCAGCCGTGGTCACCCACGCCCTCGACCACGGCCGTCGCGCCACTGTTGCGGACGGCAAAGCGCTCCCCCGCCTGTCCTGCCGCCCACAGCGTCCCCCCGGTCGCACCATAGAGGACCGTGTTGCCGATCAGTGTGCTCTCCGATGGTCGGTAGCGCGCATGCTCGGGTGCCCGCACGACGATTTCACCGCCGCCAAGCCCCTTGCCGACGTAGTCGTTCGCCTCACCCGTGAGCGCCAAGTGCATGCCCTTGATCGCGAAGGCGCCGAAGCTCTGGCCTGCACTCCCATTGAAGCGGAGCCGGATCTCGCCACTGGGCAGACCCGCATCACCCCACCGGCGAGCAATAGCCCCGGACAAGGTCGAACCGACTGTCCGATCGATATTAGAGATTGGAAGCTCGATCTCGACACTGTCGTCCACTGTGTCGGCAAGCCCCACGAGGCGCTCGTTGAGCTCGGAAACAGGCACGGGCTCGTGGTCCCCTCCCCAACGCGTGCCGCCGTAGAGATCGGCGCGCTGGAGCAGCGGGCTCAGGTCAAGCTTGTCCGCCCGCTCGTCGCCCGTAACGATCTGCTCGAGTAGCTCGGTCCGGCCGATTACCTCGTCCAGGCTCCGCGCGCCAAGTCCTGCCAGCAACTCGCGAACCTCCTCCGCCAGGTGGCCAAAGAAGTGCATCACCGACTCGGGTGTGCCGGGGAACTTCGCCCGCAGATCCGGTCGCTGCGTCGCAATGCCGACCGGGCAGGTATTGGTATGGCAGGTGCGCGCCATCAGGCAGCCCTCGGCCACGACCGCCGCCGTCCCGAACGAGAATTCATCCGCTCCCAGCATCGCCGCGATCAGCACGTCGCGGCCGGTCTGCAGACCGCCATCCGTGCGCAGCCGTACCCGCTCGCGCAGGCCGTTGAGCGTCAGCGCCTGCTGCGTCTCTGCCAAGCCAAGCTCCCACGACACACCCGCATTCTTGATCGACGACAGTGGCGAGGCGCCCGTCCCACCAGCGTGGCCGCTGATCAGGACGACATCCGCGCCGGCCTTGACCACTCCCGCGGCGATCGTGCCGACTCCCGCCTCCGCCACCAGCTTGACCGATACGTCGGCGGCCGGGTTGATCTGCTTGAGGTCGAAGATAAGCTGTGCCAGATCCTCGATCGAGTAGATATCATGGTGCGGCGGAGGCGAGATCAGAGTGACGCCGGGCGTCGTATGCCGGATCCGCGCGATCTCGTCGCTGACCTTATGTCCGGGCAACTGCCCGCCCTCGCCGGGCTTGGAGCCCTGCGCCATCTTGATCTGCAGTTCGCGTGCCGACATCAGGTATGCCGGCGTTACGCCGAACCGGGCCGACGCCACCTGCTTGATCGTGCTGTTACTTTCGGTTCCGAAGCGCGCCGGGTCCTCGCCGCCTTCCCCTGAGTTGCTCAAGGCGCCCAGCCGGCTCATCGCGATCGCTATCGTCGAATGCGCCTCGGTGCTGGTCGAGCCCAGCGACATTGCAGCGGTCGAGAAGCGCCGCAGAATATCGTAGACGGGCTCGACCTCCTCGATCGGCACCGCGTGGCCAAGCCCGCCATCTCGCGGCCGTAGAAGGTCGCGGGGTGCCATCGGCGGGCGCGATTGGATCAGCTTTGTGTAGGCGCGATAAGCGTCGCGGGGATCGCCTTTATAGGGTTTGAGGCCAACCGCGGCATGCATAGCATGCACGACCGCCGGCTGGTGCGCGTGATACTCGCCGTCCTTCTTCCATTTGAAGATCCCGTTATGGTGCAGGGTCGTGAGCTCGTCGACCGCCGACCACGCCGTCGCATGCGCCTTAGCGGCGTCCTCCGCGACGTCGGCCCATCCGATGCCCCCAAGACGCGTGGCAGTGCCGGTCAGGCACTCGTCGACGATCTCGTCGGACAGACCGACGGCTTCGAAAAGCTGTGCGCCATGGTAGCTGTCGAGGGTCGCGATGCCCATCTTCGACATGATCTTGCGCAAACCCTCTTCGATCGCGTTGACATAGTTACGCTGTGCAACCTCGGAATCGATCGGCTCGCGCTGTCGCTCCTCGTCGGCCAGGTGCCAGACGGTTTGAAGCGCCAGGAACGGATGGACCGCCTCTGCGCCGTTGCCGATCAGACAGGCAATCTGATGGACGTCGCGCGCCTCGCCTGTCTCGACCACGATGCTGCACTGAGCTCGCTGCCCTGTCCGGAGCAGGTGCTGGTGTACCCCGCCGACGGCCAGCAGTGCCGGGATCGGCGCCTCGGCACGATCGTCGGCCCGGTCCGAGATGACTATAATCTCCGCCCCGCCGCGGACTGCCTCGGCCGCCGCGCGCTGGAGATTGGCCACTGCCGAGCGCAGCCCGGCTTCGCCCTCGACCGGCTTCCAGACAGCGCATAGCGTCTTGCCCGGAAACTCAGGATGCGAGCTGAGAGCCCGCAGCTCATGGGCGAGCAGGATCGGGCTGTGGATCTCCAGGAGATGCGCATGTTCGGCGCGCTCCGCGAGAATGTTGCCGCGGCGGCCCAGCCGCATGCGCACCGACATAACCAGCTGCTCGCGCAGTGGATCGATCGGTGGGTTTGTCACCTGCGCGAACGATTGCCGCAGGTAGGGGTAGAGCGGCCGTCCGACCTGCGTCAGCGGGCCCACCGGGGTGTCGTCACCCATCGAGCCCACCGGCTCATGGCCTGTGCGTGCCATCGGCTTGAGGATGACCTGGACGTCCTCGGCGGTATAGCCGTACAGCGCCTGGAAAGGGATCAGCTTGCCGTTGAGCGCCGGCTCCGGCTCCGCGGCCGGCACATCCAGCGTCCGGGCATACTCTTCGAGCCACTTGCCGTAGGGTGCGCGTGCCGCCAAGTCGCGCTTGATCGCTCCATTCTCGAAAACCTCGCCGCTGGCCGTGTCGACGACCAGCATTTCGCCGGGACCGAGCCGCCCCTTGCGCACGATCCGCCGGTCGTCGATCGACACGGCTCCCGCCTCGGAGCCACAGATGACCAGCCCGTCGTCGGTGAAGAGGAAGCGTGCAGGCCGCAGCCCATTCCGGTCGAGCGCAGTTCCGACTAGCCGCCCGTCTGAGAAGCAGAGCGCCGCGGGGCCATCCCACGGCGAAAGAAGGCTGGCATGGTAGCGATAGAAGGCGCGAAGATCCGGATCGATGTCGTTCATGGCTTCCCAGGCCTCGGGCACCATCATCGCCAGCGCGTGGCGCACGTCGCGGCCCGAGCGCACCAGGAGCTCCAGAACGTTGTCGAGCTTGGCCGAGTCGCTGCCGTAAGCATCGATCGCGCCCCGCACCCGTGCCACGGCATCGCCCCACTCCGGCGCGTCGAAGAGCGGCTCGCGTGCCTTGATCGCCGCCACGTTGCCGGCAAGCGTGTTAATCTCGCCATTGTGGCTCACGAGGCGGAAGGGCTGTGCGAGCTCCCACGTCGGCATGGTATTCGTCGAGAAACGCTGGTGAAAGACCGCGAGCGTCGTGCGGTAGAGCGGATTCTGCAGGTCGAGGTAGAAGTTGCTGAGCTGGTGGCCGGCCATCAAGCCCTTGTAGACGACCGTCCGCGAAGAGAAGGAAGGCAGGTAGACGACGAGCGTGTGCTCGCCCGCGGCGCGCCGAACGTCGCGGCGCGCCAGATAGAGCGCACGTTCCCAGGCGTCGCCGGCCGGGATCGACTCGGGACGCGCTACCACCGCCTGCCAGAGGGCCGGCTTGGTCGCCAGTGCCCGCGCTCCCAGCGCCGCGTTATTGGTCGGCACCGCGCGCCAGCGCAACAGGGTGATGCCGGCCCTTGCCAGCGTATCCTCGATCAGGCGCCGAGCGGCCTGTCCCTGGCCGACGTCGATCGGCAGGAAGCACTGTGCGAGGCCGAGGTCGCCCTTGGGCGGAACAGCTAAGCCGAGCTCGCGGAGCTCTGCGGCCAGCAGATCGAACGGCAGCTGGGTAAGGATTCCTGCGCCATCACCGCTCTTGCCGTCCGCGTCGGTTCCACCACGGTGCTCGAGATTGCAGAGTGCGCCCAGGGCGAGCTTGAGAACTTCATGGTTGTGCGCGCCATCGGTGCGCGCGACGAAGCCTATGCCACACGCGTCATGTTCATAACGCGGATCATATAGCCCGACTGGTCCCCAAGGTGCGTTATACATACGCGCCTCCTTCGAAGCGTTCAGCCATCAGCTTTCGCACTGCACATGTACCGCGACAGCTGCTTGTTGATGGATTGGTCATGATCTTGGCTGATTGCTTACGTTACAGGAGACCGCCGTCGGCTCGAATGGACGCCTTCTTTGCCATCCAACAGAAACGCAAAACGCCCACCAAATGCTTCGATCATCGAAGCGAGTGAGCGTCCATCGCCGGTTCAATTGTACCTGGCACAGCCTTGATCGGCAAGTGGCAATCTAGCAAAAACTAGTGCGCGAGCGCCGCCACAACCGCCGCCCCTACTTCCGTGGTCGAGCGGGGCGACTGGCCGGGCCGCGCTAGATCGGGTGTGACGATTCCGTCGTTGACGACCGAGACGATCGCGGTCTCCACGGCCCGGGCCTCGGCCTCGAGACCGAGCGAGTGGCGTAAGAGCATCGCGACACTGGCGATCGTGCCCAGCGGATTGGCTACTCCACGCCCTGCGATATCGGGGGCCGACCCGTGGATCGGCTCGTAGAGGCCGCGCGGCCCGTCGCCCAGGGATGCAGAGGGCAGCATTCCCAGCGAGCCCGCCAGCATCGACGTTTCGTCCGACAGAATATCGCCGAACATATTCTCGGTGACGATCACGTCGAAGTCCGCCGGACGCCGCAGCAGATGCATCGCCGCCGCGTCGACCAGCATGTGGTCGAGCGTGATCTCCGGAAACTCTTCGTGCACGACGCGTATCGCAACCTCGCGCCACAGGCGGCTCGTCTCGATCACATTGGCTTTGTCGACCGAGGTCAGCTTGCCGCGCCGCCCACGTGCGACTTCGCACGCGCGCCGCACGATGCGCGCGACTTCGCCGGTCGTGTAGACACAGCTGTCGACGACGCGCTCCTCGCCTTCGCCGATCTGCTCGCGGTGCTTATCGCCGAAGTAGAGACCGCCCGTCAGCTCCCGTACGACGATCAGGTCGACGCCCTGCAGGCGCTCCGGCCGCAGCGGCGATGCGTCGATCAAGGCCGGGTGAATCGTCACGGGCCGCAGATTCGCCCATACGCCGAGCGCCTTGCGGATGCCGAGCAATCCTCCTTCCGGCCGGACCTTGGCGCGCGGGTCGTCCCACTTTGGGCCGCCGACGGCGCCCAGTAGCACGGCGTTGCTGGCGAGACACATCTCGACCGTCTCGTCCGGCAGGGGCGAGCCGGTCGCGTCGATCGCATTCCCGCCGATCGCTCCCTGTTTGAGGTCCCACGTGTGCCCGAAACGCTCGCCGATGGCCTGAAGTACTCGCACGCCTTCGGCGGTCACTTCCGGCCCGATACCGTCGCCGGGAAGGATTGCGATAGTTGCCTGCATCTCTGGTCGGTATTCCTCGCGCCTCTGTCAAACGTCGTCGCGCAGGCACTCTAGCTCTGCACTGCGACGCCGGGACATGCTGCGGCCAATCATACCATGGATTGACGCGTGCTACATGATGCGTGATGACCTTCTAACGCAGCACGTCTCACCCCGTTGTGCGCACGCGCGCAGGATGGCTCGCCTCGTAGGCCTCGATCGCCTCCGACTGGCTCATGAGAAAGCCCATCTGGTCGACGCCGTTGAGCAGGCAGTGCCGAGCAAACGCATCGATCGGAAACTTCAGCTGCTGGCCCTCGGGCAGCGTGACGATCTGCTTTTCGAGGTCCACCGTCACCCGCGTCTCAGGCTCTTCCTGGCACAGGCTGACAAGCTGGTAGTACGTCTCCTCGTCGACCTTGATCGGCAGGAGGCCGTTCTTGAGCGCGTTGTTCGAGAAGATGTCGGCGAAGTAGGTCGAGATGATCGCCTTGAAGCCTGCGGCCTGGAGCGCCCATGGCGCATGCTCGCGCGAGCTCCCGCAGCCGAAGTTATTGCCTCCGATCAGGATCTCGGCGCCCGCCGTCTCCGGCCGATTCAGGACAAAGTCGGGCCGCGGCTGGCCATCCTTGTCGACGCGCCAGTCGGCGAAGAGCGCATCCCGCAGCCCATCTTTGTCGGTCACTTTCAAATAGCGCGCGGGCACGATCTGGTCGGTATCGATGTCGGCCTGCGGCAGCGCCGCACATTTAGCGGTGAAGGTCGTAACCGGCTCCATTACAGAATCTCCCGCGCGTCGGCGATCGCTCCGGTGACAGCCGTTGCGACCGCGGTCAGCGGACTGGCGAGGAAGGTCCGGCCGCCTTTTCCCTGCCGCCCCTCGAAGTTGCGGTTGCTCGTGCTCACGGCGTACTGCCCCGGTTGGAGTTGGTCTCCATTCATCGCAATACACATCGAGCAGCCGGCCTCGCGCCACTCCGCGCCCGCCTCGCGGAAGATGTCGTCGAGTCCCTCAGCTTCGGCCTGGCCCTTTACGCGCTGCGACCCGGGCACGACCAGCATGCGGATATTCGAGGCAACCTTGCGGCCCTTGATCGCCCGTGCGGCTTCGCGCAGATCGGAGATGCGTGAGTTGGTGCAGCTGCCGAGGAAGACAACGTCCACCGGCTTGCCCAGCAATGGTTGGCCCGGCTGCAGGCCCATATAGGCCAGCGCCTTATCCAGCGCCACCCGCTCCGACGGCTCGTGCATGCTGCTCGGGTCCGGCACGTGCCCCGTGATCGGCATACCCATCCCCGGGTTCGTGCCGTATGTGATCATCGGCTGAAGATCGGCGGCGTTGAGTGTCACGGTCTTGTCGAAGGTTGCCCCTTCGTCCGTCGGCAGCTTGCGCCACTCTGCCACTGCGCGCTCCCATTCGGGGCTGGACGGCGCGTGCGGGCGGCCGTAGATGTACTCGAACGTCGTGTCGTCGGGGGCGATCAGCCCCGCGCGCGCGCCGCCTTCGATCGACATGTTGCAGACGGTCATCCGCTCTTCCATGCTCAGCCCGCGGATCGCCTCGCCCATATATTCGAAGACGTGCCCGGTGCCGCCGCCCACCCCGATCTTGGCGATCACCGCCAGGATGATATCCTTGGCCGTTACGCCCTCGGGCATGCGCCCCTCGACGCGTACCGCGCAGGTCTTTGGCTTGTTCTGAATCAGGCACTGCGTCGCGAGAACATGTGCGACCTCGCTCGTGCCGATCCCGAAGGCCAGTGCGCCGAACGCTCCATGTGTGCTGGTATGCGAGTCGCCGCAGACGATCGTCATCCCCGGCTGCGTCAGTCCCATCTCAGGGCCGATCACGTGCACGATACCTTGCCCGATCGACCCTAAGGTATGTAGCGGTATGCCGAACTCGGCGCAATTCTGCTCGAGCTGGTTCAGCTGAGCCCGCGCCTGCGGGTCGACCACCGGAATGATGCCGTTTGCGTCGCGCGGCGTCGTCGGCGTCGAATGGTCCATCGTCGCCACGGTGCGGTCCGGCCGCCGCACCTTCAGCCCGAGTTCCCGGAGTTGCGTGAAAGCCTGCGGCGACGTGACCTCATGCACAAGGTGGAGGTCGATGGCTAACACTGCCGGCATCCCCTCGGTAGCCGGTACAACCGTATGTGCGTCCCAGATCTTTTCGAAGAGTGTCCGTGGTAGCATATTCCTTCATCCTAATTGCTATACGTTCATCGCCGTCCGCTCGGCCTGCTGGCGCAGGAGCGGCAGCTCCAGGGAGTCCGTGAGAGCCTGCCAGGAGGCCTCGATGATATTCTGCGCGCAGCCGACGGTCGACCAGCGGCTCTCGCCGTCGGCGGCTTCGATCAGCACGCGTGTCGTCGCCGCCGTGGCCGACTGCTCATCCAAAATGCGCACCTTGTAGTCTACCAGGTGAACCGACTCAAGCTCGGGATACGCCGGCAGCAGTGCCTTGCGCATCGCGCGGTCGAGCGCATTCACCGGCCCGCTCCCGTCGGCCACTGTATGTACGACCTCGCCTCCGATACGGAGCTTGACCGTCGCCTCGGCCAGCATCGGCCGTTCCTCACGCTGCTCGACGACGACCAGCACGTCTAGGAGCTCGAAAGGTGGCTGGTAGTCCGGGAGCGAGCGGCGCACCAGGAGCTCGAACGAACCCTCGGCGGCCTCGTACTGGAAGCCCACGCTTTCGCGCTGCTTGACCTCTTCCAGCACCTTGCGCTCGTTGCCGTTCAGTGTAAGCCCGAGCTCCTCGGCCCGCAGCCGCACGTTACCGCGCCCCGCGAGCTCCGATACGACAACGCGGCGTTGATTGCCCACCAGCGCCGGATCGATATGCTGGTAGCTCGACTCGACCTTGGCCACGGCCGCCACGTGGATTCCGCCTTTGTGCGCGAAGGCCGAGCGTCCGACAAACGGTGCGTGCTCGTCAGGATTGAGGTTGGCAACTTCGGCCACGACGTGCGAAAGCTCGCTCAGGCGCGCCAGCTGCTCGTCGCTCACGACGCGCTTGCCGAGCTTGAGCTGCAGGTTGGCGATGATCGAGACGAGATTGGCATTGCCGCAGCGCTCACCGTAGCCGTTGATCGTCCCCTGTACCTGGGTCGCGCCTGCCTCGACCCCGGCGAGCGTATTCGCGACGGCGAGCTCGCCGTCGTTATGGGTATGGATCCCCAGTGGGACGTCGACGACTCCACGCACGTCGCGGACGACCTCGCTTACGAAGCCGGGCAGCGCGCCGCCGTTCGTGTCGCAGAGAATCACGCATTCCGCGCCCGCCGCCGCCGCAGCCTGCACCGTTTTCAATGCGTAGTCGCGATCTGCCCGGTAGCCGTCGAAGAAATGCTCCGCATCATAGAAAACACGCCGGCCCTGCGAACGCAAGTAGGCGACGCTCTCGCCGATCATGCGCAGGTTTTCGTCGAGTGTCGTCTCCAGGACTGCCTTGACGTGCAGCGTCCACGACTTGCCGACGATCGTGACAACCTGCGTTTCCGCCTCGATCAGCGCACGGATGTTGGCATCATCCTCGACGCGCGATCCGGCGCGCCGCGTGGAGCCGAAGGCTGCGATCGTGGTCTGCTGCCAATGCTCGTCTCGTGCGAGCCGGAAAAATTCGACATCCTTCGGATTCGAGCCCGGCCAGCCGCCTTCGACGAAAGGAACGCCGAAGGCATCGAGCTCATGCGCGATCCTCAGCTTATCCGCGGCCGAGAGCGCCATACCCTCGCGCTGGGTACCATCTCGGAGGGTCGTATCGTAAAGTTGTAGCGTCATAAAATTAGCCCCTTGTTTGCTGCCGGCCATCGGGACGGTACCTGGCGACCATCAGCTTCCATCTGGCGAGCTGGTTCTTGGGCGATCTCCACGCGCTTCAGCCCGTTTCGAGCATCAGACGCCGGATTCATTCGACGAGTTGGCCCGGCTGCCACGTCGCGGCCCATTCCACACGGGATACGAGCCGAAAACCTTGAGCCAATCGGCCTGGCCGCCGATCTGTTGAAGCGCCTCGGCGACGCGCGGCTCCTCGCGGTGTCCTTCCAGGTCGCACAGGAAAATATATTGGCCCAGGCGCTCGCGTGCCGGGCGCGATTCGAGCTTGGCGAGATTGATGCCCTTTGCTGCGAACTCTTGCAGTGCTTTCACCAGCGATCCGGGTGTGTTCTGCTGTACCGAAAAGCAGAGCGAGGTCTTATCGTTTCCGGTCGGCGGGCTATCCTTGGCGGCCAGGACAATAAACCGCGTCTCGTTCATGTGCTGGTCCTGGATATCGTGCGCCAGGATCTGCACCGGATAGATCTCGGTCGCGCGCGGCGTCGTGATCGCCGCAGTCTGTGGCTCGCTCAGCATATCTTCGACCGCCGCGGTGTTGCTGAGCGCCGCAGCCGTCGTCACTTTGGGCAGCACCCGCTCGACGAAGCGCCTGCACTGCCCCAGCGACTGTGGATGCGCGCGCAAGACGGCGATCTCGGACAGCGAGGCTCCCGGATTGGCCACCAGCATGTGGCGGATCGGCACCACGACCTCGGCCGCGATCTGGAGCACGGTCTCATGAATCAGCACGTCGAGCGTCATCGGAACGGCGCCCTCCAGCGAGTTTTCGACCGGCAGGATGCCTGCATCCGCCAGCCCGGTCTCGATTGCCGACACCACCGCCGGCATGCTCGTGAGTGGGACGAGAGCCGCGTCCGTCCCGCCGGCGAGCAGCGCCGCCGTCTCGCTCCACGTACCGGCGGGTCCCAGATAGGCGATCCTCCCAATGGGCACGCTAGTCCGCCTTCCCTAGGGCCGAGTTGCCGAAGAGATCGACCGAGTAGAGTGCCGCATCATGCTCGTAGGCCGCGGCATGCGCCGCCCGCAGCATGCGCTCGCGATCTTCCTGTGCCGCCAGCATCTTGTTCAGTGCACCCAAGTAGGCTTCCGCCGCCGCGACGATGATGTCGACGTTGACGCCGTAGCCGCTGAAGATCTGCGGCCGCTCAGCTTTACCGTTGGCCGGCTTGGCATTCTTGCGCGGCGTCTCCTGGATCCGCACCGTTACCTCGCCCACGGCGTCGATACCCTCGGTGATGGCGTTGATCGAGAACTCGATCAGCTCGTTCGGCCGTTGAACCACGCGATTGATGGCTTGATATACCGCGTCGACCGGTCCTGTTCCTTGGCCCGAGTCGGTCGTCACTTTGCCCTCGGGGCCGCGCAGCCGCACCGTCGCAGTCGGGATCGCATGTGTGCCGCACGAGACCTGAAGCTGCTCGATCACGTAGATCGCAACCGGCCGCTGTGCCTCGTCGTTGACCAGCGCCTCGATGTCCCGCTCGTCCAGCAGCTTT
>JBBSGA010000078.1:0-20538 GCA_038254585.1 Chloroflexales bacterium | reverse complement strand
GTGCCGTATTGTCCAGCACGACCATACCGGCGAAGGCAAGCACCGGTGCCTGATTCCAGCTGCCGATCGGCGCCAGCGCGGCGACGAGCAATCCCAGCAGCGCCAGGTAGGCGACTGTCCGTTTGCTCCGGACGAAGAGGTCGACCAGGATCAGCGCCGTGCCCCAGAGCGTCAGCACCAGGGGCGGCAAGATGGCGGACCAGTTGATCGGTGGTAGCTGCATCTTCAGTACTCAGAAGCCGGAAGTCAGTAGCCGCGCGAATCTGCCACTGAGCATCGGCCATCAATGCTCTTCCTCACTCTCAGAATCAGGTGCCCACTTGTAGAGACGTTATATATAACGTCTCTACTATCGTAAAGCGACCGCGGAGCCAAACGTCCGGGCCAGGGCCTCGACCGAGCCATCCATCGCTACGAAGAACGGTCGCGGGTAGAGACCGATCACGAAAATCATGATGATCAGCGGTGCCAGTATCACGATCTCGAGCCGCGACACATCGCGCATCTTCACGGTCGCGTCCGTCGCGTCGCCCATCGCGACCTTGCGGAAGAGCCACAGCAGGTAGACCGCCGCCAGGATCACGCCGGTCAGCGCGAACAGGGCGAACGGCCAGCCGAGGAGCGCCGATTTCATCGTGCCAAAGAGGATCGTCGCCTCGCCGACAAAGCCGTTCAGTCCCGGCAGGCCCAGCGACGAAAGGATGATCACCAGCGACAGAAAGCTGTAGACCGGCATCACCTTCCACAGCCCGCCGAAAGCGTCGATGTCGCGTGTATGCCGCCGCTCGTAGATGAAGCCCACGATCAGGAAGAGCGCTCCAGTCGAGAGACCGTGGTTGACCATTTGCAGGATCGCTCCGTGAAACCCTTCTGGTCGTAGCGAGAAGATACCCAGCATGACAAACCCAAGGTGGCTCACCGACGAGTAGGCGACCAGTTTCTTGATGTCCTGCTGTGCAAACGCGACCACCGCCCCATAGATAATCCCGATCGCCGCCAGCACCCCGACCGCCGGCGCGAAAAAGTGTGAGGCCTCGGGGAAGAGCGGCAGGTTGAAGCGCAAAAAGCCGTAGGCGCCCAGCTTCAACATCACGCCCGCCAGAATCACCGAGCCTGCCGTCGGCGCCTCCGTATGCGCATCGGGCAGCCAGGAGTGGAATGGCCACAGCGGGACTTTAATCGCAAAGGCGACGAAGAAGGCGATGAACATCCAGCGCGCGACCGTGCGGTCCAGCGTGAAGCCTCCGCCCTGGATCGCCCGCACCATATCCGGCAGGTTAAAGCTGTTCTTACCATAGAGCACGTACAGCCCGATGATCGCCAGCAGCATGAAGATCGAGCCGGTGAAGGTGTACAGGAAGAACTTCACGGTAGCGTAGATCCGCCGCGGACCGCCCCAAATGCCGATCATGAAATACATCGGCACCAGCGTGAACTCCCAGAAGATGTAGAAGAGAAAGAGATCCTGGGCCAGGAATACGCCGAGCATGCCCGTTTCGAGCAGCAGCATGAACGCTTCAAATGAGCGCACACGGGTACTCACCGAGTCCCACGTCGACAGGATCGTGATCGGCGTCAGGAAGGTCGTCAGTAAGACCAGCCAGAGCGAGATACCGTCGATCCCGAGCGAATAGTCCACCCCGAAGGAAGGTATCCACGCAGCGCGCTCGACCAGTTGCAGCGCTGCCTGCCCGGAGTCGAAGAAGCCTAGACCGGGAATCAGCGCCAGCGAGATCAGAAAGACCAGCAGGCTCCAGACAAAGGCGAGCCGCTTACTGGTCGAGGCGCTGAGCGGCGCAAGTAACAGCACTGCTCCAACGGCCGGCAGCCAGAGGATGAGCGAAAGCAGCGGTATACCGTTCATGCGTTATGTCTTTTTCCTTTGTAACGGTGCGGCTTGCTTACCGCATGGCCGCGAAGCCGAAGTACCCGAGCACCGCGATCGCCCCGACCAGAAAGACCATCGTATAGGAGCGCAGGTAGCCGGACTCCGTCTGCCGCAATCCCTGCCCGCCTATGCCGACCAGGCGTGCAGCCCCATTCACCAGACCGTCGATGCCCAACGGATCGACGATCCGCGCCAGGAAACGAGCCGTCGCGTTGAACGGTACCATGAAGGCGCGCACGTAGCTGTCCGAGCCCCAGGCCGTCTCGAAGCCCTCGAAGAAGACGCCCAGATAGGGCTGCAGTGGGTCGCGGAAGGTCTTCTTCCACGTGCGCCGCCCATAGACCAGGTAGGCGACGTACAGAGCCCCGAGCGCCAGCACGAGCGTGATCGCCGCCAGAACCGGGTTGAAGGGCTCAGGCGGGGCGCCCGCGAAGACCGGGTCCAGGAACCGATCCAATCCATGCTGCAGGCCTGGGATCCAAGGAAAGTTGATCAGGCCAGCCAGCAGCGCTCCCACCCCCAGAATCATCAGCGGCACGGTCATGACGCTTTCGCTCTCGTGCGGATGGTATGACGTGTCACGCTGCGTGCCAAGGAAGACCAGCGAGACCTGGCGTCCCATGTAGAACGCCGTCAGCGTGGCGCTGACGATCAGCAGGATGGCGATGCCGGTGTAGTTATGGCTCCACGCGAAGCCGAGGATCTCATCCTTTGACCAGAAACCGGCGAAAGGAATAATGCCGGACAGCGCCAGCGTTCCCGCGATGTACGTCCAGAAGGTGGTCGGCATCGCGTGCCGCAGGCCACCCATCCGCCGCATGTCCTGCGTTTCGTGCGTTCCATGGATCACCGAGCCCGCGGCGAGGAAGAGCAGCGCCTTGAACACGCCGTGCGTCAGCAGGTGGAACATGCCGGCCACGTTCGCGCCCATGCCGACCGCGGCAACCATGAAGCCAAGCTGTGAGACCGTCGAGTACGCCAGCACCTTCTTGATGTCAAACTGGCCGATCGCGATCGACGCTGCGACAAAGGCAGTCAGCGCCCCGATCCAGCCCGTGAAGGTCTGCATCGTCGGCGTCAGGGCGAAGATGGCGTGGTTGCGTGCGATCAGGTAGACCCCCGAGGTCACCATCGTCGCCGCGTGGATCAGCGCGGATGCAGGCGTCGGGCCGGCCATGGCGTCGGGCAGCCACACAAATAGCGGAATCTGGGCCGACTTGCCCGTGACACCGATCAGCATCAAGAAGGCGAGCGCAGTCGGCAATGCCACGGTGGCGCCGAGTACCGCAACGTTCTGCCCTGCCAGCACCTGGAGCGCGCGGTCGAAGACCTGCTGGAAGACCAGCGTGCCAAAGTGGCTGTAGATCGCCAGGATCGCCAGCATCAGCCCGAGGTCACCGATGCGGTTCATGACGAAGGCTTTGAGCGAGGCGTCGCGCGCCTCCTTGCGCTCGAAGCTGTGGCTGATCAGAAGATATGAGCAGAGGCCAACGCCTTCCCAGCCGAGGAAGAGCAGCAGGTAATTATTCGCCAGCACCAGTACTAACATCGAGCTGACGAAGAGGTTCATAGAGGCGAAGTAGCGCACCGGCCGCGAGTCATGCGCCATGTAGCCGATCGAGAAGATGTGGATCAGCGAGCCCACTCCCGTGATTAGCAGCACCATGACCATCGAGAGCGGATCGAGGCGCAGCCCGAAGGGCACCGACAGTGGACCAGCTTTGATCCACTCGTAGAGCATGAAATCGATCGCGCGCTTCTCCGGCGCGAGACCTAGCAGCCCCGCCAGCAACACCAGGGCGATCACGAAGTCCACCACCATGACCGCGCTCGCGATCGTTCCTGCAAGCCGGCCCTGACGAATAAAGAAGGTGTTCAGAAACACCCCCAGCAGCGGCAGCACAATCAGCAGGACGATCAATGTTTCAAGCATCGTTTCTTATCCCCGCATCGTGCTGACGTCGTCGACATTCGTCGTCCGCTTCGTCCGGAAGATACCCACCAGCAGCGCAAGCCCGACCGCGACCTCCGCCGCGGCGACTGTGATCACGAAGAAGGTCATGATCTGCCCGTCGACGTTGGACCATTGCCGTGCGAAGGCCACCAGCGCAAGGTTGGCCGAGTTCAGCATCAGCTCGACGGACATGAAGATAACCATCACATTCCGCCGGGTCAGCACCCCGACCACCCCAATCGTGAACAGGATCGCGCTCAATAGCACGTAATAACCCGTCGGTACCATGCTTACTCTCCTAATCCCAGCTCGCGGCAGCTACACGACCTCGCCATCGCAACCGCCGGCATCCCAGCCACTACCGGCTCGTCTGTTCGCCCGCGCGGCTCTTGAGTGTGAGGACCACGGCGCCCAGCAGCGCGACTAGCAGCAGTACCGACGTAATCTCGAACGGCAGCAGGTAGGTCGTGAACAGCGCCTCGGCAATTGCCAGCGGCGAGCCGATCTCGGCGGTCGTCGCCTGCGGCGACGCCACGGGTCCATGTGTAAAGAACACGTAGATCGCTTCCACGAGCAGCAAAAGGCCGAGCACGATCGCTAGGGGCCGCTGCCAGGTGATTGCATCTCGCTCCTCATGCCCCTGTTCGGCGCCCAGGAGCATGATCACGAACAGGAAGAGTACCATGATCGCGCCGGCGTAGACCGTGATCTGGATCATCGCCAAGAATGGCGCCTGGAGCAGCAGGTAGAGCACGGCTACCGCCGAAAAGTTTAACACCAGAAAGAGGGCCGAGTGGACCGCGTTGGGGCTCAAGAGCATAGCGATCCCGCAGGCCACCGAGATCAGCGCCGTGATTCCGAAGATTGCCAGTTCCATGCTTCAACCTCAGTAGCCGGTAATTCCGAAGCGCCTAGACTCGTCTCACCGAAAGCTCATCTGGTAGAGACGTTGTATACAACGTCCCTACCGAGCCGGTCTTACAGATCGATCTGTGCCGGCGGGTTCGGTGGCCGGCGCAGATTCTGAAGAATTGGCGGCGGCTCGCCGTAGCCTTTGTCGGCCGGGACCAGGAGCATCTCCTTCGTGAAGACCGCCGATTTCCGGTCGTAGAATGACAGCTCATAGTCGTGCTCGAGCACGATCGCGTTGGTCGGACAGGCATCCTCACAGTAGCCACAGAAGATGCACCGGATCATGTTGATCTCGTAGTGCTTGGCATAGCGCTCGCCGACCCCAACCGGGTTGTTTGGGTCGTTCTCCGCCGGGTCGACGAAGATCGCATCTGCCGGGCAGGCCGCGGCACACAACGAGCAGCCGATACAGCGCTCGAGACCGTTCTCGAAGCGCTTGAGCTCGTGCTTGCCCCGAAATCGCGGGCGCACCGGCCGCTTGACCTCGGGATATGAGATCGTCACCGGTTTCTTCGTCATGTACTTGAGCGTCGTGCCCAGCCCCTTCAGGAAGTCAAACATAAGATCGCCTTTTGTGATAGAGCAGGCCGCGGCCATCGCCTCTGCTCGGAGCCCGCCTTCCGACTCATCCGAAGAGTCTTCCGAGAATCCCCGCGTTTTGCAGCAGCACAGCTCCGACGGCGGTAATGCCGACGGTCGCGAGCGAGATCGGCAGCAGCCGCTTCCAGCCGATATCCATCAGCTGGTTATACTTGAACCGCGGCAGCGTGGCCCGGATCCATACCGATACAAAGAGAAACAGGAGCAATTTCAGCAAGAAATAGCCGACTGAGACGAGTGCCGCGATGTTTGGATAGCCCGAGTTGGTCAGCAGGTCCACGCCCGGCCCACGCCAGCCGCCCATGAAGAGTGTCACTCCGATCGCACTCACCGCGATCAGCTTGATGTACTCGGCCATAAAGAAGAGCGCGAACTTCATGGAGGAGTACTCGGTGTTGTAGCCGCCTACGAGTTCCTGCTCAGCCTCGACCAGGTCGAACGGGGCTCGCACGACTTCCGCGGTCGACGCCAGCCAGAAGATCCCGAAAGCCACCAGCCCCGTCGGCTTGAAGATGTTCCACCAGCCATGCTGGTTGTCGACGATTGCGCTCAAGCTGAGCGAGGAAGCCAGCATCACCGGGACCATCACCGAAAGACCCAGCGCCAGCTCGTATGAGATCAGCTGGGCCGAGGAGCGAATGCCGCCGAGCATCGAATACTTATTATTCGAGGACCAGCCGCCGAGCGTAATACCATAGACGCCAATCGAGGTCACCGACAGCAGGAACAACACGCCGACGTTGACATCCGTAAACTGCAGGGGGATGCTCCTGCCGAAGAGCCGCAGCGGAGCTCCAACCGGAATGACGGCGAACAGAAGGATCGCCGGGATCATCGCCAGTGCCGGGGCGACGGTATAGACCACCTTGTCGGCTTCATCCGGGACGATGTCTTCCTTAAAGAAGAGCTTGATCGCATCGGCCAGCGGCTGCATGAACCCGTCCGGCCCGGCGCGATTCGGGCCGACCCGGTTCTGGAGGCGTGCCAGCAGCCGTCGCTCGAAGAGCGTCAGGTAGGCAAACGCCGTCGTCGTGATCAAGAAGACGACCAGTCCCTGAATGATGATGATCAGTAGCCGGATCCAGACGTTATCCGTCATGACAGTTAGCCCTCGACCTTTTCTAGCCGAACCGGCGTCAGCACTCCGGTCTGGACGCCTGCAAGCGGTATCTTTTCGAGGTCCGGCACCAACGCCGCGCCCACCGGAACGTCGGCGTCGATTCTGGCCCACACCTCGATCGAGCCCACGCTCGAAGTGATGCGCACTTTGTCGCCCGATACGATCTGTAGCCGGCTCGCGTCGTCGCGGCTCAGTCCCACGTAGGGATCGGCGACCCAGAACTGAAGCGCATCGGAGTTCTGCATCAGCGTTCCGCCGTCATACAGGCGATGTGCCGCCACCAGCATCAGCGACCCTGCAACCGGTCGTACGAGCTCTGGCTGCGAGAAGACGAGATCAAACGTCACCCCGCCCTTCTCGGCCAGCGTCGGCCACTGCACACCATAGCCCTCGGTATTCGTATAGGACGTGCCGTCGTAGAAGACCGGATCATGCGTCGACTGCCGGCCCCAGACGCCTCCGCTCGAGCGGAGGTTGCTGTAGCTTGCGCCGCTGTAGATCGGGACGGTCTTGACGATTTCGTTGTTGATATCGTCCGTCGATCGGTAGACCCACGGCCGGGCCACGGGCGCCGTGGATGCCGCAGCGCTGGCTTTCCCGCGCGTCCGAACATCCTTCGCCTGGCTCCCACTCGCGGTCGGCATCAGCTGTGCGAGCGAGCGGCCAAGCGAGGCGAAGATTTGCCAGTCAGCCCGGCTCTCACCCTCGAAGCCTCGCGCCTGCCTGAAGCGCTGCACCCGCCGCTCGGCGTTCGTATAGGTGCCGTCCCGCTCGGCGAAGGCCGCCGCGGGCAGAACATAGTCCGCGAGCTCGGCCGTCGGCGTCATGAAGAGATCCTGCACGATCAGCAGGTCCAGCTTATTCAAGGCTGCCGCCACCCGTGGGCTGGTCGCGGCGGGATCGACGCCTGCCACGTACATCGCCCGCAGCCTACCGGTGCCCGCCGCCTCGATCATCTGCTGGGCGCTCATCCCGGCCTGCGCGACCGCCGTGTAGCCCGGGCCTTTGTCGGGCCGGACACCCATATCCAGCGCGCCGCGGCTATTGTTGTGGTGCAGAATCGGGAGCGCGCCGTTGCCCGCCCGCCCGACGTGCCCCGTAACCAGCAGCAGATTGCCGATCGCCTGCAGCAAGGGCGTCCCCACGGCCAGCGCTTCGCGGCCGTAGACCACGACCAGGTTCTCGGCTTTCGCGATGGTCTCAGCGACCCCGCGAATAACCTCCTCGGCCACACCCGTCGCCTGGGCTATTGCCGCCACGCCGAACGGCTGAAGCGCGCGGCGAAGTGTATCGAGGCCCTTGACGTGTTCGCCGGCCCAAGCTTTGTTCTCGAGCCCCGCGTCGAAGATCGCGGAGAGGACGCCCAGGAGAAAGGCCGCTTCGTCACCATAGCGGTAGCGTACCGTCCGGGTCGCCGCTCCGTCGAGTTTCGTCGGCCGACCGTTGGCGACGATCAGCTCGCCGCCCTTGCGCTGAATTCGGCGCAGGCGCAGCAGGTAGATCGGCGCCTCCTCCTCGGGATCGGCGCCGACGACCAGGACCGCCGCGCCTTTCCCGAGCTCGCCCAGGTCGGTGCCACTACCGACTCCGAAGGCATACGCGAGGTCGTCGTGCTCCGGCTCATCCGGCGCTCCCGAGCGACAGTCGATATGCGGCGAGCCAAGCACCTCGCGAAAGAGCTTCTGGAAGAGATAGAGGTCTTCGTTCGCCAGCCGCCCCGATGCCAGGCCGCCGATCACGTCGCCCTTGTAGCCCTGTGAGATACCGTAGAGACGCTGCGCAATCTCTTCCAGCGCCTCGCCCCAGGTCGTTTCAACCAGCACCCCGCTACGGCGGACCAGCGGCTTGGTGAGACGCTTCTCGCTGTCGACGAAATGATAGCCATATCGCCCGCGGTCGCAGAGCCAGATTTCGTTGACCGTCTCATTCTCGCGCGGCTGGACGCGCTTGATATCGCGGTAGCGCATATCGAGCGTTATGTTGCAGCCGACCGGGCAGTGCGGACAGATGCTGGGAACAGGCTTGACTTCCCAGACGCGCCCCGCGAAGCGGAAGTCATGGCTCATCAGCGCGCCGACCGGGCAGATGTCCACTGTGTTGCCCGAGAACTTGGAGTTGAAGGGCGGCTCCGACTTCGAAATGATCTGCCATGCGCGCCCACGATTCGCGAAGCCAAGCACGGCGTCGCCTGCGATCTCGTCCTCGAAGCGCACGCAGCGCGAACAGAGAATACAGCGCTCCCGATCGAGATCGATCAGCGGACCCAGTGGGATCGGCTTCTGGAAATGGACCTTGTCCTCGTAGTCGAAGCGCGACACTCCCGGCCCGTAGCGCATCGTCAGGTTCTGCAGCGGGCACTCTCCGCCCTTGATACAGACCGGGCAGTCAAGCGGGTGGCTGGTCAGCAGCATTTCCAGCACGCCACGGCGGGCAAACTCCACCTCGGCAGTCTGGGTCTTGACGACCATCCCATTCGAGGCCGGCGTCGTGCAAGCCACCTGCAAGCCCGGCATCATCTGGATCACCGGCTTGCCTTCCTCGTCAAGCACCGGCTGCTTCGTGGCGGGATCCACCTTCGGCGTGCCCATCTCGACCAGGCACATCCGGCACATGCCGACCGGCGTCAGCTTGGGATGGTGGCAGAAGGTCGGGATCTCAGTTCCCGCGGCTACCGCGGCTTCGACCACGCCCGTGCCCTGCGGGACCGTGACCTGCTTGCCATCGATTGTTAGCGTAACATCTGGCATGAAAGAAGCCTTATAGTATAGAGCGTTTGCCGGCTAGCCTTACCGCACGAGCGCGGGTGCCTGCCCTGTTCGTGCGCTCCCCTCTGCAGTTGATAGATGCGGCATCGGATGCGTGTAGCCGAGTGGGCACCGGCTCGTCTCGATATGCGCCTCGATCTCCGCCGTGAAATATTTGAGGGCCGAGTTCACTGCCGATATCGACGACGGACCGAGCAGGCAGAAACACTTATCCTTGGACATTTCTTTTGCTAGGTCCGCCAATAGTGGCACGTCGCCCGTCCGTCCATGGCCGTGCTCGATGCGCTCCCACACCTTGGTTAGGAAGTGCGTTCCTTCACGGCAGGGAGTGCATTTGCCGCACGACTCGTGCTTGAAGAACTCGTCGATCTTCATCGCGGCCGCGACCGTGCAGGTGCTGTCGTCGAGCACAATCACTGCGCCCGATCCAAGCTCGGTGCCGATTGCACGCATATCGTCCCAGGCGAGCGGTACGTCAAGATGCTCGGGCTTGTTGACGAGCCAGTTCGTCGAGGCGCCGCCCGGGACGACAAACTTGAGCTCATGTCCGTCCCGGATCCCTCCCGCACAGTCATCGATCAGCTGGCGCAGAGTCGTCCCGAGTGGAATCTCGTAGTTGCCGGGGCGTCTTACGTGGCCGCTGATCGAGATTGCAAACGTCCCCGGTGACTTTTCGGTGCCGAACGTGCGGTACCATTCCACGCCATTCTTCATGATCATCGGTACGTTGGTGAGCGTCTGGACGTTGTTCACGACTGTCGGCTTGGCGTACAGACCTTTGACCGCCGGGAACGGCGGCCTGAGGCGCGGCTGCCCGATCTTGCCCTCGAGCGACTCGAGGAGCGCCGTTTCCTCGCCACAGATATACGCGCCTGCCCCGCGATGCACGAACAGGTCGAAGTCTGCGCCCGAGCCCCAGAGGTTCTTGCCCAGGAAGCCGCGCTCGTACGCGCGGCCGATCGCTTGCTCGAGAACGCGCGCCCCATAGGCGTACTCGCCCCGAATATAGATATAGCCGGTGGTGGCACCCACGGCGAAGCCGGCGATGATCATACCCTCAATCAGCTGGTGCGGGTTATAGTCGATGATCTCGTGGTTGTTGAAGGTGCCCGGCTCGGACTCGTCGGCATTGCACACCAGGTACTTCGGGAAGATATCCTTCGGAATGAAGCTCCATTTCACGCCGGTGGGAAAGCCGGCGCCACCGCGTCCCCGCAGCCCCGATGCCTTGACCTGATCGATCACCGCGGAGGGCTGCATTGTGGTCAGCGTCGTGCGCGCGGTCTCGTAGCCACCGTTTTCCAGGTAGACCTCGATCTCCCCGATGTTCGGGATGACTCGGTTGCGCAGGACGACATATTCCTTGAGCAGCGGATTCGGATGCTCCGACCCAAAGCCGTTGGGAGCAAAATTACCGTTCGACATTCCAGCTATCCTTCGATTACAGCCGCCGTCGGAGCGAAGCATGGCCTGGCGCCGCCGCGCTCCTCCCAATATCAGTGTTCCGCGAAGCGGCCCGACAGGCTCAAAGGCTCTCCGCTGGCTGCCTTCGCCCGCAGATTCTCGATCAGCGCGTCGACCTTCTCCGGCGTGAGATCGTACTCGAATTCGAGATTCGCCTGGAGCAGCGGTGCCCGGTGGCACGCGCCGACACATTTGACACGTTGAAGCGTGAACATACCATCCGCGCTCGTGCCGCCTGCGCGGATCCCGAGCCGTCGCTCGAGATCCGCCACGAGCTCTTCCGCTCCCGTAAAGCAGCACGGATTATCGTCGCAGACCTGCAGCACCCACTTTCCAACCGGCTCGTCGTAGAAGAGGCTATAGAAGGTTGCCACCTCGAAAACGTCCGTATACGGCATCTCGAGGATCTCGGCAACCTCCCGAATGCTGCGCTCGGTCAGAAATCCGTTCTCGTCCTGCGCAATGTAGAGCAGCGGCAGCACGGCCGAGCGCTTCGACGGATAGCGCGCAAGGATCGCGGCAATCTGGTCGGCGTATTTGTCTGCTATCACAACTTCCTCTAGCGTCCGGCCGCCGTCTGTCGACCGGCGGCTCGCTATCGATTACCGAGCTACCTATCCACCTCGCCCAGCACAGGATCGAGGCTAGCAATCATCGCCACCAGATCCGCGATCAGCTTGCCCTTCGCCATGTGCGGCAGCGCCTGCAGGTGGATCAACGATGGCGGGCGGAAATGCACACGCCACGGCTTCGCCGATCCATCGCTCACGATGTAGCAGCCGAGCTCGCCGCGCCCCGACTCGATCGCAGCGTAGGCGTCGCCGACCGGCGGCTTGAAACCCTCGGTCCATAGCTTGAAGTGGTGGATCAGCGACTCCATCGAGTAGGTAATCTCCTCCTTCGACGGCGGCCAGACCTTACGATCCGAGGTTGCGTAGGGGCCATCAGGCAGATTATCGAGCGCCTGCTGTGCGATTTTCACAGCTTCGCGCATTTCAGCCATGCGCACCTGGTAGCGCTCGTACGTGTCGCCGGTCGTACCGGTGATCACCTTGAAATCGTAGTTCTCGTAGCCCGAATACGGAAAGTCTTTCCGTATGTCGTATGCGATGCCCGAGGCACGCAGAATCGGGCCGGTGGCCCCCAGGGCTATCGCGTCCGTCGCATTGAGCAGACCTACCCCGACGGTTCGATCCTTCCAGATCGGGTTGTCGGTCAGCAATGCCTCGTACTCGTCGATGTGGCCGGGCATCACGTCCAGAAAGCGCTGCACCGTCGGCTTGAACTCGACCGGCAGCTCATACGCCAGACCGCCCGGTCGGATGTAGCTCGTCATCATGCGCGCGCCCGATATGAGCTCGAAGATATCGAGCAGCATCTCGCGCTCGCGGAAGCAGTACAGGAAGACGCTCATCGCCGCCAGGTCAAGCGCGTGCGTGCCGAGCCAGACGAGATGGCTGTTGATACGTGTTAGCTCGCTCAGTAGCACCCGCGCCACCTGGGCTCGAGGCGGGATCTCGCAGTCGAGCAGCTGCTCCACGGCCAATGCGTAGACGAGGTTGTTGTTGAGCGGGCCAAGGTAGTCCGTGCGGTCGGTCATCACAACCGCCTTCTGGTACGTCTTGGCCTCCATGTTTTTTTCGATGCCGGTATGCAGGAAGCCGACATCCGGCGCAACCTGGACGACCGTCTCGCCGGCCAGCTCGACCGCTAACCTGAGCACACCATGTGTCGAAGGATGCTGCGGGCCCATGTTGAGCACCATTGACTCGTCGAGGTTGGCGCTTCGCTCGCGGCGCGCGGCGTCTGCCACGATCTGGCGCGGCGACGGGACGGCGATGTCACGCGCGGCCGCGGCAATCGCGGCCCCTGACGGAAACGGGCCTTCGGTGGAAGTGGGTGGCGCCTCATAGATGGCCGCGCGTGCCGGTGGCGCTTCATGTTGGGCAACGCTCATAGCGAACTCCAGGCGGCGAAGTCCCGACGTCTTCTACTCTCTCGCGTAGGGCTTCTGCGCGTCGATCTCATCTTGGTTGAAGGTAAAGGCAACCTCTTCGTAGACCAGCGGCTCTGTCTTTCGCTGTGGGAACCCATCCCAGTCTTCGGGCATCAGGATCCGCTGGAGGTCCGGGTGGTCATCGAACACGATCCCGAACATGTCATACGCTTCGCGCTCCTGATAGCTCGCCGTTGGGAACAGCCGCGTGATACTCGGCACGTGCGGATCGTTTTCGTCGGCGCCGACCTTGAGAGTTAGGCGGTGTCCGTGCGCCGGAGCGGTGAAGAGGTAGACGACCTCGAAGCGCGGCTCACGCCCGAGATAATCCACGCCGTGCACACTCGTCAGCATGATGTATTGCAGTGTGCTGTCTTCGCGCAGGAAGGTCGCCAGATCCCGCAGGGCATCGGGCCGTACACGTAGAGCCAGCATGCCCCGGAACTCATCCGCACTCAGGATCGCGTCGCCAAAGCGAGCACGCACACGATCCTCGACCTGCCCATTTTCAAGCGCCATTATCGTTGCTCCGCCGTTACGACCTCGCGCCCCTCGCGGTCGACTTGGAAAACGGCCTTGGTCTCTACACTATCGTCGCTCTTGCGTGGCGCCAGCTTCTCGCGCCGCACCTTCTCGTGGAGCATCATGATGCCATGAATAAGCGCCTCCGGTCGTGGCGGGCAGCCCGCGACATAGACGTCGACCGGCACGATCTCGTCCACCCCCTGGACGACAGCGTAGTTGTTATAGACGCCACCGCAGGATGCGCAGTCGCCCATCGCAATCACCCACTTCGGATCCGACATCTGGTCATACAGCTGGCGCACGACCGGGCCCATCTTGCGCGAAACCCGCCCGGCGACGATCATCAGGTCTGCCTGTCGGGGCGAGGCACGGTTGATCTCCATCCCGAAGCGCGACAGATCGTAGTCCGAAGCCTGCGAGGCCATCATCTCGATTGCGCAACACGCCAGTCCAAACAGCATTGGCCACATCGCATTCGTGCGGCCCCAGTTAATGGCCGACTCAAGCGTC
Organism: Chloroflexales bacterium; assembly: GCA_038254585.1. Classification (GTDB taxonomy): domain Bacteria; phylum Chloroflexota; class Chloroflexia; order Chloroflexales; family Kallotenuaceae; genus JBBSGA01. The sequence goes on along the minus strand of JBBSGA010000078.1, from coordinate 6,804 downwards.
GTCGTTACGATTCCAAGATCTCCTGCCTTCTCTTCTAGTCCCATGTGAAGGCCCCCGTTTTCCAGGCGTAGATATAGCCTACGAGCAATATAACGATAAACGAGCCCATCTCGACCAAGCCAAAGATCCCCAGCCTGCGGAAGATGAGCGCATACGGCAGCATGAAGACCACTTCGATATCGAAGAGGATGAAAATCATCGCGACGAGGTAGAAGCGCACCGGCATCCGGCGCATCGCCCCGCCGATCGGAGTCATGCCCGATTCATAGGGCATCAGCTTACGCTTCGAGCCGCGTCGCGGCCCGAGCAGCGACGACATGCCGATGACTACGAACGCGAGGACTGTAGTCAACACCAGCAAAACCGCGATGGGCAACCAGGGCTGCAGGGTTTGCATGAAGCGCACTCCAAAGCTACGCAGTGGACAAGCCGTCCCTCATCTGGGACGGCTTTGTCTCCACGAGCATTATATCCACCACCCTATTTGTGTCAAGTTGCACAAAGTCTTGATGCCGCTCGCCACCCGATGGCACCTAGCCCTCTGCCTTCAGCAAGTTTCCGGCCTCGGGGCAGTCAGCCCGACCTCATTTCGAGGAAGAATTCCGCGCCCCTATTTTGGGCGCGCAGAGCGTATGGCCGGCGAGTCGCAAGATGGCCGGCATTGACTCCCACACGCTTCCTGGGTATCGTTTTTGTATCACATGAAAGGGGCAACCAGCCGTATGGGCTTTCTACGTCGCATATTCGGTGGAGGCCAGGGGCCGGCGGCCGACTCGGGGCTGCACCTCTATGTTCAGTGCAAGCGCTGCACCGGCGTCGTGCATGTTCGCGTCGACCTCAATAATGATCTCTCCGAGGACGAGGGTGAGACCGGGGCCGAGGGGTATACCCTGTTGAAGGAGGTCATGGACGACCGCTGCTTTCGCATCATGCGCGCCGAGCTGCATTTCGACTCGCGGCGCAACGAAACCAGCCGTGCGATCGACGGCGGTAGATTCATATCCGAGGCTGAATGGGAGGAACTGCGCGCGAAGGGGAAACCGGTCGAATAGGTCCACTTAGCCCGGGAGCCCGGCACAGGTTCGCGGGCGGCCAGCGCTCTTGTTCCGCTGCCCGGCCTGGAAGCCGGGCGGAGTATTAGATCTCGTACATCAGCTCGCCCGTGTGGAGCTGCGCTCGCTCGCGGAGATCTCGCAGCGTGATCTGTGAAAGATGCTCGCGCATCATCGCGCGCAGATCGTCCCAAAGCCCCGACAGAATCGCATCGCTTTCAGTTGACATCGGAGCCGGCAAGTTTTCCGGCACGACGACCAGCGGGCCCTCCAACGCCTCCACGATATCCAGCATCGTAATCTCGTCGGCAGAGCGAGCCAGGAGATGGCCGCCACGCGGGCCGCGAACGCTCGTGACCAGCCCGCTACGGCGCAGCTGAAGCAGCAATTGATTGAGGTAGGTTTCAGGAATACCTTGGCGCTGGGCGGTGTCCCGGCTCAGGCTCGGCCCCCGCTGCCCATGCAGCGCGAGATCGAGCAGCGCCCGGATGCCATATTCGACTTTACACGAAATCCGCATCATTGCGTTTTCTCCATCCGGAGCCGGATACCGGCTCTCGGCCACCCGCCGGCGACCGGGATCCGGCATCCGGCTCTCGCGCTAATAGGTCGGCAGCGTCGTATCGACTTCGGTCGCCCAGCGCGTGATGCCCCCGTCGAGATTTTGTACCTTCCGGAAACCAGCGTCCTTGAGCAGCTGCGTCGCTCGCGCGCTGCGCCCGCCGGTCTTGCAGTAGACGACGATCGGCTGGTCCCGCGGAAGCTCGTCAAGATGACCCGCCAGCGTGTTGACCGGAATGAGCTTGGCCTCGTCGAGGTGCACGATATCCCACTCGTGCGGCTCTCGGACGTCGAGCAGCAGCGGCCGGTTCCCGTTGCCCGTCGCGAGTATCTCGGACAGCTCCCGTGGTGTGATCCGCTCTTCCACTGCCAGCCCCGTTCCCTCCGGGCTGACGCCGCAGAATGCCTGGTAGTCGATCAACTTGGTCACAGTTGGGTGCGTGCCGCAGACCGGGCAATCGGGATTCTTGCGCAGCTTGAGCTCCCGGAAGCGCATCTCGAGCGCGTCGAAGAGCATCAGCCGGCCGATCAGTGGCGTGCCTTGGCCGATGATCAGCTTGATCGCTTCGGTCGCCTGGATTGTCCCGATGATTCCGGGAAGCACACCCAGCACGCCTCCTTCCGCGCAGGACGGCACGAGCCCGGGTGGCGGCGGCTCAGGGTAGAGGCAGCGATAGCAGGGTCCCTCCTTCACGGCGAAAACCGATGCCTGACCCTCGAAGCGGAAGATCGACCCGTAGACGTTCGGCTTGTCCAGGAGCACACAGGCGTCGTTGACCAGGTAGCGCGTTGGAAAATTATCGGTGCCGTCGATGATGATGTCGTACGGCTCCAGGATCTCGAAGGCATTGTCCGACGTGAGGTTCGCCTCGTACGTCGTCACCTCCACCAACGGGTTGAGATCTGCGATGCGTGTCCGGGCCGACTCGATCTTTGGCTGGCCCAGCGTAGACGTGCCATGAATGATCTGCCGCTGAAGATTGCTTTCGTCTACGACGTCGAAGTCGACCAATCCCAGGTGCCCGACGCCGGCCGCTGCAAGGTACAGCGCCAGCGGCGCGCCAAGACCGCCCGCGCCGACCAGCAACACGCTCGCTTGCTTCAGCTTGCGCTGCCCCTCCGGCCCAACCTCGGGCATTATCAGGTGCCGGCTATACCGCCGGATCTCTTCGTGTGTCAGCTCAGGTGTTGTTGCAGTTGCCATCGACCTCTTCCTCCCATGCGGATCTTCCGCCCGCTGCAGCGGTCGACCTAACGACCACCGGCAATTGCCGGAATGATACTGATTTCGTCGCGCTCGCCGATCGGCGTTTCCAGACCCTGGAGGTAGCGCACGTCGTCGTCATTGAGATAGACGTTGACGAAGTTACGCAACTCTCCATCCTGCATGAGCTGGTTCCCCAGCTCAGGATGCTGCGCCGTCAACGCCTTGAGCGCCGCTCCTACCGTCGCGCCCTCTACCGCCAGGTCGCTATTTCCGCCCGCGAACTGTCGCAAAGCGGTCGGAATCGATACTCGAACAGCCATTAGCTTTCCTCAATCTCCAGTCTTTCTTCCAGCCAGTTTGAGCCGTCGTCCGACAAAAGCCAGCCGGTCAGTTCACCTGGGATCCCGTCCATGACTGACAGGACCAGGAACGAAAATGATACTCCTCCGCCGACGCCCGATGCGCCGATCCGGTCGCGCTCTGAAGGATGGGCATGGTCGTCAGGATGTGAATGGTAACAGCCGACGATGTCAAAGCCCCGGCTGCGCGCGGCCCGATCAGCCTGCAGATATGCCTTGGGCGGAATATAGAACCGGTCGCGCAGAGAGTGCGCATCCTCGGCCTCGGTCAGGCCGATCTCGGCCGTCCACTCATTGTCCACCGGCCAAACTGCGACGGCACGCTTGTTCTCGCCCTCGGCGCTCCCGAGCAGAAGTCCGCAGCATTCGTGCGGATAACCCGAGGCCCCTTCTGCCCGAATTGCCCGATCGACCTCGTGGCTAATGGCGATAGTCATAGCTCAGCAACCGTTGTCTGTAGCGATCGCCGCGGATCCTGGTCGCCCCGCCCTCCAGCGGTCACTAGATCCCGTCCCCGCCGATACATGGTCCGTCCTCTTCCCAGAAGCGGTCGCTCAGGTACTTGGAGGCCGAGTCGCACAGGATCGTGACGACGACTCCTTCCTCGATCCCACGCGCCACCTCAAGCGCTGCTGCGACGTTGGCAGCCGCCGAGATACCGACCAGCAACCCTTCGGTCCGCGCAAGACAGCGCGCGACGTCGAAGGCGGTTTCGCTCCGGATCTCGACGATCCGGTTGGCGAATCCAGGATCGTAGATGCCTGGCACCATTGCCGTTGTCGCCATGTGCTTGACACCTTCGATCGCATGGTACGGGCCATCCGGCTGCATACCGATCAGCTCGATCGCGGGAGCGAGCTCCCGGAGGCGCCGTCCGACGCCCATAAACGTGCCACTTGTACCAAGGCCGGCGACGAAATGCGTTACGCGTCCACTCGTCTGCTGCCAGATCTCGGGGCCCGTCGTCTCGTAATGAGCTTCGACGTTGGTCGGATTATTGTATTGATCGGGGTAGAAGTAGGCCTCGGGACGCGCGGCCACGAGCTCCCGGATCGTCGTAATCGCCAGGTCCATTCCCTGCTGGGCATCTGTCAGGATGAGCTCGGCACCCAGCGCCCGCAAGATCCGCTTGCGCTCAGGACTGGCGTTCTCGGGCATCGCGAGCGTAACCGGATAGCCGAGGACGGCGCCGACCGTCGCATAGGCGATGCCGGTGTTGCCGCTCGTCGCATCCGCGATGCGCATGCCGGGCCGCAGCTGGCCGCTTGCCTCGCCATCCCGAATCATCCACAGCGCTGCGCGGTCTTTGACCGAGCCGCCGGGGTTGTACCACTCTGCCTTGCCGTAGACCTCTACGGATGGCGGAAGATCCGGCGCGATCTTGCGCAGCGGAATCAGCGGGGTATTGCCTATCAGGTCGAGCACAAACTGCGGACGTAGCTCGACCTCGGTCGACGGCGAAATTCGCGTTTCAAGAGCAGTTGCCATGACATTCCTCAGCGTTCGAACAACTGCCCTGTAATATATGTTACTTACGTCAGTTTGTCAAGAATTGGCCGGATCTGCGGCGCGCAGGCCCGCTTCCAGATCGCCGATGATATCCTCCGGCTCCTCGATGCCGACCGAGAGCCGGAGCAAATCCTCGCCGATGCCCTGCCGGGCGCGCTCCTCGGGCGAAACGTCGCGGTGCGAGGAGACCACCGGGTAGCTGACCAGCGAATAGATATCGCCAAGGCTTGTGGCGGGGAGCACAAGCCGGAGCGCATCCATGAAGCGGTAGGCCGCATCACGCTCAGCCCAGCGGAGCTCAAACGAGACCATTCCTCCACCTAGCCCGCCGAAGATGCAGCGTGCCAGAGCATGCTGTGGGTGGCTCGGTAGTCCGGGATAATGGACCCGCGCAACCTCGGGCCTTTCTTCAAGCCACGAGGCGACGGCCTCCGCTCCTGCGCAGTGTTGCCGCATGCGCAGGAGCAGCGTCTGCATGCCCCGCGCAAGCAGTCGCGCCTCGAAAGGTCCAAGCACGCCGCCCACTAGCCGCGCGTAGCGCACAAGGGAGTCGAGCGGCAGCTGCTTGGCGGCCACAACGACGCCCCCCAGCGCGTCTCCGTGGCCGCCAAGATACTTTGTGGCGCTGTGAACGACCAGATCGGCGCCAACCTCGATCGGACGCAGCAGCACCGGCGACGGCAAGGTATTGTCTACGATTAGGCGTGCTCCGACTTCGTGGGCCAAATCGGCGATCGTGGCTACATCCGCGACCCTCAACAGTGGGTTGGAGATAGGCTCGAGCACGACGACATCCGGCGGTGCGGCGCGCATCGTCTCTCGCACGCAGTCCAGATCGCACATATCGCAAAAGCTGACCTCGACGCCCTGCGCGCCGAAAAAGCCGTGGAGCAAGGTCCGCGTCGCACCATAGAGATCGCGAGCTCCCAGGATACGCTGGATCGCGGGCTGATCGCTGCCGCGTGGTGTGCCCGCCGCCAGGACGGCCGCGTGCAGCGCTGCCATCCCAGACGCGAACGCGACTGCGCCCCGTCCATTCTCCGCCGTCGCTACCGCGGCCTCGAAGCCTCCGACCGTCGGATTGCCGAACCGGCTGTAGACCAGCCCACCCTCGTCGAACGCGCGATCCAGCGCTTCCGACGACGGGTGCAAATAGGTGGACGAGGCATAGATCGGCGGGCTTGTCGGCGTGGCACGCGGCGCCTGCTCGTGCGCCCCCGTGTGCACGAGCCGTGTCCCAAAGTGCCAGCCCTCGCGCCCGGATGATGGCATACTTCCACTCCCTCTCGATCGTTTTCGATATACAAACAGCCCCTCATTCCCCAGGGGCTTCGTCGCCTGGTATGAGGGGCACAGGGTATTCGCACCACGAGTGTAGCGCCCGATGGCATGGCCGTCAAGCGCTGATTAGTACGCCGAGAAGCAGTAGCTGCCTTTTAACGACCTGCACCCCGCACATGCGGGGCGCTCATCGTGAGGGGTGGAAGCACGTCGTTTCTACCCCTATACTTTCCCATACACGGCTTACCTATTACCTTACCGTCAATTACGACGTTACGTACAGCATTAACGTTGCGATCATTCTATTTCCAAATCGATTCGGAGACGGAAATAGCCTTCTCTGTTCCTTCACGCGCCATCGACGCGGAAAGACCCAGACAGCTGAAGCGCATGGTCGTAGTGCCTGCCCTCGATCTCAAGCCCGGCTGGGCTCGCCTTCGGAAGCCCGAAAGAACTCGATCGTCCGCCGGATGCCCTCGGTAAAAGAGACCTCCGTGCGCCACCCGAGCACCTCGGCCGCGTGCGAGCAGTCGAAGTAAGAGCGATAGATATCCCCAGGCCGCTTCGGCGCATGCGTGATCGGGACCTCGTAGCCAAGCTCATCGGCGATCGTTCTGTAGATCGCGTTCACCGAGGTTCCGGTGCCGCTGCCGATACAGAACGTGTCGTTATCGCTATTCAACAGAGCAAGCATGTTCGCGCGCGCGACATCGCCCGCGTACACGTAGTCCTTCTGCTGCTCGCCATCCCAATCGATACGCACCGGCTCATGATTCAGCATATGATTGGTAAAGATGGCGACAACTCCTGCCTCTCCATGTGGGTCTTGCCGCGG
>JBBSGA010000077.1:0-20562 GCA_038254585.1 Chloroflexales bacterium | reverse complement strand
TAGCCTCGGCGGGGAGGCCCCAGCGGTCGGGGTCGAAGATGTCAGGTTCGGGAGTGGAAGTGAGCATGGTGGCCTCGCAGTCCGCGCACAGGACGTGCGGGAGTCACCATCGTGCGGCACCAAAGTAAGTTGAGCAAATCCGTGCATACGGCTAATGTAACATTGTCCAAATAGGCAGCGCGAAATAAACCGCGCTCGTTTTGTGGTTGGCTAAAAGAACGAGGGCGAAACTGTCTATGAGATAGCCGAAAGCTGCAATCACAAACAAGACGCCCAGAACTCTAGGAAAGTAACCGGATTTGAAAATCAAATAACCAAGAATAAAGCAATGAAGAGGTAAGAATACTATTCCAATCTGGAACTCGTAGCGATATGCATCGAGAAACAGCGTCACGAGTGCATGCAACTGATTGGGTGCGAATATTGTCAAGTACCCAGCACCACTCAAGAGCAGCAACACAATCACGTTATTGAGCACATTGATTCCGTGGATCGTGGTCATTGCCAGCCTGGAAACCATCGCAACCAGAGAAAGTGTCTTGCTTATCGGCTTGAGCAATGCGTACAGCAGGACAGACAACGCGATTTCACTCAACAAGATGACTAATCCGGTGGCAATATTCACACGGAATAGCCCCGCAGAAGCCATAATATTATTGGCTGTTGTTGTGGCATCTCCGGACACAATCAGTTTGCCGGGAACATAAAAGTGAACGAAGGCGGATAATACGGCGATCAGGAGATACAGGACCCCTGCAATTCTTGCATACACCATGGGCGATGTGTTGGCGGTACGACTTGTCATGTCAGCTCCTCCTGAATTGGTGAGAACCATGGGCGATGTGTTGGCGGTATGGCTTGTCATGTCAAACTCTTCCTGAATTGGTGAGAACCATCACGTCGAACGGTGGGCATTACACTTCTAAGCAGCTTGACTCCTTTTGCTGTTTGACACCTCGGCGTCTGCCTGGCCGGGTTCAACGCCAATGACTGAGATCAATGGCATGCCGAGATCACGCACTTTGCGGAGCAATCCATGCAACGCGGCCTGATCGACCACCGGGCCAGAGAGGATGGTTGTTCCGTCGCTTGCGTGGGTGAAGCTCAGGCCCTCGAACCAGGCGGCCCACCGGTCATCAAGATGTCCCTTGAGGCGAATTGCATACAGTCCAGGCTCGTAAGGATCCTCCGTCGATACGTCTGTTTCACGCATGCTGCACCGCCTGCATGTTCCTCATCTGGATGAAGCTCCTCGTGGTTGCCGTGGTGCTTTGCCTCCACTAGAGGATACACACGCATGTGGTGAGACGGCATCACCACATGTGGTGATTGATGTGGTGATCTATTCATCGGGAGGCTGTGCGGGAGAGAAAAAGCCCCGGCAGACGGTTCGCCAAACTTGCCAGGGCCGGGGTTGGTGTGTGCGGGGTCGTTAGAACAAATCGAGGTCCTCAGCCTGGCGGACCGCTGCCCGACGGTTGTTCACCCCGAGCTTGTCGTAAATGTTTTTGGTGTGGGTCCGCAGGGTGTTCAGGGACACCATGAGCTCGCGGGCAATGTCCGGGCCGCTCAAGTCGGTGCCGAGCAGGCGAAGCACCTCAAGCTCACGTTCGCTCAGTAGCTCGATCACAACCTGCTTAACGGGTGCCCTGTCCTCAGCCTTGCCAGAGGCGGTCAGGAGGTGCCGGACATACTTCGGGGCGATGCCTTGTTTCGTGGCCGCTTCCAGCAGGACAGCCATGGGCCGGTCTTCGTCCACAAAGAGTCGGACGTAGCCCTCCGGCTCGGCCAGCGTCAGGGCATGTTCCAGCGGCGCAAGCGCAGCCGGGATGTCGCCTTGCGTCTGGTGGGCGAGCGCCTGCAGCACCAGGATTTCGATGACGCTTCCCGTCCGCTCCCCTGCTTCCGCTGCTTGCAGGAGGCGCTCCAGCAGTCCCAGTGCCTCAAGCATGGAGCCGCCTGCACGGTCGCTCTGAGACCTGACCAGGAGCACCCTGGCCAGGGTAATGTGCTCGAACTCGCGCAGGTAGCTGAGGTCGTCCTCGACGGACAGGCCCCGCTCACGCGCCCAGCCGAGCGCTTCTCCCAACCTCCCCTGTGCGACCCACACCCGCGCCTTCAATGCCGCGACCGGGCGCACATTGGGCGAGAAGTCACTCACGTACAGGCGCTCTGCCTCATCGAGCAGCTCGAGCGCGCCGTCCAGATCGCCCTGGGCCTCCAGTGTCCGAGCCATAGCAACGCACCAACGACACCGGTTTTGCGGTAACCCAGTGCGCTCGCCCAGCTCCTTGCTTCTCAGCAGGTCCTGCGTCGCGGCATGCAGATCGTTACGCTCGCGCTCGAGCTCGCTCATGCCCACATACAGGTCTGCCGTTCCCCGCAGTACAGGGTCGCCCTGCGCCGTCGCAAGCTGCAGCGCGTGCTCGTAGGTGCGCATTGCCTCGTGGAGACGACCTTGCGCAATCCGTATATCAGCCCGGGCGATTGCGCCACTGATTGCGTCAGAGATGTGCCCGGCCCTCTGCACAAGAGCCATGCCATCGGCATACGCGCGGTGCGCTGCCTCGAGATCCCCGCTCGCCCAGGATGCGAGCCCCAGCAGCGCCACTGCCCCTCCACGCCCGAGATGGTCGTCCAGCGGTACGAGGTCGAGCGCCCGCCGGGCGTATTTCACGGTCTCTGGCACATCGCCCAGCGCCAGGGCCTGTCCGGCACGCCACACGGCGATCGAACCCGGGAGCCGGCGAAATGCCTCGTCGTCCACGACGACCATCGCAGCCGCTGGGCGGGAACCCTCTGGGTGCGGTCGCGCACGCATGTCCGCGGTCGTGTCCAGCCACCGTTCGGCGTCGCGCAGCCGGGCCTCAACGCCCTCGAGCTCGCCGCTGGCCAGTAACGCCCCGGCATACACAGCGCTGAGCACGGGCCTGACGTGGATCAGCTCGTCGGGGAGCGCCTTGAGCCAGCCAAGCACCGTGACCTCCTGTCTACTCCTGCGCATGGCTGGCACGGCCAACTCGACCAGGTCCGCCACTCGCTCGAAATCCGCGGCAGCCAGCGCATGGCGGATCGCATCGGCCGCCGAGCCATGCTGTTCGTACCACACACTCGCGCGCCGGTGCAGCGTTGCGACCAGAGCGGGCTGCTCCGCCATCAAATATGTGGAGAGAACGTCGGCAAAGAGGTGGTGATAGCGATACCAGTGGCGCCTGTCGTCCAGCGGAACGACAAAGAAGTTGCCGCGCTCCAGGGCCTCCAACCGCGCGGCGCCTCCTTCCTGGCCGGTGACGGCATCGCACAGCGGGCCATGCAACCGGTCGAGAATGGCGGTCTGAAGTAAGAAGCCGCGGACACGTTCGGGCTGGCGCTGCAGGACCTCGTCGACCAGGTAGTCCACGATGTAGCGGTGGTCTCCGGCGAATGCCCGAATGAACCCGGACACATCCTGCTGTCCCTGCAAGGAAAGCGCCGCCAACTGCAGTCCGGCAATCCAGCCTTCGGTGCGGTCTTCCAGGGCGGCGATGTCTGCCGCCGCGAGGTCGAGGCCCATCACCTCCTTGAGAAACTCAGCGGCTTCGGCGGCCGTAAAGCGCAGGTCAGCGGCGCGCAGCTCGGTCAAGTGGCCCCGGCCGCGTAACCGGGCCAGGGGGAGCTGTGGATCTTCGCGGGTGGTCATGACTAGGTGCGCCTGTGGTGGCAGGTGCTCGAGCAGAAAGGTGAGGGCGCTGTCAACTGGTCTGGCATCAATCACGTGGTAGTCGTCAAGGACGAGGACGAAATCGTTCGGGACAGTGGCGATGTCATTGAGCAGAGCAGTCAGGATTGATTCGGCTGGCGGTGGCTGCGTGGATTGGAGTGCACCCACCACCCCTGTTCCCATAGGCGGCGCAATCGTCTGTAAGGCAGCCACGAGGTACGTCAGAAAGCGCGTGGGATCGTTATCCCCTTGGTCCAGCGACAGCCAGGCAGTCGGTCGCGCGCACCCGGTGGCCCATGCGCTGACCAGCGTGGTTTTACCAAAGCCAGCGGGGGCCGAGATGAGGGTCAGTTTGCGGTGCAGACCCGCGTTCAGCCGCTCGATCAGGCGGGGGCGGAGGACCACGTTAGGCCGAGGTGGGGGGACATACAGTTTAGTGGCTAAAATTGGCGTAGACATAGATCAAGTATAAGGGGTTCGAGGAAGTCCGCCAGTTCTTCCGGACGTGTACCGCGAGGCGGCAGACCTGCTACCATTAGGCGAGCAACCGGAGGGATTTTGCGCCGGCTGGAAGGCGATCACTGGCACGCGTACCTATCTGACTTGAAGATCGCCGACGATAGATAGCCGGCGCAACAGCAGGTGCGGAGTAGACGTATTATTACGAGCGAGCACGAACGGGTCTGATGCAGCCTTTCCGGGTATGGGCCGCTTTTTCGACATGTCCGGCATGTTCGGCCATTAGCATGCACGGGGCATAGGAGAGGAATCGCTATGTACAACCGCATCGGGGGGATAGCCCACGTACACTGGCGCGACGCCTTTACACGTGGAGCACCGCGGGCTAGCGCTGACCAGCGTCTGCTCCGATTCATATTTGGGCTCTGGCTGGCCGCTTTCGCTCTCAAGTCGATCGGCGCCGACTGGGACATAGCCTGGCATTTCCGGTTTCTTCGCGACGATCTCGCGCCACCACACGTGATTAACACATTCGGCATGAGCCTTGGCGTCCAGTTGCTGGTCTATCAGAGCTGGACCGGCTGGGCGGTTGAGCACTGGGGCCTCCGGTTGATACAGATCGGTGTGGCCGTCTTCGTGGTCGCTATCCCGCTCGACGTGCTGAATCACCGCCTCTTTGGACTAGATCTGACGACGTGGAGCTGGACACATGCGTTGTTGTACCTCGGAACCGGGCTTATGTTGGCCGGCGTGCTGCGGAGCTGGCTGCGGCTCACGGCTCCCGATCGCTGGCGCATGACATACGCGCTTGCGTTGTGGGCATTCTTGCTGGATACGGTGATGTTTCCACTCGGTCAGCAGGAGTACGGCACATTGGCCGCCAACGCCTTGCTAAAGGGACAGTCGACCGCCAGCCCGGATCTATTGGCCCTCGCCGGGCAGAACGCCGTCAAGTTCGCGCTCGGCTGGGTGCCGCTATGGCTCTATCCGGTAGCACTGATCCTGGGTACGACCCCACTCCTGGCGTGGGCGCGCGCAGTGCAAGGCTGGCGCTGGACGGCCACGACGGTCGCCGCGTTGTACCTGGGGGCGCGCGTGGTTGCCTACTGGTTGCTGGTCGCCGGGAGCTTCCCGCGCTCGTTTATTCCGATCATGCTGCTTGGCGGGGCGCTCATGATCGATCTACGGGCACGATGGCACTGGCGGCCGCTCACCAGCGCGGCGGCGGTCGTGGCGATCTACTACGGTGGGGCAGCTCTGATTGGGCGGCTGACGCTGATGCCGGCCTTTCCGCTCAGCACGGCGCCCGTGGTCGGCGCGATCCTCTGGCTAGGCTTCGCGGCAGCACCCACCTTTGCCTCGTGGAGATCGCGCCAAGCTAGGGCCGACGCCGGTATTTAGGCGTTAGCGTTTGTGGGGTAGAGACGTGTCATCGGTCGGCTCACGCATCTTGCCCCTGATCGCGCGCCAATTCGTCGATCGGATACCAACGCGCTTCGGGCGTCACGGTCGTTTCAGGCCGTGGACCGGTATCGGTCCAACCCTGGTTCTCAAGTGTCATGCTCGGTTGCACCTGCATGTCGTGGTCGCAGACGATCTGACACGCCAGCCGGTAGGTGCCATAGAGATCGCGCTCATGCAGCTTGGTGAACTCGGCCTGCGTCATGGTCGTCGGTTCGCCGCTCACAAAGGCCACCCGGCACGTGGTACACCGCGCGAAGCCGCCGCAGCGATGTCCGATATGGATGCCTGCCGCTTCAATCGCCAGCACGAGACGCGTGCCATCGGGAACCTCAACTGTTTGGTGATCGACGGTCAGGTTTGGCATGGACAGCTCCTTGTTGACGATCGTGTCGACGTACTTGCTGCAGGACGGATATAGCACGGTAGATAGCCTACTGATGGAATAATCTCAGCACATCCCGTGCCGAGCAGAATCGACCGTAGGTGCACATCCCGGTGATGGGAACCTGCGTGGCGCCGCGTCACTGCGGCCCGGATGGCCGGCTCAGGTTCGCTCGGTTCGCGCGGCGGTAGCCGGCTCGCCGAGGGCCGGCGGGGATTTCGTCGCCGACCGTTGAGCGTCTACGATCGCGCGCGCGGCACCGCTCCATCGCCCCGGACCGTCGAGCCGGTATTGGGCGGCAATGTGCGGGCCGGCGAGGATCGCATGCCAGAGCAACGGATGGCGCCAGAGCCGGGGCAGGGCGCCAATCTCGGCCGAAAGCATGTCCTCGTACGCGGCAGCATTGAGCCGAAAAGGATTGCCCCCCGTCCGTCTGATGGCCGTATGGCGCGCCGCGATGGTCGCGCGCATCGCCGACGGCGAAGGCAACCGGACCGCTCCACGAAAGATACCCGCCGCCCAGCGCGCTTGCATCTCGGCGACCGGCGGCGCAGGACCGCTGACGCGGAACATACCGACGAATGCGAGGGTCGGCCATTCGGGTGGAGAGACCAGCTGGTAGAGATCGAGGCCGCCCATGGATGGCGCGACGATCGATGCATCGAGGAAGGGAAAGCTGATCGCATAGCCGGTCGCGAAGACGATCGTATCGACCTGCACCCGGCTGCCATCCAGGAAGACAGCGCTGTCGCCCTCGAGCCGGGCGATCCCGGGCTTGAGGGCGACAGCACCAGCCGCAAGCGGCCCGCGCAGCTTCTCACTCGGGGCGAAGGGCGCCGTCCCAAGTACGAAGGGAGCATCGGGCGTGATATGTCTATCGCCTGGGAAGTATCGATCCCAGACGAGCCGGGCATGCCGGACCAGCCGTTCTCGCACCGTCTGCGACAGCAGCCGGCTTAGCCAGATGTGAAGTGTAGCCGCGGTGGACGCCCCGGACGGATCCGGAACACTGGTCGACATACCGCGAATGCTCATGACCACGTGCCGTGCCACGCCGCTGACCTCAACAGCTACGTCCGTCGCGCTGCTCCCACCACCGACGACGACAACTGTCTGGCCTACGAAGCGATCGGGGGCCGTGTAGCCGCGGCTGTGCATGATCGTGCCCGTGAATGTTTCTCGCCCCGGAATGTCCGGCAGCACAGGGTCGCGGAATACGCCGCTACAGACGACGACCGCGTCGAAGGTTTCAACGCGGCTGCCGTCCGCCGATCGGGACGCGACGGTCCATCGCCCATCTCCGGCCGGCGTTACACAGTCCACTGTCGTTTGAAACCGGATCCGGTCACGCACGTGAAAGTTATCGACATAATCGTTGAGGTATCGTAGCATCTCGCTGCGAGGCGGGAAGTCGGGAAGGTTCGTAGGAAATGGGAAGTCGGAGAACGCAGTGGTTTGCTTAGAGGTGTTGGTGCGCAGTCCGCGGTAGGCAGGGCCGCCGCCCTCTGGGAGGGCCTCGTCATAGCGCCAGATGCCGCCGAGCTCGCTGCCCTGCTCGAAGACGGCCGGCTCGAGGCCGTCGTCCATCAAACACTTCGCCGCGGCGACCCCACTCACCCCCGCCCCAATCACAGCTACGCGCATCTGCTGCTTTCTCTTCACCCGCGCCCGCTCCTGTTCTACCTTCATCCCCCAAAGGATCTTGCCATTCTTAGGTCATATTGTCAAGAAAATTCGCGACGTGCGGGGACCGTGTGTGCTCATAGCTGGAGGCGTGTGCCTAATGCGCCGTGGCGTAGTGGTTAGCCAGGACATCCGCATCCCAGTCGTTGGTGAAGTCTCGCCAGACCGAGTGGATGTGGTTGGCGTCGTTCTGTGAGTTGTCGTATTCGATAAGGAACGTCGGGCCTTTGACGGCATAATAGTGCGCCCGGCCGCGCTCCTCCGGACCGGCCCAGGCGAAGGTGATCGCGTCCAACCCGGCTCGCTCGATGCGTGTCCAGGCATTCGCCGCTAGCTCGCTTGCACTACGCTCGATGTAGTAGCGGACCAGAACGACCAGCCGCTGGCGCTGCTCCCCTGATAGCGCGGCGTAGCTCGTCCCGTGCGGAATCGCGGCCGGATCAGCCATACGGTAATTCTTGGTCCGAATATCGGCTGGGGCTACGGGGTCGACGATCGCAGCGGCCTTCTGCGCCGAATCCAGACTCCCAAGCAGTGCACGCGCCAGGTCTTCTTCTTCAGCCAGAATCCGTCGACCGGTAGCCGTCCCATGGCGCACCTCGGCCGGGTTAGCCCCGAAGAAGAGTGGCGTCGGCGACACCAGGTCACCCGCCACCACCGTGAAATGTAGCCCGAGATGATGTCCGCCCGCGCGCCATGCCCATGGCCCGCTGCTCACCGGTTCTCCGAAAACCGAGAAATAGTAGAGCTCCGGGTCGCGATCCTCGCCGCTGAGCTGACCCTCGATGCGCTCCGTCTCGCGCAGAATCGTTTCAAGTGCCATGATCTGCCGCGCCTGGCGCGCCCCCCGCACGCTGAGCCCGGCGTCGAACAGCCTCAGCGCCGCAGTTCTCTGATCGGCCGTCATATCCTTCAGTCGCAGACCCTTGCGTGGTCCAGGTGTGTAATTCCACTGATAGCGCTCATCTCCTGCGAAAGGGAAGCTTGTCATGGCTCGCTGGTCGTCGGAGAGCGATTCGAGAAAGCTGCTTGCCGCCTCGGCCATGCGGCGTGCGCTCAGTGCCGCGTGGGATTGTAGGATCGAATCAAGGGTCATCTCGGCACCTCCTCAGGCATACGTGGCCGGTCGGCACGCCAACACTCGCAGAGTTCCACACGTCCACTCCTGTGAAACACTTACGATCAGGCCCGGCCTGCCATGCTGTCTCACGTCAGTATACGCGACCTTGACTTAGCCGCATCAACCGCTCGCACATTAGCTGCTCTAGCAGCTCGGGATGCTGCAGCAGGGCGATCGTGGCACTTTGCTTCAATAGACCGCCGCACTTCCAACGGCCGCGGCAAGGCGCGGCGCATCGTTCGTCGTAATGCGGTCGACGGTCGCCGCTAACAAGCGGCGTGCCAGCGCGAGGTGGCCTGGCTGATGCGCGTCGAGCGTCCAGGCATCGACCTGTGCTCCCTGGGCGTGGAGGTAGGCGATCCAGTCGAAGCCCTGCTCAAGAGCACGCGCCAGCAAAGATGCGCGGATGAACCATATGCTCCCGGCCGGCGCCTGAGCGGCGAGCGCTTCGGCACGCAGCGCGAGATAATCCGCCGGTGAACCCCAGCGCTCGCCGGCAAGCGGATGATCGTCGCGGTAGCCGTAGGCGCCTACTCGGAACGGCGGTGTTGCCGGCGGCGGGACTTCGGCTGTCAGATCCAGGTAAAACATCGGATCAAAGCCGAGGGCGAGGCTTGGCGCCAGCGCGCGGAGCCGGCGGAGGGCCCAGTCGGCTGCGCTGGTCACGCGTACTTTGTGCTCGACCGGCGAGATCAGGCGCAGCAGGGCTTCCAGCACGGCGCTATTCAGCGCCGCATCGGCCTTCAAGTCGAGCTGAAGCTCTATGAGCCGTGGGGCACCGGCGATCAAGGGAATGACCTGACTCAAGAGGCCGACGATAATGTCCGTCGTGGCGTCCTGCCGGCGATGGTGCAGTCGCCGTATCTGGGCAGCCGTGCAGGCGACAACACTGCCATTGCCGTCGGTGGCATCTTCAAGCCGCGCGTCGTGGAGCAGGGCAAAGTCGCCGTCGACGAGTGGGATGATATCAACTTCTACCACGCGAGCGCCAGCAGCAATACAGTGCTGCAGGGCCGGGAGCGAGCTGGGCGGATAGGAGGCGCCGCAGTTGGCGGCATGATGTACGAGCAGAGCTGAGTCGTCAGGCATGGATAGCTTCCTCGTGTTGAGTGGGCTGGCTACTGCCGACTATGGGCGGCGACGAAGCCGAGCACACGCCGCCACGCATCCGCCGACGCCTCGGCAAACTCGGTCGCACGCCGGTCGAAGAAGCTATGCGGCGCGCCTGGATAGATCACGATCGCATGCTCGACGCCGGTCTGGTCAAGCTCGCGATCGAGTGTCTCAACCTGGTCGACAGGAATACCCTGATCAGCTCCGCCGAAGAGGCCGAGCACCGGGGTTTTGGTCCCTGCCGCTGCCTGCAGAGCGTTCCTGCCCTGCTCGTCCACGACGCGGCTCAGCCCCGCGTAGAAGGCGATACTACCGGCGAGGCCCCAATCCTGGGTCGCCGAATAGAGCGAGAAGCTACCGCCCATGCAGAAGCCGAGGATGAAGGCCGAGCCAGCTGCCTCGCTCCCTGCTCGTAGGTGCGCCAGCGAAGCTTGCGCATCGGCAGAGACCGACGCGGCCGTCAGCTGCTGCACATGTGGCCGGAATTCGAAGGTTTCATCGCGCGCGGTAAGTCCGGCCGTACGCCCGAAATAGTCCATGGCCACCGCGCTAATGCCCTGTTCGGCGAAGCGTAAGGCCAACTCCTTGTAAAACTGATGCAGGCCACGCACATCCGGGAAGATCAGCATCTGGCTGGCCGAAGGCTGGCTTGGATGCGCAGCAAATGCGGCAAAACGGTTGCCATCGGCCGCGGTCAGGACGAGGTCTTCGCCATGAGCCTCGCCGGCGCTCCTTTCCGGGAGGGGAGGACGCGCATTGTCGTCGTAACACATGGTCTTGCGGCTCCTTTCGGACATAAAGACTGACGGCCGGATACTCGAACGATCCGGGGACATTACTTCGAAGTCAGTCGTTTAGCTCCATGCAGTATACGCCAAGCCATACGTAGCTGTGTGGGAGGCTTAGGCGCATCCCGGACTCCGGAAAAGCCGGCATGCCGCTCAGGCCCATCGTGACATACCGGCTGCTGGGAGCGCCGCCGGTAGGTCACCGAGTATGAAGCCGCGCGGCCACACGGCGCTCCAGGCAGTGGGCCGCCGAGAATAGGAGACACGCGCATCCATGGCAAACAACAGGAAACCGAGGCGGGCCATGCCGGCCTCCACGGAGGGACGCCTGGAAGCGCGGCCATCAGGCCAGGCCGGGGTAGCGGCTGGCGGTCTGCAACCGCTCGGCCTGGGTTCGGCTCGCGACGGCCTCGTGTACGTGCCGCCGGGCTACAACACACAGCATCCTGCACCGCTGGTGGTGATGTTACATGGAGCGGGTGGTAACGCACAGCATGCCCTGTCCCCGTTCCTGCGCCTGGCCGACGCCGCCGGGATGATCCTACTCGCCCCCGAGTCCCGACGCGAGACGTGGGATGTACTCTTCGGTGGGTATGGCCCTGATATTGCCATCATGGACGTGGCCCTTGGGCAGACCTTCGAGCGTTACGCAATCGATGCACGACACATTGCCGTGGAGGGTTTCTCCGACGGCGCCTCCTACGCGCTCTCGGTCGGCATTACCAACGGTGACCTGTTTACCCACGTCATCGCCTTCTCGCCCGGATTCATGGCTCCCGCCGGGCAGGAGGGTACACCACGGCTGTTTATCTCCCACGGCACGCACGATGCGGTTTTGCCGATCGACGTCTGCAGCCGGAAGATCATGCCTCAGATCCGACGTGTAGGCTACGACGTCCTCTACCGCGAGTTCGACGGTCCCCACACGGTACCCGCGGAGATTGCGCGTGAGGCGGTGACCTGGTTCACGTCGCCGGGTGAATGAACGACATTCCTTTGCCCGAAGCTGTGTTACGCTTGCGTGGCTGCACTGTCGGCTACGCCGTCGACGCGGCCGCTCCCTCCACGCGCATCACGGCCTTGGGTGCGGCGATCGAAACACCCCGGCAGTCGCCGGAACGCGAAAATACGTCTAACATAGGAGAGCCCATGGAACCGCGAAATCCAACTGCGCTGGACGACTTTCTCTTCGATCTCCGTGGCTGCCTTATCCTCCGACAGGCGGCTGCCTCGGACCTGGTCGACGAGCTCAATCGGGCGATCGACGCGCTTCCTCCGTTGGAGTACGGCGAGTGGTATGGCAACGCGCAGCGACGGGACTACAACGCCGCCACCGGCTTGGAGCTGCACAACTGCATCGAGGCCGGCGCTCCCTTCGAGCGTCTCGTCGATCATCCGGGCTGGATCAACTACGTGCGCCACTACTGCGGCGAGGAGCGCTCCTATGTCGAGGGACTCTTCATCGACGAGTCTATTCTCTCGGTGCGGCGCTCGGGCGGCCACCATCCGGTTCACTCGGGCGGCTTTCAGGGCGCGCGGCGCGGCGCCTACCACTACAATCATGGCGTCTTCCGCTGTGGACAGTGCAACATCATTCTTGCGCTGACCGATATCGGGCCGGGCGACGGGGCGACGATGGTCATTCCGGGCAGCCATAAGTCCAACTTTACGCATCCGGATGCCGGAGATTATGCCCGGCTCGATCGAATGGACATGCTGGAGGGCGCGGTCGAGGTGCATCTGGAAAAAGGCGATGCTCTGCTCTTCGTGGATGGGCTAATGCATGGCGGCGGGAGCCGCACAAACCCGGGCGAGCGCCGGGTGGTGATCTACCGCTACGGTGTGAGCTGGGGCGCGACGCGTTTCGGCTACCAATACTCGCCGGCCCTGCTGGAGCGCCTGACGCCCGAGCGCCGCGAGATTCTGCAGCCGGTGCCGCCACTGCGGCCCCCGGAGCACCAAGCAGGCCGGTAGACACGTGGGGGCGGATGAACGACTCGCGACCGAGTATATCCTCGGTCGCTCGTCGTTCGCCAGCCGATCTTCCTACAGCGTGCCGAGGATCTCGGCGCAGACCAACGCTTCCTCCCAGCCGTAGCCGTGGTCCTCGAAGCTCCACCAGCCGGATAACACCGCTTGCGCGAGTCCCCACCCGAGAATGCGCTCTCGGTCCACTCCCAGCTCCTCCGCGAACTGATCGACACGCCGGCCCAGGACGCGGCGTACCTCTGCTCTTGCGTCCGCCGGAGGCAGACGGTTGCGCAGGAGCGCGCCGACCTCATACGCCGGCTCGCCGACGATCCCCTTTGGGTCGAGCGCCAGCCATGGCCGGCGCTCGGAGGTCAGTATATTGTCGTGGTGCAGGTCGCCGTGAAGGAGCACCGGCTCGGCCATCGAGGCGATCAGCTCTGCAAAAAGCTGCTCGGCCTCCGCGACGAGGTCCGGAGGGAAGGGGCCGGTCCCGCCGTCGAACTGCTTGCGGAGCCTTTCGAGACCGGCAGCCCAGTCGGCGACCGCCGGAAAGGGGTGTTCGGCGGGCACCGGCCGCCACAGCTCGCGCATGACCTGCACCGCGACCGAGGTCGCCGCCTGGTCGTCCTCGGTCTGTGAGAGCGGAACGCCCGGCTTGAGACGCTCGAGCAGAAAGGCGCCCCGTTCGTCGTCGGCGGCGAGCAGCCGGACGATGCCGTGCCCATCGTAGAGGCGCAGCGCCTCGATCTCAGCAAACAGCTCGCGACCGGGAAAGCCCACCTTAAGGACCACGTCCACGCCGTCCGAGCACACGGCGGGTGCCACGTAGTTATAGGATAGTGGCTCGAAGGGAGGCCCAACCGTCAGATTCCAGCGCCGCTCGCAATCGGCGATGATCTCGGGGAGGCCCTGGAGCCAGACAATGCCCTGCTGCCCGTTCACCTCTTCCATTGTGCGGGCGAAATTCTCGGGAATGACGCGCATCGTACGCTCCTTTGTTTACCGCTTAGACCGGTCGTACGGCTCGCCATCCGCGTTTACACGCGCGAAAGGCGGCTCGACCGCGAGCGACGTGAGCAGGCCGTAGCGCTGCGGTCGTCGGAAGGCGTTGCCCCACGTCTCGCGCGTTCGGTAATCTCGTAGCGTGTCTAAATCGAAGCGCGCGAGATAGATGCCCTCGCCCTCCCCGGCTTCGACGATCAGCGGATCCCTGGCCTGGCCACTTTTGTCGAAGGCGATCGGATCGAATGCGACCGAGTGTCCCATCCCCGCTCCAGGGTAGTTGGCCATCGCCACGCCGACCATATTCTCGAAGGCTCGTGCTCTGAACTGGCCGATACGGTTGGCTTCCAGATCACAGGCGTTAGGCGTCAAGATAATCTCAGCTCCCTTGAGCATCAGCACGCGGGCGCTCTCGGGAAACTCGCGGTCGTAGCAGATCATGGCGCCGATCTGCACGCCTCCCTGCGCGGTATCCAGTGTGCACACGTAAAACCCGTCGCCAGGGGTGCAGGCGGCTTCCGGCAGATCGAAATCACACGTGTGGACCTTGGCGTACGTCATGGCGATGGCGCCGTGGCGATCGATGATCGAGACCGAGTTGCGTGGCGGGCCATCCCATCGCTCCAGATAGGTGAGCGCGATGGCCATGTTTAGCTCCTTCGCCAGCGATGTGAAGAGCGTGACGAAATCGCCGTCGCGCTCGATCGCCTGTGCCTGCCAGGCCGCCACGACCGCCTCCGGCACGAGGTCGTGCCGCGCGCCTTCAGCCTTCCATCGCTCCGGCGCTCGCCAGAGGTCACCGAAGCTCTCCTCGGGCGAGCGGTGGTCGGGTGCGCCCTCGCCTGCCTCGCGGTCGAAGTTATACCCGATGTTCCACATCTCGGGGAAGAGGGCGATATCCGCGCCCATCTCGCGCGCCTGCCGGCAAAAAGCCTCGCCCTTAGATCGGTTCGCCGCCTGGTCGTTGCCGTGGGGGGTCATTTGAAGTAAGGCGACTGTTAGCTCGTGCATGGGTCTTCTCTCCACGAATGATCTACCCGGCGTAATAGACGCCAAGTCAACGGTGTCTTGTCGCCGGAATCGAAAATCAGCCCGGTGAATCGCTTCGAGCTACTGTGGAGCGTGGTTAGAGGAGGTGCGCGAGGAAAGGCAGCGCGGCGCGTGCATACCCTAACGCAGCAGGCCGGGCTTGGGCACGGCTGCTGAAAAGAGAACCTGCCGAGAGCTGCGAATCGTCAGTGAACATAGTAATGCATGACCGTCGAGTTTCTCCAGCACCCCGCGTACGCGATAACGGCGATTATAGCACGTGCCTGGCGTATGATACGCTGACGGTGTCGGCATCGAAGCGACCACAACGCCTGCTCACGCTCGGCCGCTGCCGTGCCGGCGTAGACGGGCCATGCCTTTTCCCGCTGCACCTCCCAGAGCTCCAAGAACGGCGGCGATCGCTGGACCAAGCAGGAGATGAAAAAAGCCGCCTCCGAGGTAATCTTGCATGACAAAGGCCCGCAGATCGGCCATTCCGCTGCGCCGGTAGTCGGCATCGGTTTGATCGATCAGCAAAACGTGGTCCTGCAGGGCTGTCCCCATGAAGACATAATGGATCACCAGCAGCAGATTGAACCAGATCAGGGAGCCGACGAGCGCGCTCCAGATAGCCGCAGATACGCCGCTGCGTACGCTGCCCGCTCGAAGTCCGCCCAGCCCCGCGGCGACGACGAAGAACAGGAACATCGCACCGAAGGTCACCACGGCCAGGGTGCCGTCGTCGTCACTGCCGAGCGGCGCGAAATACTCGACCAGCATCTGGCACAAAAAGACCGTGCCGATCGCCAAGCCGAAGCCTACACCCAGCCAGAGCGCCTGCCGGCCGGCCCGATACGATCTCGGAATCGCAAATCGTCCAACCAGCCCATAGATCAGCAGGATCCCAAGCGCCCCACTCACGCTCCGAATGCCCGCTCCCGATGCCGTCAGGGTAGTAGGAACCCGAATCAGACCGTATCCGATCAGCGCGACGTTCAGCAGAACACCCGCGAGCATCCCCTTCTGTAACAAGGCCACGGGCGCGGCGGCTGACTGCGCATGTGCTGTCCGCAGCATATTGGTAGGCGCTCCCGGCCTCTCCAAGGCCCAGCTCGCCGGCGTCGAATGCCGGCGAGCGGAGGCCCTTCGCTCTTAGCCCACCTGCCCTGAGATCGCGACGTTACTCGCTGGCCCACCGTCGGAGCCGGACACCGGCTCTTCCTCACGGCGGAACTGGCTCATATAGAGATCGTAGTAGGCGCCCCGGAGCGCGAGTAGTGTCTCATGTGTGCCGCGCTCCACGATGGCGCCATCCTTGAGCATGAAGACCTGGTCGGCGTTGCGGATCGTGCTGAGGCGATGCGCGATCACGAAGCTCGTCCGCCCTTCGAGCAGCGTGTCGAAGGCCTTCTGGATCAGGCGCTCCGTGCGCGTGTCGACGCTCGAAGTCGCCTCGTCGAGGATCAGGATCTGCGGGTCCGCGAGGGCCGCGCGGGCAATGGCGATCAGCTGGCGCTGGCCCTGGCTCAGCCCGCTGCCACGCTCGCCCAGGATCGTCTGGTAGCCCTGAGGCAGCCGCATGATGAACGGGTCGGCCGCGGCCAGCTTTGCCGCCGCGATCACCTCGTCGTCGGTCGCGCCGAGCCGGCCGTAGCGGATATTGTTCATCACGGTATCGGAGAAGAGAAACGAGTCCTGCAAGACGATCCCGATCTGGCGCCGGAGGCTCTCCGCCGTGACGTCACGCACGTCGATGCCGTCGATCGTGACCGAGCCGCCGGAGACATCGTAGAAACGCGGGAGCAGATTGATAATCGTCGTCTTCCCGGCGCCGGTCGGCCCGACGATGGCGATCGTCTGCCCCGGCTCGGCCACGAAGTTGATGCCGTGCAGGACCGGCTGGCCGGCCTTGTACTCGGCCGCGACATCGTGAAATTCGACGTGGCCGACGATCCGCGGCATTTCGCGCGCTCCGGGCCGGTCGACGATGTCGGGCTGCACGTCGAGCAGGCCGAAGATGCGCTCGCCGCCCGCGATCGCGCTCTGAATGTTGGTCCACAGCACGGCGATCTGCTGAATCGGCTGGTTGAAACGCTGGACATACTGCAGAAATGTGAAGACGAGGCCGAGCGAGATGACCGTTGTGCCGAAGAGCGGCTGCTGGCGCAGCACAGAGAGGCCGCCGACCACCACCACGATGCCGATGCCGACGTAGCCCAGAGCCTCGAGCATGGGGTTTAGCGCACTCGTGAAACTAGCAGCCCGCACGTTCACATCCCGGTTGGCGGCGTTGGTGCGGCGGAAATTCTCGATGCTCTGGCCCTCGCGGTTGAAGGCCTGGACCTCCCGCACGCCGGCAATGCTCTCCTGCAGGTCGGCGTTGACGCTGCCCATCTGCCGGCGGCTCCGCCGGAACGCTTTGCGTGCCTGGCCCGAGAAGTAGAATGTCGCCAGGGCCATTACCGGTACCACGCTCAGGCTGAGCAAGGCGTACGGCACATTGGACTGGAGCATCTTGATCATGATCCATACGATCAAGAGGGCGCCGCTGATCACGTTGAGGAGGGCGAAGCCGAGCACCTGCTGGAGCGTGTCAGTATCGCTGGTGATACGGCTCATAATGTTGCCTACCTCGTTCCGGGCGTAATAGCCCAGCGACAGCCGGTGAATCTGGTTGAAGAGATCCTCGCGCATACGCCGCAGCACATTCTGCCCCGACCAGTTCATTGCATAGAAGGCGAGGCCGTTCACGATCGAGCCGGCCGCGAAGAGCGCGAGCAGAATGCCGACCATGCCGGCAAGCCCAGAGAGCCGCGCGTCGAGCGGCTGATTCGTCGTCACCGTCGCATACCAGCAGTTGCCGGGGTTCGGGAAGAGGTAGCAGTCGACCGCCTGGCCGATGATCTCGGGCGCTGTAACCTGCGTCCACGTGGAAAAGACGATCAACAACAGCGCGAGTGTGGCGCCGACCCAGTATTTGCGAAAGTATGTTCCGAAGCGCCACAGCGTCGCGCGGACCTTCTGCGGCTTGAGAGATTCACCTTCCATCAGATGGCGTGCGCCATCGAGTCTTCCCATCATGGCGATTGCTACGCCTCCGCGATTGCCGGCGCGTCTACGGTGCCTGCGACATCGGCATCGCCTACCAGCTGCGAATAATAGATCTCGGCATAGAGCGGGCTCTGCTCCATCAACTCTTCGTGTTTGCCGCGCGCCACGATCTGCCCCCGATCGAGCACGAGGATCAGGTCGGCGTTGAGCACCGTGCTGATACGCTGGGCAATCACGAAGCTGGTACGTCCACGCATCAGATTGTCGAGCGCCTGCTGGATGCGATACTCCGTCATCAGATCGACGCTACTCGTCGAATCGTCCAGGATCAGCAGCCGCGGATCGAGGAGCAGGGCGCGCGCAATCGCGATGCGCTGTTTCTGGCCTCCCGACAACGTCGTGCCCCGCTCCCCGACGGGCGTGTCGTAGGCCTGCGGGAAGCTCATGATGAAGTCATGCGCCGAGGCGGCCTCTGCCGCGGCGCGGACGTCGTCTAGGGTGGCATTCGGGCGGCCAAAGGCGATGTTATCGCGGATCGTTCCGCTGAATAGGTTGGTCTCCTGCAGCACGATCCCAATTTGGGAGCGCAGGCTGTCCAGCGTCACGTCACGTACATCGTAGCCGTCGATGAGCACTGCGCCTTCGCTGGCATCGTAGAAGCGCGGGATCAGATTGATGATCGTGGACTTGCCGCTGCCCGTTGCGCCGAGCAGTGCCACCGTCTGGCCGGGGTCGGCCTCAAAGCTTACCTCCTTGAGCACGGGCTCGCCGCCGGCGAAGTAGCGGAAGGTGACGTCCTTGAAGACGACCTGCCCTTGGACCTGCGGCAGCGTGATAGCGTCAGGCTTGTCGGAGATGTCGCTCCTCGCGTCGAGGATCTCGAAGATCCGGCTGGCGGAGGCACTCGCCTGTGCCATCAGCGAGATGATGAACCCTAGCTGCCCCAACGGGAAAAAGACGTAGATCAGGTAGAGGCTGAACTTCTGGTATGCGCCAAGGTTGAGCGTCCCGTGTAAGATCTGGCTGCCGCCGAAATAGAGGATCGCGGCCTGCCCGACCTGCGAGATCAGGAAAATCATCGGAAAGAGGAAGGCAAAGGTGCGGTTAACGCGGAGATTCTGCTCGAACAGAGCGGTCGCCGCGGTGTCGAAGCGCTGCTCTTCATATGGCTCACGCGTAAAAGCTTTGACGACCCTGATACCGGCAAGGTTTTCTTGCAGGATCGTGTTCAGCGTCGATAGCCTGCGCTGCACCTCTGCAAAAAGGGGCTGGCTGATCTTGCCGAAGGCCATGAAGAGGATCAGCGCGAAGGGCAGAGTCGGCAAGATCACCAGCGTGAGGCGCCAATTAGTCCAGAACAGAATACCGAGCGCGGTGATCAGCAGCAGGAACGACTGGGCGGTCAGTACTAACCCCTGCGCCATGAAGAGGCGGACTTTTTCGACGTCGTCCGTCGCACGGATCATCAGCTGGCCCGTCTGATTCTGGTCGTGGTAGCTGAAGGACATGCGCTGGACCTTGGTGAAGATCTCGTTGCGAAGGTCGAATGCCATGCCCTGTGACGTCTTCTCGGCCATGAAGGCTTGTACGAACGAGAAGAGTCCGCGCATCATCGCAAAGGCGACGATTAAGAGCGCGGCGTCGATGAGCAGCGACTCGGCGTTGGCTTGGTCGAGCTTCAACTGCCCGAGCGTCTCCCCGGCCCGCGTAGACGCGGCCTGCTGAGCTTGCGTGGGCAGGTGCAGAATGATATTGGCGACCGCGCCTTTTGTGACGGCGTCGATCATATTCTGGACCAGCTGCGGCACCGCGAGCTGCGCGATGGTCGCGACGATCAGCGCGCCGTATGCCAGCATCGCCGTCCGCCGCTGGCGGACGAGGTAGCGTAGTGCACGGCCAAGCCCACCTGTACGCGGCCCGCTTGAGCTGCGGCCCCGGCGCCCCTGGAATTGTCCAACTTGCGTTTGCACCGTGTATATCCTCGCTATGCTATTGCGCTGTCAAGCAGCACGTGAGAGGTTCGTACCATCGTAGAGACGTTATATAAAACGTCTCTACAACCGCTCACATCCTGCTTGACAGACGGATGTGCCATCATTGACTCCCCCGGCGCCGGCGCTCGACGAACGTCGTCTACGCGGCCGTCACCATGGCCTCAGGGCTCGCGTGCTCGGCCGGAGCACTCCCGGCGGAGGCAAGCGCAAAGGCCGAGTCCGCGCGAACCATCTCGGCGAAATGGCTGTCTGGCCGCGCCAGCGGATCGTCCGGGGTGCCATTCTCGACGATCCGGCCATCGGCGATCACCACGACGCGATCGGCGGTGCGCGCCAGCGATAGCCGATGTGAGACGACCAAAGTTGTGCGTCCCTGCATCAACCGCTCCAGTGCCTCGATGATCAATGCCTCGGACTCCGGCTCGACGGCGCTCGTCGGCTCGTCGAGTAATAGCAGCGGCGCATCGGTCAGCAGCGCGCGGGCGACTGCCAGGCGCTGCTTCTGGCCACCGGAGAGCCGCACGCCGCGCTCACCTACTAGTGTATCGTAACCCTGCGGAAGTGCACTCAGGAAATTGTGGGCATTCGCCGCGCGCGCGGCGAATTCCACCTCTTCGCGTGTCGCATCGGCCCGCCCATAGCGCAGGTTCTCGAGTGCCGATGCGTTGAATCCCGTTCGGGTTCATTCCCCGACGCTTGCGTCGTTCCTCCTTGATGGTCTATTGTGGCAGAATGAGCCAGTATATTCACAAAAGTCACAACGTCTCAGTGCTGATCTACCACGCGGTTTGTCCAGCGAAATATCG
>JBBSGA010000076.1:0-20564 GCA_038254585.1 Chloroflexales bacterium | reverse complement strand
TGGGTATTGGCAGTATCATCGGCAGCAGCAACATCAGCGGCTCTCCGGCACGTCTGTCTCAGCACCGGACATGGCAGAAGTCCAGATGCTACAGCTCGCGGCGTGACGAAATCGATCTCCCACGCATGATGGTCGCACTCATATCATTGAATACTGCTCCCCCGGTTGTCTACAAGGTGCTCAAGAGCCGATGTGGACAACTTTTCTCCTTGCTGGACAAAATAAAGCCGACCGGCAAGAACTGGCACTATGTAGATGGGGTATCGAAAGATATGTCGGGT
This sequence comes from Chloroflexales bacterium, assembly GCA_038254585.1. Lineage (GTDB taxonomy): Bacteria > Chloroflexota > Chloroflexia > Chloroflexales > Kallotenuaceae > JBBSGA01. The sequence continues at coordinate 20,283 of JBBSGA010000076.1, read as the reverse complement.
GCGTGAGAAGCGACGAATATCAGTACGGGGGAAGCACAATGGACAACGTATCTTCCATGGACGGAGCACAAGCGAGTCTCTGGCGCAACCGGTCGTTCATGCGCCTGTGGGTCGCACAAGTCGTGTCTCCCGCCGGTTCACGCATCTCGGATCTCGCGTTACCTCTCACTGCCGTGCTGGTGCTCGGCGCCACACCCGCTCAGATGGGTGCCCTTGGCGTTGTTGGGGCCATGCCCAACCTGATCTTCGGCCTGTTCGCGGGGGTTTGGGTTGATCGCGTGCGACGGCGACCCATCCTCATCGGGGCGGACCTCGGCCGTGCGCTCCTGCTCGGGTCGATCCCTGCTGCTGCGCTGCTCGGTCACCTGACGCTCGCGCACGTATATATCGTCGGCTTCGCGACAGGGATCCTCTCGATCCTCTTTACAATCGCGTCGGTCGCGGTGCTGCCGTCGGTGGTCCGCAAGGACCAGCTGGTCGAGGCCAATAGCAAGCTTGCACTGAGCGACTCGGTGCTCTCAATCGCGGGGCCGAGCGCCGCCGGCGTGATCATCCAGCTATTGAGCGCGCCTAAAGCTATCGTCGTGGACGCCGTGTCCTACGTCTTGTCTGCGCTGTCCCTCCGCGGCGTCGGCACGGCCGAGAAGCCGCCGAGCCGGGAACAGCGGGGCAGCATTTGGGCCGAGATCGGCGAAGGTGTGCGCGAGTTGGTGCGCACGCCGCTCCTGCGGTCGCTGACGCTCTCTGGGACCATCGGCACGTTTGGCCTGGCCATGCAAGGGACTGTGCTTCTGATCTTCCTCACCCGTGAGCTCGGTCTCGCGCCAGCGGCCATCGGGCTCGTCTTTGGCATTGGCGGTGTCGGGTCGCTCGTCGGGGCCGTCCTTGCAAGCCGTCTCGCACGCTTGGTCGGCACTGGCCCCGCCGTGATCCTCGGGCAAGGCTTGTGGACGATCGGCGCTCTGCTCCCACCTTTGACAGGACTCGCCGGTCTGAATCTTGTGCCCCTTATTGCAGGTCAGCTCTCTGCGAGCATTGGGGCAACGACCTGGTCGGTAAACCAGATGAGCCTACGCCAGCATCTGACGCCCGTGCGGTTGCTGGGGAGGGTTACGGCGGCACGTCGCTTCCTCCTGTTCAGTGCAGCGCCGGTCGGATCAGCACTAGGCGGCTTCCTAGGGGGTGCGATCGGGGTGCGAGCAACGTTGGCAGCTGGCGCCGCGGGTGTCGTCGTAGCACTCCTGCTCATCTTTTTCTCTCCGGTCCGCGGCGTCCGCGATCTATCAGGGGTAGCGGGGAGCGTTTAGGCTTGAACGCAGACGGAGCAAAAATGCCAGGTGAAAAAAGGACTGACGGCATGCCAGTTGAGCCAGTGCTCGTAGGCGGCAGGCAATTGGGCACCCGATTCTCTGACGCTATCCTCGACGTTAATTTGGCCGACTTGTCGAGGGCTACGAGGTCTTCGTAGAGCTGCATTGCCACAAAATCACCGCGTGTTGAATCGCGGTGATAATAAGGCCCCCATCGAACAGACTCTGGAATTCGGTCAAAAGCCGGTAAGACGCACCGAGCTCCTCACCGCCCCTACGCGGCGCTTCTTGTTACTGAGTGCAGTCAGCTTTGCGTGGGCGATCTCTAGATAGGCCGGTTCGATCTCGTTGCCGATCGAATTACGCCCTGCAAGTAAGGCGGCTCGTGACGTCGCTCCGGTTCCGGCGAACGGATCGAGGACCGTGTCGCCCGCGAAGGAGAACATTTTGATTAGCCGCTCGGCGAGCTCAACCGGGTAGGGAGCAGGGTGTCCGTCACGGGTGGAGGCGCCTCGTATGTCTGTCCAGATCGATCGGAGCCATGATTGCATCTCCTCACGGGTCAGCATCGAGAGTGCCTTCTTCTCTGGACTAACAGAGCGATACTTGCCGCCTTTGCGCAGGAACAGGATGTACTCGACGTCGTTCTTTACGATCGCACCAGGCTGGTATGGCTTGCCATAAAAACCCGCGCCATTGCCTTCAGCCTCCGTGACGCCATTCGCGATCTTATGCCAGATGATCGGTGTCAGGCAGTCGAGCCCCACCTTCCTCGCTCGGACCTGAATGTCCGCGTGAAGTGGCATGACGTAGTGCCGTCCACCCTTCTTTCGTGGAATGCACACGTCGCCGACCACGCAGCAGATACGACCGCCGCCAACCAGTACACGCGCGCACTCGCTCCAGACCTTGTCGAGCTCCTCCAGGAACTCTTCGTAGTCGGCAACGTCGCCCATCTGCCCATCGCGGCCTTGCTTGTACTCTTTCAACGTCCAGTAGGGTGGGGAAGTCACTACGAGATCGACGGAACCGTCCGCGATCCACGCTAGATCGCGCGCATCGCCAAGGTGCAGTCTGTGCGAAGTGGCGTCGAAGGGAGGCATCCAGCGCTGGTTTCGATAGTCGGCATTGATTTTGAGCAGAGCCTGCAAGCCTTCGGGCGTATTGTCGTCGCCGGGGAGCGAAAGCGGCTCCCAGAAATCGACGGCATCCCAATCAGCACCCTCGAGGTCCGCATCGTCGGGGAGCGCCAGTTGAACGGCTGGGTGACTCGAGGGAGACTTCATAGCTGAAGAGTATAGCCTTATGCCAGGAGTGTCAATCACAACTGATGCAGCTCGTGCCGAATACTGGCCGCCCACGCCCGTACCCTGGCGGCTGCGTCCCGCGGCTTGTCAGGCAGATAGACGTCGGCGATCGTCGTGCTCCAGCGGCGAAGCGTGGGCCGGCGCTCCGCCTCGTCTCTTAATACCCGCTTGTTTCCTTCGTACGCGCTCGCCGCTCGACGGCGCAGCTCCTTGACTGAGACGTCGTTGTCGAGATGCTCGACGAGCGCGGAACGCAGCCCGGCCACCGCCTCGTCCGTGAATTGCGCCGGATGCTGGAGATTGTAGCAAGCGACGGTCAGAAAGTGCTCGGCGCGCAGCTCGGGATCCTGGTACTCCCAGGCAAGCAGCGCACCCAGCTGCTCCCAACAGCTCATGCCGTCCACCGGTGGTGCGCCGCACTCGCGACATACCGCCACGGCTTCGGGTAGATTGTGATCCATCTTCTCCTTATATCAGATTGCCGGCACCGTGTAAACGCCGCCGAGGTGGGCTTTTTGGTGGGAGCCTTTGAGCAACGACAACGCTTGAACACCGAAGGATCGGCATGTTGAAGCGCAAGTCTATAAAGTGCCGGATGTAGTGCACTTCCTCTCCCCCGGTTGTCCACAAATGCTCAACAGCCGGTGTGGATAACCCTGCCCTTGACGGCTGCCAATGCCAGGTGATCCGGTGTACGATTGCGTGGGAGGTTGTCTCATGCATGCCAGAGTGATCGTGGCGGGTGGTGGCGGAGTGGACGACTCGCGGCCGTTAGACGAGCACTTCGCCGCCTGGACCGGTCGTGGCGGGCGCATGTTGTACTGGCCCATCGCCTTGCCGGAGGACCATCCCCTGCGCGCTTCCTGTTTCGACTGGATCTCTTCGGTCTTTCGTCCGCTCGGCATCGACCGTATCGAGATGTGGACGGAGCTCCACGGGCACGCCGAAGCCGAGCTGGAGCGCTTCGACTCGATCTACGTTGGCGGAGGCAACACCTATCGCTTGCTCCACCTGCTGCGTGAATCCGGCTTCGACCGTGCCCTGCTGCGCTGCATCCACGGCGGTAAGCCCGTCTACGGCGGCAGTGCCGGCGCGGCCATCCTTGGATGCGACATTCGGACCGTTGCGCACATGGACCATAACACGGTCGGCCTCGAAGATGTGCGTGGCTTCGACGTGATCCAGGGCTATGCGATCTGGTGCCATTACGAGCCGCGGGATCATGCGCGCATTGCCGCCTACATCGAAGCCTATGCCCATCCCGTTCTGGCGCTCTCGGAGCGAGCAGGCGTTGCCCTGGAAGGAGGCCGGTTAGTCGCGTTAGGCTATGATCCCGCCATATACTTTACGGCTGGCGGAAGCACCGTCGTGGATGTGGGTCAGGACGTGCCGCCCGTTTCGTCTTGCTGAAACACTATGAAGAGCGACGTCGCAGACCTCGACAGAGCTCATTTCGTACAGGCGCGCCGTGAAGTAGATGGCCCAGCCCCCATTCATGGGTGGGTGGCGCCTTCGGTAGTCTGTCGCGATCCCCATCGCGCGCCATATTCCGCTCTCCAGGTCGAGCCACCAGGAGGCATAGCATGCACATCGCCATCGTCGGCAGCGGCGCTATCGGCAGCACCTTCGGCGCCTTGCTCGCGCGCAGTGGACAGGGCGTCACGCTCGTCGGACGGCCCGAGCACGTGGCTGTTATTCGGCGTGACGGGCTGCGGGTGGATGGAGCTCTCGGCGACTTCACCGTGCCCGTCGCCGCCGCGGAGGCCCTGACCTTTCGGCCTGACCTCGCGCTGCTGGCGGTCAAGACTCAGGACGTGGCCGCTGCTGTGCAGGACAACCTGGCCTTTCTCACGGGCGTGCCTGTGCTCACGTGCCAGAACGGCGTGCGCAGCGATGACATCGTGGCCGAGCGCCTGCCGCGAGAGACGATCGTGAGCGCCGTCGTCTCCACCAACGCGACCTACGTCCCCCCCGGCTGGGTCACCGTGGCCTATCTCGACATGCTGATTGTCTGTGATGCTGGGCTCGATCACTCGTCTCCGAAGCTGAAACGCGTCACATCCTGTGGGAACTTAGTCCACGCGAGCGCGCTCCGCGGCCGCACGGCGTAGAGCCCGCCCTCGGGGAAGGGCTCTGCGTCGGGACTCGCGAGGTTGTCGCTGGGCTTGTAATCATACTTCGAGGCGTATTGCCGGTCGATCTGCTCGAAGAGCGCCCGCGCCGGTTTCCGGATCTCCTCGGCGACACCTTCGAGGATCACGACCTCGTCGCCACTCTCCAGGTGCACCCCTACCTCCGGATTCGCCGCGATGTTGCGGGCCCAGCGCGTGTGTGAGCCTCCCTCGAAGTAGACCGCGCCTTCCACCCACGCTCCCCAGATTGGAATAACGTGCGGGCGCCCGTCCGGCCGTGTCGTGGCCACCCAGTAGTTGCGCGCACGCTCCAGCCGCTCATTAATGACACTCCATGACAATAGGCCTTCGTCGGTCTCGGGGATGCCGTAGCCTTTCGGTCCTTGGGGACGGCCCGCCTTGGGCTCGACGTTCCGGCGTTGATCCTGCTGATCGACCATGCGATCTCCTCCTGTACCAACTATTCGCACTCGAAGCAGATCGGTTGGTGCTTGATACGAGGAACATGTATTATGCACGTGCGTGTGACACGTACGGTCACACCACCCTGATCTCCGCCGCCCGAATTATGCGCCAAGTAGCGGGCGCTGATCCTCAACGCGCTTGAGCGCGTTTCGCGTAACGGACGGGGCGCCCTGTGGGCATTCATTCGGCGGACGTATACACCGGTTTCCTGTGACCTCGTCGTCACCGTTGGCATGTAGCTGGTATCATGGGCCGGCCCGTCACGACCATTATTCGTCGTATGAGGAGACAGAACATGGCAGCAGATCCGGTACCCGCTCAAGTGCGTGACTATCTGGACAGCCTCGTTCCCCCCCGCCCGCCTGAGATGCAGGCGATGGAAGAGTACGCCCGGCAGACCCATTTCCCAATCATCGGTCCCGCCTCCGGCTATATGTGCTACCAGATCGCACGCATGATCGGCGCCACGCGCATCTTCGAGCTCGGCTCGGGCTACGGCTACTCGACCGCCTGGTTCGCGCGTGCCGTGCAAGAGAACGGCGGCGGTGCGGTCCACCACGTCGTCTGGGATGACGATCTATCGCAGAAGGCTCGCCAGCATCTCGGTGCGCTCGGCTTCGGCGACATCGTCCAGTACCGTGTGGGCGAGGCAGTGCAGGCCTTGCGCGAAACTGATGGGCCGTTCGACATCATCTTCAACGACATCGACAAGCACGGCTATCCCGCCTCGCTGCCGGTCGTCGACGCCAAGCTGCGCCCCGGCGGCGTGCTGATCATCGACAACATGCTCTGGCACGGCGGCATCTTCGATGCCGGCGACCACTCGCCCGATACCGAGGGCGTGCGCGAGGTCACGCGCCTGTTGACGACCAACCCCGCCTGGATCTCGACGCTCGTCCCAATCCGTGACGGTGTGATCGTGGCCTATAAGCAATAGATCGGGTAAACGTGGCTCAACGCACTTTATGAGGTTTCAGAATTAAGCGGGAACTTGCGTAGCCATGTCGTCCACGAATACGACACGAATACCCGCATAACCTGTGCATGCTATTCGTGTATTCGTGTTCGCATTCGTGGATGGCTTTCTACATTCGGCGCGTCGGCCGCGCCACATGCTGTGGGCGCGGCCGACGCCGTGAAGAACTCGCTTTGGAGCCGCTGCGTCTCGGCGTCCGCCTTGATCGCGCGCACTGCGCGGGCCACGGTCTGCGCCATCGCATCCAGCAACCGCTCGCCTGCCTCCGCCGTCGCTAGCCTCGCGTCGCCGGCGTAGTGGGTCGGGTGATCGGCGTACCACCAGATCCCCGTCTGAACACCCGCCTCCCGCAGTGCCTGCAGACGGTTGCGGGCTTCGCCTTCGTCGCCGGTCGGGACTTTCTGCATATCCACGAGATCGGGGCGAGTTGCGAGGATCATGCTTGTCTCGCCCGGACCCGCGTGGCCGTCCTGCGACCGCTCCCAGGGAACCTCCACCGCCGCCGTCGTCGGGCCGAACGGTTGCACGATGTACACGGCGTAGTCGCGCGGGCTGTAGAGCTGGAGCATATTGAACAATGCCAGCAAGCCGAAATTGCCGCCATGGGCGTTGACCAGGACGATCTTCTTCAAGCCGTTGCGCGCGACCTCGCGGCAGACGTTGTCGAGCAGGTGCACCATCAGCTCGCCGTCGATGCTGATCGTGCCCGCACAGTGGCGTGCTTCGGGGATCTGCGTGAAGATGTAATCCGGAAACACGATCGTCGGCTCGATCGCCGCGGCGCGCGTCACGACCGCGCGGCCGATGTACGTATCCGTACCCATCGGCAGGTGATGCCCATGCCGCTCGACAACCGAGAGCGGGATCAGGCATACGCCTTCGCATTCCTTGACGGCCGTGGCGAACTGATCGCTGCTTAATTCTTCCCAGCGCATGGTCGTTTACTCCCCTGATTAGCAATCATTCGTGCCGGTTGGTCAAGGCATCTCGCCGCGTGCGGGCCACGTTCGGAGCTGCTCCGCGGCCCAGTGCGCATCGTCGGCCGCGAGCGGCGGCGGTGGAACCGGCACACGTGGTCGTCCAGGGCCTCCGCATAGTGGCCCCGCCGGTAGACCGCCTCTAGCATGGCCTGCAGATCCAGGGGAACGTCCGGATCGGCGGGTGAAGCGGCACGGCGATCGTCGGTAGCCGCTCGCGGAGACCCCACGCCCATACCGCGTACCGGGCGATGGCCTCGCCGCGCCTCAACAAGGCGTAGTAGTCGCCCCGGCCACGAACCTCGGGTGGGCGTTCGCCGGCCCGCAACAAATCGATCTCGATCCAGTTGGTCTGCGACGCCAGCACCGCCTGACGCTTGCGCAGAAACGCCTCGCGTCCCCGCGTACCGGCCGCTTTGTTATAGGGCGAGAGGGCTTCGATCGTGGTGATGACCGCCCGGCTGCGGGTATCCCTGATCTCCAGGTAGCGGTCGTGCACTTCTTCCTCGACCAACGCTTCGACCAGCACCGGCGGTGTGATCGCCCCCTCGCTCACTGCTGGTAACTCCTGGCGCCCGGCCGAGATTACGAAAACGTCCGGTACCACCGCGGGCACCGTCATGAGATCGTTAGGCGCCGCGATGTAGACCCGTTCCTCGATCGTCACGACAAACGCCGGTGCGAGGCGATCACCCAGATCGTCGCTGATTGCGTTGATCAGCCGGCTGTGTACCCCCGCCCAGCCGCTCGGCGCTTCCAGATAGGGATCCATTCCGGGGAAGGGCGAGCGCATGCGTCGATACTCCTTTTGCCAGCCTGATCGTCGGCGGCCGGGCGGAATCATACTCCATTTAGTGATCGGCCGCATATTTGGCTGCAAGTTTTCTGACCGTGGTCGAGTTTCGCATCGTTGCCGGCATGCCAATCGTCTTCTCGAGCAGTGCGCCTGAGAACGCGGACTCGCTCATCCTTGTGCGGCATAGCCAGTAGATTTCCCGCTTGTGGACTTGAAAGTCGTCGACTTCAGTTTGGAAGGTCATAAGCTTGTCCCGCGCCTCGCTCTTCGGTGGAGCCGGCAGGAAAGCAATGTACAGCGAGCTCCCTTCGGCCTCCAGCTCAGATGCTGTGAACGGCGTGTATTGCGCAATCGCAGTCAGCTCGGACGTGGATCGTATGAAGGTCGCCACTTCGTATCCGAGCGCTTTCTGAAGGTGGCTCTCGATCTGCTTTTCAAGCGTTTGTGCATCTGTAGCCGGTGACTCGAAGATGACGTTACCGCTCGCAATGAAGGTCTCGACGTTCGTGACTCCGAGCGCCTCGAAGAGCTTGCGTAGCTGATCCATGTTGACGACGTGGCCGCCGACGTTGATTGCGCGGAGAAACGCTATATATCGTGGCATCGTGTCTTTTCCTTCAGCTCGATCGAACGCCGCGCGGTGCCGGGACAGAGCACGCTCGTTCAATGGTCGGGGCGGCTACCGGCGATCTTAGACGCGTCCTCAGGCGCGCTTGTCTTCGGCATCCTTCTGCCGCGAGGCGCCTGGATCTATCCGGCGCACCATCAACAGCTCGTCATAGTACACGCCGTCGCTCAAGATGACCTCGGGCTCGACGCCGTAGACCGTGAAGCCATGCCGTGTGTAAGTGCGAATCGCTGCCGCGTTGGTCACGACGACGCTCAGCTTGACCGAGCGCAGCGCCTGTCCCTCGGCCCACCCGATGCACGCCTCGATCAGTGCCGCGGAGACCTGCATCCCGCGCCATGCCTGCCGAACGTAGACCCCCCAGATCATGCCGCCGTGCCGCATCTTGACCCCGTCGCTCCGACGAATGCCGCTCATGCCGATCAACGTCCCCTCCACGGCGGCGACGTAGATCATACCCGTTCGCGCCTCGGAGCCGAGTCGCACGCGCTCCACCCAGAATTCCTGCGGAAAAGCAAGGTTCTCTGTGTAGTCGCTGCCGAATGCCTCGGGATGGGCACGCAGCGCTTCGAGACGGAGTTCGCGGAAGCCCGCGACCTCCTCCGGGGAAATCGGCCGGATCGTCACGCTGCCCCGCGATGTTTGCAGGATTGAGCTCATTGTCCTCTCGCCTCACCCTCTCTCGCCTGCCGCGCGCACGAGTTGAGATCGTCGAGCGCTTCGCCCAGGCGCCATCCCGTCTTCCCCTCGCCCGTCGCAACGGGAGAGGGGGCAGGGGGGTGAGGGCCTTAAGGCGTTCCTTCCGCCGTCGGGCTATATCCCGTCCACCCTCCGTCGACCATCAGCGTGTGGCCGTGGACGTAGGCCGCCATCGGCGAGAGCAGCAGCAGCACTGCGCCCGCGATATCGTCCGCCGTCGCCGCCCTCCCCGCCGGCACGACCTTAGCCCAGTGCTCGGCGTACTGCGGGTCGTCGCGCAGGTTGCGGTCGACGATCGTCGGGCCGACGCCCACGGCGTTTACCCTGATCCCCAGCGGTGCCAGCTCGAACATCAGGCTCTGCGCCATCATCTCCAGACCCGCCTTGCTCGTGGCATAGGCCGATAGCGTCTTCACTGCCCGTCTGCCGACCACCGAGGAGATAATGATGATGTCCCCACCCCCCTGCTGGACCATCTGCCGCGCCGCCGCCTGCGAGCCGAAGTAGGTGCCCTTCAGGTTTGTGTCGATGACCTGGTCCCACTGCTCTTCCGTGTAGTCCAGGAACTCGCCCCAGCTGGTGATGCCGGCGTTGTTGACTAGGATGTCGAGGCGCCCCCATTCCTTGATCGCTACCTCGACGTTGCTCACCGCCTCGGCAACTTTGCTGATGTCGGCCTGGTGGACGACGCACTCGCCGCCCGCGCCTCGAATCTGCGCCGCCGTCTTCTCGGCGCCTTCACGGTTGCCGTTGTAGCTGACCACCACCCGCGCGCCGTTCCGCGCCAGACCGCGCGCGATCGCCCGGCCGATCCCCGTGCTCGTGCCTGTCACCACCGCCACTTTGCCCTGGAGGTCGATCTCCATGCGGCTCCTTCCCTCCTAATCCGGTCTCCGCCGCGTCCTGCACCGGAATTGATGCGGCTCCGCGCCGGCACCATCCTAACACGTCCTGCGCCGTGGCCGCCCTCATCACGTCGTCCGGTCACCTGGGGAGTGCCGCAGTCGCAGGTATTGTTTTTTGACATGCGTCACGCCGCGAGATCGGGTTTTAAGTCTCTGGGATCGTGTAAATCCTCGCTCAAGGACGGTGGTCGCAGGTATTGTTTTGGGTAAAGCTGCCCGTCGGCCGCCGGGCCATCCTCCTGCTCCCTGCCCCGTCAGTGGCGCACGAGCCGCCAGCTCTTTCCCACCGTGGAGCAGGGGAGTATCATAATATCGGAGCAACTTTGAGCTAGGGGCCGGCGTAACATTCCGCGTGAGCAAGCTTGCGCGGTAGAATGAGCGTGAGGCAGAAATGAACGAGCACGGCGTATTACTGATTCACGGCTTTACCTCGGATCCCAGTGGGATGCGGCCGATCGCGGCGGTTGCCGAGTCTCTCGGCTACGTTGCCGAAGCTCCCCTTCTGCGCGGCCATGGCCTGACCTATCGCGACCTGCGCGGCACGTCGTGGGACGACTGGATGGCCGACGTCGTGCAGGGCCTCGAGCGCTTGAGACAGCGCGCGGCGCACATCGTCGTCGCAGGCTTCTCGATGGGCGGTCTGCTGGCGCTCGAGACTGCTGCGCGTTACGACGACCTCGACGGCGTTATCGCCCTCGCCCCTGCCCTGCGCATTGCTCATCCGCTCGCCCGCTACGCTGTGCTGGCCCGCGGCTGGCTGCCCTTCGTGCCCATGGGTAAGGCCGCCGGCTACAGCGATCCCGCCATGGCGATCGGCGATACGAGCTATTCCCGGCTCGCGCTCGATGCCTTTGTCTCGTTCTATCGAGCGAGTCGCCGTGCCGAGCGCTTCCTGCCGCGCATCCAGGCCCCTGTGCTGATCCTTCATGCCGAGCGTGATCGGGTGATCCGGCCCGAGGCCGCCGCCATTGCATACGAAAAGGTGAGCTCGACCGAGAAGCAGCTCGTTTGGTTTCCGCGCTCCGGCCACGCGCTTCTCGACGACGTCGACGCCCCCGACGTGCTTGCGCACGTCCGCGCATTTCTTGCGAGTAGGCTGCCTCAACCGCCGGACCCGAGCGCCTCGCCAGGCTGAATACCATGCTCTCCCACGTGATGAGCTTCAAGCTCTTTGTCCTTAACCTTGCGATCAACATCATCTCGATCCTCGCCGCCGTCTGGCTCGTGCCCGGCATTACCCTCAGCGGCCCGTGGTGGGCTCCGGCCGTCGTCGCCTTGCTCTTCGGCCTGCTCAACACCGGCCTGCGGCCGCTGCTACTGGTCTTGACGCTGCCCTTCGTGATCGTCACCCTCGGGCTCTTCATGCTGATCATCAACGGCCTGATGCTCTACCTCACAAGCTGGCTCGCGCAGGGCTTCGACGTCAGCTTCACGATCCGCGGCCTTGGCGCAGCCGTCCTGGGTGCGCTCGTCGTCGGCGCCGTCAGCACCGCCCTCCGTCTCCTGAGCGGCGAGAACCTTCTGCGGATTCAGGTGCGCCGCGACCCGCCTCAATGAAGCCGGGGACCGCGGCAAATGTGTGGCCGGTGCGGGAAAAACTGAGTTCATCCGGAGTGTCAGCCAGATTGGCATCATCTCGACCGAGCGCAAAGCTACTGATGAGACGCGTCTGCTCAAATCCGAGACCGTCGCCGTCCTCGACTATGGACGCGTCGCCATCGCCGAGGATCTCCTGCTGCATCTCTATGGCGTGCCCGGCCAGGTTCGCTTCGACTTCTTATGGGAGATCGTCGCGCAGGGATTGCTCGGTCTGATCGTCCTCGTCGATTCGACCTGTCCCGAGACTTTTCGCGAGACCGGCTCTATCGTCGAGTTTTTCCAGGATCTCCGTCCCATGCCCTTCGTAATCGCCGCGAGCAAACATGATCACCCCGCGCGCTGGTCTCCCGCCGAGCTCCACGAAACGCTGCGCCTCGCGCCGGGCATCGCCGTTCTGCCCTGCATCGCGACGGAGCGCGCCAGCGTGATCGAGGTGCTCCTGCATCTGCTCTCCGCCGTGATGGAGCAGGCCCCCTGATCCTCGTCAGTGCCGTTTGACAAATTCGCCCGCCCTGCCTACCATCCCGCTACCTTGTTAGTTCGCGTCGTACCAAAATGCGCCTCGTTGGCCGGTCTGCTGTTCCTTGTGATCGCCTGCTCGCTCCAGGGGACCGTGCCGCCGCCCGCGTTCTCAGAGCGGCCCTCGCCATCTTCACTCGCCACGCCGCCCGCCCTTCCGTCCACTGCGAGTCCCGCCGTCGCCGTGACGACCCGGCCGGCCGCGACCATAACGGCCGCTCCTGAGCCGTCACACTGGACCGTCGGCCTCCTCGACGAGCCGGCCGGCATTTTGCCCTTCTCCCCGGATGGTCGCGTCGCCGCGCCGATCACGCAGGTGCTCTTTCCGCCGCCCGCGTTGGCGCTTGGCTACGCCTATACGACGACCGGCATCCTGCGCGAGATCCCGACGCTTGCGAACGGCGGGGTCGAGCGCCGCGCGGTCCAGGGCTACCTGGACGCTAGCGGTGAGTTTACCTCGACGATCACCTCGGTGCCTTCGACCACCGAGCAGCTCGTCGTTACCTTCCACTGGAACCCTGCCTTGCGCTGGGCGGATGGAAAGCCCGTCACGGCGCAGGACTCGGTCTTTGCCTACGCGGACGCGCGCCGTGCTCCGGTGTCGCCCGAGGCGCAGGCGCTCCTGGAGTCGATCGAGCGCTATGAGGCCGTCGACGACACCACCACGCGCGCCGTGCTCATGCCCGGCCGGGGCGATCCTTCGTATCCGTTAGCCGCGTGGCCCCCACTTCCGCGCCATTTGCTAGAGAAGGCCACGACCGCGGCGCGTGACAAATACGCACACGCCCCGATCGGCTACGGCCCCTACACCTTCGACGGCGCAGTTCCCGGCGAGAGCATCACGCTGCGGCGGAATAAGTTCTGGCCGGCGAGCGGTCTGCGCGACGAGCTGCGCTTCCGCTTCTTCCCCGGAGCCCAGGATCTGCGCGCCGCCGTGGACCGTGGTGAGGTCGACGTCGCGTCTCTGGAACGTATTCCGACCGATCTCTATCGCTTCCTCGATCAGGACGCTGCCACTGGGGCGGCGGTGGTTATCTTCATGCGCGGCCCAGTTTTCGAGCATCTCGATTTCAATCTCGCCGATCCGCTGCTCCAGGATCTGCGTCTCCGGCGCGCGATTGCCCACGCCATCGATCGCCAGAAGATCGTCGATCAGCTCTTCGGCGGCAAGACCTCCGTCCTTCAAAGCTGGATCTTTCCCGATCAGCCCGAGTATGCCGGCGACGAGCAGCTTCGCCGTTACCCGTACGACCCCGCAAAAGCACGCGCGTTGCTCGACGAGGCCGGAATCAAGGACACTGACGGCGACGGCATCCGCGAAATGGCTGGCGGTAAAGCCATCTCGCTGACCTTGCTCACGACCGACATTCCGCTCCGCCTCGAGATTGCCCGGCGCGTCGAGCAGGATCTCCGCGGCATAGGGTTACCGGTGCGCACGCGGGCACTGCCCGTCGACCAGCTGTACTCTCCGACCGGGCCGCTCTTCCGGCGGCAGTTCCAGCTCGCGGAGTTCGCCTGGATCGCAGGGGTTGAGCCGAGCGGCGTCCCGCTGTGGTCGTGCGCCGCCGTGCCCGGACCCGAGAACGGCTACACCGGCAACAACTTCGGCGGTTGGTGCTTCGGTCCCGCCGAGGCATCCCTTCGTACCGCCGCGGGATCGCTCGACCCACGTGAGCGTGCGGCGGCCTATCTTCGCCAGCAGCAGCTCTGGACACAGGAGCTGCCCGACGTTCCCCTGCTGCAGCGGCCGATCGCGATCCTTCGCCGCCCGGGCATCCGCGGCGTCGTCCCCGACGCGCTTGCTCCCGTGACTTGGAACGTCGATGTCTGGCGGCCCTAGCATCCAAAAGGCCATCCGGCGCTGGCTGCCTGCCGTCGCCTGGATGGCCTTGATCTTTTCTCTCTCGTCCTCGCCGGGGCATGCTCGCAGGACTCTACCTGAGGAGCCGCGGCATCCTTACTGGAGGAAGAGCTCGAAGTTTACGTGGTCGTCGCGACCCAACAGGCGGCGTACCGTCCGCTTGAGTCCTTCCGCCGCCTCTTCGCCGAGCCAGAAGCTGACGAGCGCACCGATGATCAAACCGACCGCGCTGCCGGCGGCGGCTCCAAGCGCGAAGAGTAGATAACGATCACGGCTGTTGGCGCTCATCGGCCTTCCTTTACTGCACCACGACGATCGGCTGCGCTTGTTTCCACAGTCGCTCGAGCCGGTAGAACTCGCGCTGCTCCGGCGAGAAGAGATGGACGATGACGTCGCCGAAGTCGAGCAACACCCAACCGGTTTCAGCCGAGCCTTCGATCCGTGGATTCTTTGCCCCCGCAGCTACGAGCTCTTCGTCGATGGCTTTGAGAACTGCCCGAAGCTGTCGCTCATTTCCCGCCGTACAAATCACAAAGTAGTCGGCGATGGTCGTCAGGCCGCGCAGGTCGAGCAGCATGATCTCGCTCGCCTGCCTATCTTCCGCGGCCACAACGGCGCGACGGGCCAATGCTACTGCGTCTATACTACGACCTCCTGCAATTCGACACTATGCACCTCGATAGCGCTTATTCTACCACGCCCATCTGACGGACATGCGACCGGCATCTTCTTTTCTAGATCAGCCCCATTTCACGTCCCACGTGCTCCAAGATGCTGAGCGCCTCGTGCAGGTCTGCTGCGGTGTGAGCGGCCGTGACGATGGTACGAACGCGCCCTTTGTCCCGCGCGACGGTCGGGAATGCGATGCCTTGTGCAAAGACGCCGCGCTGGAGCAGCTGATCCGAGAACTGCATCGCGCGTGCGCCCTCCCCCACGATCACCGGGGTGATCGGCGTCTCGGAAGCCCCCGTGTTGAAGCCCAGCTGTGTCAGGCCGGCCTTGAAAAGGCGGGTATTGCTCCATAACCGGTCGATTAGCTCCTGGCCCTCGTCGCTCGCCCGCAAATCCACCGCGGCGATGCAGGTTGCAGTCACCGACGGCGGGTGCGACGTCGAGAAGAGAAACGGCCGTGCGCGGTGCTCCATCAGCCGGCGTAGCGGCTTGATCGAGGCGACGTAGCCCCCGAGCGCGCCGATCGCCTTCGACAGCGTGCCGACCTGAATGTCCCACCGGCCGTCGAGACCGAAGTGTGAGATCGAGCCGCGCCCGTGGTCGCCCAGCACGCCTGATGAGTGGGCATCGTCCACCATCGTCACCGCGTCGTACGCCTCCGCCAGCTCTGCGATGCGTGGCAGCGGCGCAATGTCGCCGTCCATCGAAAAGACGCCGTCGGTGACGATCAGCGTGATACGGTGGCGCCCCCGCGTTTCCTCGAGCACACGCTCGAGATCGGCCGTGTCCGTGTGCTTGTAGACCTTCCGCGCCGCCTTCGTGAGCCGCACGCCGTCGATAATCGAGGCATGATTGAGCTCGTCCGAGATGACCAGATCGTTGTCGCCCAGGATCGACCCGAGCACGCCCGCGTTGGCGGTGAAGCCCGATTGGAAGACCAGCGTCGCCTCGGTATGCTTGAACTCGGCCAGCTTACGCTCGAGCTCTTCGTGGATCGTCATCGTGCCGATGATCGTCCGCACCGCGCCCGTGCCTACGCCGAACTCGTCGATCGCCTGCTTGGCCGCCATCTTTAGCTTCGGATGCGTCGTCAGGCCAAGGTAGTTATTCGAGGATAGGTTGATCACCCTGCGTCCGTCGATCGACGAGCGCGGCAGCTGCTCGCCCTCGAGGATCCGCAGCGAGCGATAGAGCCCCTGCTCTTTGAGGGCCTTCAGTTCGCTCTCGACGATCTGCCGAAACTCCTCAGGCATGCGTGCCTCCAGCTCTTCTCTCCTCCATCCCGTTGGGATAGAGTGCTACCTTCGCGGCTTCGCCCGAGATCATCATCTCGAACGCCTGCTTATAGTCGGACAGCGGTAGATGATGGGTGATGATCGGCGAGATATCGACCTTGCCGCCTTCGATCAGCTCGCGCGTCTGGTACCAGGTTTCGTACATCTTGCGCCCTGAGACGCCATAGATCGTCGCCCCTTTGAAGACCACGTGATTCGCGAGGTCGAAGCCTTGCAGCGGCCGTCCCGGCAGCCCGAGCAGAGCGGCGTAGCCACCCGAGCGGAGTGCGCCGAAGCCTTGGTTGATCGCGACGCCGTTGCCCGACATTTCGAGCAGCACGTCGACCCCTTCCCCTCGCGTCGCCCGCAAGATCGTGTCGACCATGTCGTCGTCGCTGAGGAGGGGGTCGGTCGCGCCCATTGTGCGCGCCATCTCCAGGCGGCCCGGATTGACGTCGGTGGCGAAGATGCGCGCGGCTCCCGCCGCGCGCGCGATCCCGACGGCGAAGAGTCCGATCGGCCCGCACCCCGTGACGAGTACGCGCTTCGTCAGCAGATTGGTCGAGAGTGCCGTGTGCACCGCGTTCCCGAACGGCTCCTGGGCCGCCGCGATCGCGGGGTCGAGCTGCGGATCGTTACACCAGGCGTTCGAGGCCGGCAGCACGACGTACTCCGCGAAGCACCCGGGGCGGTCGACGCCGATGATCTCGACGTTGCGGCAGATGTGCGTCTGCCCGGTCCGGCATGGGTAGCAGTGGCCACAGACAATGTGCGTC
The DNA here is from genome assembly GCA_038254585.1 of Chloroflexales bacterium. GTDB lineage: Bacteria > Chloroflexota > Chloroflexia > Chloroflexales > Kallotenuaceae > JBBSGA01. The sequence goes on along the minus strand of JBBSGA010000076.1, from coordinate 3,387 downwards.
TCGCCCGAGACATAATCGCCTGGCTTGATGCTGGAGACTTCGTCGCCGGCGGCTACCACGTCGCCCGAGAACTCGTGCCCGAAGACCATCGGCGGATGAATCCGGCTCTGCGCCCATGGGTCCCAGCGATAGATGTGGAGGTCGGTGCCGCAGATCGTCGTCGCGCGCACGCGCACCAGAACGTCGCGGCTGCCGAAGTGGGGCACGGGAACGGTCTCGAGTCGTGCGCCCGGCGCGGCCTCAGCCTTCACCACGGCGCGCATAGTCATGGGGATCACCGGCGCTAGCCTCCTCATCGAAGCATACATCAGGCGCTCAGTATACCAGCCTCAATCGCCCCATCCGGTCTAGCCTCCGAGCTCCGACATCCCCCGCAGCGTGGGCTTGATACCCTCCGGCAGCCCATGGCCCCACGGTTTGATGAACACCGCCTGGCGAATCAGCGCCTGGATCTCCTCGTCGCCTGCGCCTGAGCGCAGTGCCGCGCGGAGATCGAGCTCGTTATCGCGCAGCAGGCAGAGATGGAGCTTACCGTCCGCCGTGAGCCGCATGCGGTTGCACGTCGCACAGAAGGGCTCCGTGACCGAGGAGATAAACCCGAGCGTGCCCTGAGCCCCGGGCAGACGGTAGGTTCGGGCCGGGTCGCTGCCGAACCAGCCGACGAACTCGAGCGCTCCGAACTCCCCCTCCAGCCGCCGGATGATCTCGGCCGAAGCCACTACCGACGTATCGGCCAGGTTGCCGACTCCCGCCAGCGGCATCATTTCGATAAAACGAAGCTGCCATGGCCGCTCGACCGTGAGCCGCGCCAGATCGCAGACCTCGTCGTCGTTGAGCCCGCGCACGACGACTGTATTGAGCTTGAGCGGCGTGAAGCCGACGCGCTCGGCCTCCTCGATCCCCGCCCAGACGCGCCGTAGGTCGCCCCCACGCGTCATCGACCGGAACTTATCGGCGTCGAGCGAGTCGATCGAGATGTTGACCCGCGTAAGACCTGCAGCCTTCAGCGCTTCGGCCTGATCTTTGAGGCGCAGGGCATTGGTCGTCATCGAGATCTCGCGGATACCGGGTGTCGCCGCGATCCCCGCCACCAGCTCGACGAGGTTGCGGCGGATCGTGGGCTCGCCGCCGGTCAGCCGGATCTTCTCGAAGCCGGCCGCTGCCGCTGCCTCGATCACGCGCAGCAGCTCGTCGTCCTTCAACAGCTCCTCGCGCGGCGCGAAGTGGGCGCCGTGCTCGGGCATGCAGTACACGCAGCGGAAGTTACACCGATCCGTGAGCGAGACGCGTAGGTAGTTTATGCGCCGCCCGAACGAGTCGTGCGCCGCACCGCTCTGCCCGTGGAATTCGACCGGCGCCGGTGTAAAGACTGTGCTGTCCATCAACGAAATCGTTGCCATAGTTTCGCTCGCTCGGCCCTAAGCCGCGGCGAACGCCTCGACGCTCACCCGGCCTGCCAGGTTGCGTGCGACTGCCCGGAACGCGTCGGCGTACGCATCCTCCTCGGTGCTGGTGACCGCAGGCTCTCCCGTATCGCCGCCCTCGCGGATGCGCGCGCTCAGCGGGATCTCTCCGAGGAACGGCACCTGAATGCGCTTGCTCGTCCGGTCCCCGCCGCCGTGTGAAAAGATCTCCGAGCGCGCCCCGCAGTTGGGACAGCAGAAGTAGCTCATGTTCTCGACTACGCCCAGGATCGGCACATTCAGCTTGCGGAACATCTCGACACCGCGCACCACGTCGGCCAGCGCCACGTCTTGCGGCGTCGTCACGATCACTGCGCCCGACAGCGGCATCGCCTGGGCCAGCGTTAGCTGAATGTCGCCGGTTCCCGGCGGCAGGTCGATCACGAGGTAGTCCAGCTCACCCCAGCGTACTTCGTACAGGAACTGCCGCAGCAGCGACGACACCATCGGGCCGCGCCAGATGATCGGCTGGTCCGGCGCGACCAGGAAGCCGACCGATATGACCTTGAGTCCATACGCCTGCAGCGGCTCGATTTTGCCGTCGACCATCGCCGGCGCGCCTTCGAGACCGGTCATCAACGGCGCCGACGGCCCGTACACGTCGGCGTCGAGCAGCCCAACTCGTGCGCCATCCTGGGCGAGCGCGATCGCCAGGTTGACTGCCACGGTCGACTTGCCCACCCCGCCCTTGCCGGAGGCGACTGCAAGAACGTGCGTGACGCCGGGAATTCCGGCCTTATCGAAGAGTCCGGACCGCGCCTTGACGTTCGACGTAAACTCGACGACTACCTCTTTAACGTTGCGCACCTGCATCACCGCGGCCCGGCTCTCGTTCTCGATCTGATCCTTGAGCGGACATGCCGGGGTTGTCAGCTCCACGGTGAAGGCGACCGTCCCACCGCTAATCTTCAGATCCTTGATCATCTTACGGCTGACGAGATCGCCGCCGAGCTCCGGCTCCTGCACCGTGCCCAGCGCCGCCATCACTGCAGCCTCATTCACCTCGCCATCCCGGCGGGAAAATATACTCATGCGGCTAGCGCTCCCATTGACGCAAAGGCGCAGCACGTCGGGCCGCGATCCACTGCGCCCATCCCGATACTGCGCTACTGAGGTCATTATAACATCCTGGCTCTGGAGAATTCGCCTTCTTCGCACCCGTTCTGCATCCAGAATCCGAACGCTCGGCCCCGCGGCATGCTCGCGCGGTCACGGTACAATGGCCGCCCTGTCGCCCGAGTTTGAGCTGGAGAACGTCATTGTGAATATTCAGATCGAGAAGCCTCGTCTCGGCATCCCGGCCAGCCTGATCGTGGACGATCCGGCGCCGTGCGTCAATCCGGTTTACTACTTTCGCGCCCAGGTCGATCGCGACCCGGCTGCACTTCACGAGCCGGCGATTCCTCTCGATTTCCTCGATCAGTTCATCGCCGTCGCGCGTGCCCGTGGCATCCGCGGTAAGTGGAGTGTTATTCCCTATCCCGCGGGGCTGGGCAGCATCGTGGAGGGCTGGCCGGGTTGTGATCGTCATGAGCTCGACCGCTGGCTCGAGCTCGTGCGCACGGAGCTGGCGCCGGACTTCGATATCACGCCCGAGATCTTGACCCATACGCTTGCGCTCGATCTCCGAACGCACACGCTGCTCGATCAGCCCGAGCATATCTGGATGGCGGAGCGAAGCTGCGAGGAGCTCGCCGAGTACTTCGGCGCCGCGCTCGCAATCCTGAAACAGGCAGGCTTTGCGCCTACAGGCATAACGCAGCCCTGCTACTTCCACGGCTCGCGCGATGCCTATAACCGCGCTGCGCTGGCGGCGATTCGTACGGCCGGGGGCCCACCCGTTACCTTCTACTTCATCGACGGCTATTTCGAGGCCGCGCCCTTCCCTCCGCCGGAGGTCGTGCTGCTCGACCGCGAGCGCGGC
>JBBSGA010000075.1:0-20998 GCA_038254585.1 Chloroflexales bacterium | reverse complement strand
GTGCGAGTGTTTGCGCGACCACCACGGCGCCCGGACTGCCGAGATGCATGACACGTGCCCCGGACGCGAGCTTGAGCTGTTTGAGCAGCATTGGGACAAGCTCCGCGGCATACTCTTCGAGCCGCTCCTCACGTCGCCGCTCCCTTCCGGCCCGGCCTGTAACGATCTTCGCCATCGACACTCACTCTCCCCGGCTCGCGCGCTTGCCCGTCGCTCTAGGCGGCCCGGCAAGCCGATCCTAGCGCAAAATGTAATAGGTGCCGCGCCGATCGCCAATTCGTAACAGCATGCCTCGCTCCACGAGATCGGCAAGGTCGCGCCGCGCTGTTTCATCCGACACATCCGGCTGAAGCTCACGGTAGTCGCGGTTGGTGATGCGGCGGTGCTCCGTGAGATGCAGAAGCGCGACGATCTGGCGGTCGTTGAGCCCACGGCGGAGCCAATCGCTCGTGTCCACGCCGGCAGCCTGTGCCTCGGCGGTGGCCCGTCCTATCAGCGTTACCTGGAAACCCGCCGGTGTTTCCCGGAAGGCAGGCGGAGGGAGGCCGGCCGCGGCCATCTGCTTCACAACGCGGTCGATGCCATAGCCCAGCCGCTCGATCAGCAGCAGATCTGAGAGCATCTGGACCAGCACCTCGTTGCGGGAGTAGCGCTCGGTCTGAATATTAGCGACGGTCACGTGGCCCGGCAGCCTCCCCGGCGAATAGCATTCGAGCCGATCGCCGAACATGGCGATCCGGATGTTTTCTCCACGGGCGGCGTAGTCACGGTGCGCGACCGCGTTGACCAGCACTTCGCGCACCGCTCCCTCCGGGTACTCTGTCCAATCCTCACGCTCCAGACCTACCATGCGCGATCCGCGACGCATGTGCTCGACGATCCAGGCCTGGGCCCAGCGAACCTGCTCCGGGAGGGTGTCGCGGACGTCTTCACGCTCCCACTCGTCGGCCATCTCGAGACCGCGGTAGCGAATCAGTGTAATCTCGCTCTGTGGAATCAGACGCTCAACGTGGCGCGCGAAGAGAAGCAAACCGGCGTTCGTCGGAACGTATTGTGTACCGCGACGCTCAAGGCAGCCGCGACGATAGAGCCACTCGATTGGATCGTCCGCCGCTACGCTGCCGACTCGGCTGATGTAGCGTTCGATCTTATCTGGCTCGAGGTCGTCGAGGTGAGCACCTTCCGGCACCTGGCGATCCCAGCCGGCTTCGGCACGGTCGATGAGTAGGCGGCGCAGGTGATGGGCCGGGATCGGGGCATTCGTGGCGCCCTCGCGGTAAAGATATCTCCCGTGGAGGCTATAAACGCTCGGCAGGCCGGCCGGAACCACGATGCGAAGGAGGATCTGCCCACCGATCGTGACGGTCTCGGGCATAGGCAGCAGCAGTGGAGGGCTCAAGACCAGCGCTGCCTCGAGCGCGAGATCCTCCAGTTTGCCCGGATTGGCTAGCCCTTCGACTTTCGGTCGAGCTCGGCCGCTGACTCCGATCAGGATCACGCCCCCACTCCGGTTCGCCAAGGCCGCCAGCGCTTCGGCGAGCTCGTCCACCGGCACGCGCCCCCGGAAGAATGCTACGTGCTCGCCTTCTCCCGACGCGAGCGCCTCCCGAACCTCATCCTCCGCTCCCGTTCGGACCTCCGTACTCATCGTGCAAACCCCATCCGGCGCACGGCTGGCCGCGAGCACCGTGGCGCAAAGTATAGCACAAAGGTTTCGAAGACTGCTGACATGCTCCACGAATGTGAAAGCCCCCACCGCACAAGCGCGGTGGGGCTGCATCCGTCACCTGATGCCAACCCTCAGACGTCGGTCCCGCCGAAGTTACCGCCCGAACCGCCGGAGTTGTCGAAGCCGCCCGGCTGCTGGCCGCCCATCAGACCGCCGAGCGGGCTGCCGCCCTGGCCGCCCATCAGGCCGCCGAGGGGCGAATCCATCTGGCCGCCGAGGAACCTGCGTGCCGCCATCGTCGCGGCGCCGGCGATCGCCATTTTGACGAGCGGGTTGTTGAGCGGCCCGGACTGGCCGCCGAAGAGCTGGTCGAGGACGCCCGGATTGCGCTGCTCCATGTGCTGCGCCATCTGCCCGAGCGTACGTGGATCGGCATCATATTGGCCTTGATAGCGCGGGTCTTGATAGGGCGTACCCATCTGAGCGGCCTGCTGCCGTAGCTGCTGGGCAAGGTACTGGCGCTGCTGCGGGTCAAGCTGTGAGAAGGCCTGTGCATGTGCGTCTTCGACCACGTCAGGTGGAGCGTTGCGCAGAACCTGACGGTAGCGCTGCTGCACCTCCTGGTCGTCCAGCTGATCGGGACTCCCGCTGGCATACTGCTGGTCGAAGCGCTGGACGTCCTGCGGATTCGTTCCTTGTCCAAAGAGGCTGCCGATCAGATTCCCTAGGCCACCCATCGGATTGTTGCTCATTATGCTCTCCTTCGTGCTTCATTGCACCATATAGCGTGTCAGGTACTGCCGGTCAATACCTGAGCAAGGCGTATGCCAACCTGCGGATCGTCAAAGGAGTGTGGCAGCTAGGCCGCCACCTGCCACGCCAAGGCGCGCATTTGTTCGCGTGGTATAATCGCGGTACATGGACGAAGATCGGATCGTCAACCCTCATGGGCGCGAAGAAGATGCGACGGCCGACAAAAGCCTTCGCCCGCGCCAGCTAAGTGCCTACATCGGCCAGGAGAAGGTGGTTGACAATCTCAAGATCGCCATCGCGGCCGCCAAAACGCGTGAGGAGCCGCTCGACCATATTCTCTTCTACGGCCCTCCGGGCCTAGGTAAGACGACCCTCGCCGGCTGCACGGCGCATGAGATGGGCGTGAGCCTGAGGATCACCTCGGGCCCTGCTATCGAGCGCGCGGGCGACCTCGCGGCAATCCTGACGAATCTCAAGAAGAACGATCTGCTTTTCATCGACGAAGTTCACCGCCTCAACCGCGCCGTCGAGGAAGTGCTCTACCCGGCGATGGAGGATTTCGCCCTCGATATCGTCGTCGGCAAGGGACCCAGCGCTCGCTCGCTGCGCATCAAGCTGCCCAGATTTACGGTCGTCGGCGCGACGACGCGGCTCGCCCTGCTGACCTCGCCGCTCCGCGATCGCTTCGGCGCCGTGCACCGGCTCGAGTTCTATACGCCCGCGGCGATAGAGTTGATCATCACGCGCGCTGCGAGGATTCTGGGGACCAGTCTCGACCCGGACGCTTCGCAGGAGATCGCCCGGCGTAGCCGCGGCACCCCCCGTATCGCCAATCGAATCCTGAAGCGGGTGCGTGACTGGGCGCAGGTTACGGCCGGAGACCATATTACCCTGGACGTCGCACAGGAAGCACTTGACCGGCTGGAGATCGACGCACTGGGCCTCGACCCGAACGATCGCCGTGTTCTGCGCGCCATCATCGAGCTCTTCGACGGCGGTCCGGTCGGCCTGTCGACCCTCGCCGCCGCGACGGCGGAGGAGGTGGACGCGATCGAGGATGTCTACGAGCCCTTCCTGATCCAGCTCGGCTTCCTGCGCCGCACACCCCGAGGGCGCGTCGCCACCCGCCGCGCCTACGAGCACCTGGGGATTCCCTTCGCTGACCGCCCGGGCGCCGTGGCCGAGGAGGGCATCCAGGGGACGCTCTGGTAATGCATGGGAGCGTAAAGTCCGGTCTTGAGAGGAAGCTCGTCGGGTGCTGAGCGGGCTTCTCCAAGGCGGGTGCCGGACAGCCATCGACAAGGATTGTGTATGACCTCTGCATCCCCGATCCTGGCTCATCTGAACGAGCCGCAGCAGCGAGCCGTCCAGGCGCTCGGCGGACCCGTGCTGATTCTCGCCGGGCCAGGGTCCGGTAAGACGCGTGTCCTAACGCACCGCGTCGCCTATCTGATCGGCGAGATGCGCATCGATCCCTACAATATCCTCGCCGTTACCTTTACAAACAAGGCCGCGACGGAGATGAAGGAGCGTCTCAATGGCCTGATCGGCGAGGAGTTAACCAAGCGACTGATGGTGGGGACCTTTCACTCCGTCTGCATCCGCATCTTGCGCATGGACATCGAGCGGCTGGGCCGGCGTCGAGATTTCGTGGTCTACGACGACGACGACCAGATGCAGCTGATGCGTCGTGTCGTCAAAGAGCTCAACCTCGAAGAGCGTCAGTATCCGCCGCGGGCGATCCACTCCGCCATCTCGCGCGCCAAGAATGAGCTTGTGGGACCGAGTGAGTTCGCGCGCCTCGGCCGCTCCTACTGGGATGAGATCGTCGCGCGCTGCTATGAGCGGTATGAGGCGCGACTCCAGGAAAACAACGCGCTCGACTTCGACGATCTGCTCGTATTGACGGTTCGCCTGCTGCAGAGCCATCCTCAAACTTTGGAGAAATATCAGCGGCGCTTCGTCCATGTTCTGATCGACGAGTTTCAGGATGTCAATACGTGCCAGTACGAGTTTGCGAAGCTGATCTCCGGGCACTACAACAACCTCTTCGCCGTCGGCGACGAAGACCAGAGCGTCTACGCCTTCCGCGGCGCCAACATGCGTTATGTGCTGCAGTTCGAGGATGACTTTCCCCAATCCAAGGTGATCCTGCTCGAGCAGAACTATCGCTCGACGCAGGCCATTCTGGACGTCGCCACCGCGCTGATGGCCGGGGGTGGGGGACGCCGGCATGCAAAACAGCTCTGGACGCAGAATGACCGGGGCGTGCTAGTCTCGCTCCAGGAGGCCTACACCGAGGAGGAGGAGGCCTCGCTCGTCGTCGGCGAGATCGAGCGCCTTCAGGCCAAGGGCACCTTCGAGCTAAAGGATTGCGCTGTGCTCTACCGCACGAATGCCCAATCTCGTGCGCTGGAGGAAGCTTTTAACCGGGGCGGCGTGCGCTACCGGCTGATCGGCGGCGTGCGCTTCTATGAGCGTAAAGAGATCAAGGATGTGCTCGCCTACCTTCGCCTCGTCTCCAATGCGTTCGATAGCGTCGCGCTCTTCCGCGTCGTCAACTCCCCGCCGCGCGGGATCGGCGAGCGCACGCTGGCAGACCTTACCGATTGGTCCAACGATCTCGCGGTGCCGATCTACACGGCACTGCAGTTGCTCGACGAGAGCGACGCCGAGTCGGAAGGTGATGCTGCGACTTCTCGCCCGGCCGCGCAGCGGCCCTTCAGCACCCGCACGCGTAACGCCCTGCTCGGCTTCTTGCACCTTGTCGACGGCCTGATGAGGGCCAAGGACGACCTCGATCTGGTGGCGCTCCTCGACCTATTGCTCGAGCGGATCGGATATCATGACGCCCTCGTCCGCGAGCACGGCGACGAGGAGGGCGAGAATCGCTGGGAGAATGTGCTCGAGCTGCGAACGGTGGCGAGCCAGTACGCGGCCTTCCCGCGCGAGGTGCAGCTGGCTACGTTCCTGGAAGAGGTCGCGCTGGTCGCGGCGACTGACGATCTCAAGGGTGACCCGGATCTCGTCACGCTGATCACGATGCACCAGGCCAAGGGGCTCGAGTTTCCTGTCGTCTTCATCGTCGGACTGGAAGAAGGCCTGGTGCCGCACTCCCGCTCGCTCGAAGACCGTGAGCAGCTCGAGGAGGAGCGGCGGCTGCTCTACGTCGCAGCCACGCGGGCGGAGAAGCGGCTCTACCTGCTGCATGCCTTCAAGCGTACAATGTATGGCCGGGCGAACATCGCGACGGCCTCGCGGTTCCTGGGCGAGATTCCTCCGGATCTACTGAAGAAAGCGCGCGAGCTGGGCGAGCGCTCGGCCTTCACGCAGAGCGCCATCTTTACCGGCCGCTCGGCCTTTGGATCGGCTGGAATCTCGACGCGCCGGAGTGGCGCGATGTGGGGCCCGGGCGCCAAGAAGAACACGACGCCGATGCGGCCGCCGGCCAATGCCCAATTTGCGGCCGGGATGAAGGTTCGCCACGCGACCTTCGGGGAGGGCATCGTCGTCTCGTCGGCGCAGAAAGGCGACGACGAAGAGGTGGCGGTCGCCTTTGTGGGACAGGGCGTGAAGAAGCTGCTGGCAGGCTTCGCTAACCTCCAGATGGTCAAGGAGTAGAGACATATGCCAACGATCGACCTCGACGGCGTTTCACTGTATTACACGGACGAGGGGATGGGCGAGCCCGTGGTCCTGATTCATGGGTTCCCGCTTTCCCTTGAGATGTGGACACCGCAGCGCGCGGCGCTGAGCGCAGACTACCGGGTGATTGCCCTCGATCTGCGTGGCTCTGGCCGCAGCGATCCGCCGCACCACGAGCTCTCGATCGGTGCCTACGCCGACGACGCCGTAGCCCTGATGGATGCTCTCGGCATTGGCCAGGCGACGGTCGGCGGTCTTTCGATGGGCGGATACGTCCTGATGGCACTCCTGCGGCGCCATCCCGAACGCGTGAGCGGCGTGATCCTCATGGCGACCAAGGCCACCGCCGACACTGCGTCCGGCAAGCAGGGACGTGATGACATGATCGCCCTGGCGCGATCGGACGGGGCAGCAGCGATTGCAGAAAAGATGCTGCCGCGCATGCTCACGTCGAGAACCCGCTCGGAGGATCCGGGACTGGTCGATTTCGTAAGGTCGATGATGGCCTCCACCTCTGTCGAGGGAATCGTCGGCGCGCTCGGAGCGATGCGCGACCGGCCCGATTCGACCTCGACGCTCGAGGGCGTGCTGGTCCCGTCGCTCGTGATCGGCGGAGGTGCGGATGAGATCGCGCCTCCAGCTGAGACCGAGGCCATGCAGCGCGCGATCCCGGGCGCCGAATTTGCGCTGATTCCTGACGCCGCGCACCTCCTTAACCTGGAGCAGCCGGAGGCTACGAATCGCGCGATCCTCGACTTTATGGGCAGAACGGTCCAGCGCTAGCGTACACCCGCGATCATCTGCTCGATCAAATCGCCGGCTCCCACGAGTGGGCCGGTCACGAGACCTTTCCGAAGGAGCTCCTGCGTCGCGGACGACGTGGTCAGGCGATCCACGAGTCCTAGCCCGATGACCAGGATCACCAAGCCCAGCACGACAGCGGGCAGAATCCCAAGGAGTCTGTTCGTGAGCGCCCGGTGCACAACGTTGGGCAGAGCCTTGGCGAGGCTCCAGGCGGCGAGCGCGGCAACCGTAATGCCGAGCATCGCGGCTGCGCCTGCCCACACGACAGCTGCGGTAGCCGTCGCGAGCGAACCGAGACGCATTGTAAAAAGGAGTCCGAGAGCGCTCCCCACAAGCAGCGCCAACAGCCGTAGGCCGCCTCGGATGAAGCCCTGGGCATAGCCTCCAATCCCCACCAGCAGCAAGAAGAGCCCGCAGAGCAGGTCCAGCCACGTCATCGGCGCACAGGGGAAGACTGTCCGCCCTCGCGGCCCCGGCGGGTGGAGACAACATCTGGGCTATAATCTGCTCTCATGTCTTCGAAGCGCTTTCAGAAATTGACTACGGCGGCACTTGCGACCGCTCCACGACTAGAGGAGTGGCCCTGCCCGCACTTTCCGGAGTGCGGCGGCTGTGCACTGCAGGATTTCTCCTATTCCGACCAGATCGCCGCCAAGGCCGCGGCGCTCCAGCAGCTCTGGGGCGACCGGTTGCCCACGGACCTGCGGGAATCGTATGCGGTTATCCCTGCCGACGACCCCTTCGACTACCGCCTGCGCATGGACTACGTCTGCTCCGACGATCGCTTTGGTCTGAGGATGCGCCGCCGCTTCTTTGCGATCGTCGATCTCGATGAGTGCCACCTCATTCCGCCGCCGCTCTTTGATCGCGTTCACAGCGTCTATGCCTATGCACGCTCTGCAGGCCTACCGGATTATAACGTTTACAAGAACACCGGCTTTCTGCGATACATCGTCGTGCGACGCAACGTGCGCGACGAGTGGCTGCTCTCGTTCGTTACCTCCGAGCGAGCCTACGAGCACGAGATAGAGCGCACAGCCGCGTTTGCCCTGGAGGCCGGAGCATCCAGCGTCTGGTGGCTCGTGAACCCTCGCCATGCCGATCTCTCGTTTGGTGAACCGCTCGCGAACTGGGGAGCCAACCACCTGCCGCAGTATGTCCTTGGTAAGCAGCTGCTGATGGGGCCCAACACCTTTTTCCAGAATAACGTGCGGGGCTTTGAAGCGATTTTGCGCTACGTCACGCTCTTCGTGGCGGGCGCCCGCCGGCTCCTCGATTTCTACGCCGGTGTTGGCACGATCGGTATTACACTTGGCGACCACGCCGAGCACGTCGTGGCGGTGGAGCTGGCCGAGGAGAGCGTTGAGCTGCTGCGGACCAACGTCGAGCTGAACGGCATGTCCAACAAGGTCGAGATCATCGGCGGCGATGTCGTCGACGCGGTGCGAGCCACGGCAGAGGGGGAAGATGTGCTCGTCCTCGACCCGCCGCGCGCCGGCCTTGGCCTTGATGTCTGCAAACGACTGCTCGCCGGCGGACCCGAGCGCATCGTCTACATCTCGTGCAATCCCGTGACGCAGATTATGGACTGGGAGACCCTGCAGACCAGCTATCGGATGGTAGCTGCGCGCGGCTTCGACCTTTTTCCGCAAACGTTCCATGTCGAAAACGTGCTGGTGCTTGAACGATTGGCATAATGTGGCACCGAGTTGGGGCGCGCGTAGTTGCATTTCGGAGGTAAGGCTGCTATACTTCGCCGCCAGAAAGATGTTGATGCAAGCGCCAACTCGCTTTCCGCGTCGCCCGCGTACGAAACCGGACCAATGGTCTGGCTAGACGTGCTTGCGGCGATTTCCTGAGGTGAGCAGTTCTGCCAGACCGGCCGGACTGCTTTTTTATTGCTCGACGACGAGCGCTCTGCCAGGGCCGGTGGCCTGGAAGCGCTCGTTCTTTACGTTAGGATGAGGTTGCGCATGGCGAAGGACGTTAACAAGGTCGTGCTGGCCTACTCGGGCGGCTTGGACACGTCGATCATCGTGCCCTGGCTGCGTGAGAACTACGGCTGCGAAGTCATCTGCTACTGCTCCGACCTCGGGCAAGAAGAAGAGCTCGGCGGCCTCGAAGCCAAGGCGCTGGCAAGCGGCGCGTCGAAATGCATCGTGGAGGATCTGCGGGAGGAGTTCATTCGCGACTACATCCTGCCGACTGTGCAGGCCGGAGCGGTCTATGAGCGTAAGTACCTGCTCGGCACGTCGATGGCCCGTCCGCTGATCGCCCGCCGCCAGGTCGAGGTGGCCGAAGAATACGGCGCGGACGCGGTCGCACACGGCTGCACCGGCAAGGGCAACGACCAGGTGCGTTTCGAGCTGACCTATATGGCGCTCAACCCCAAGCTCAAGGTGATCGCACCCTGGCGGGAGTGGGATATTCGCTCGCGTGAAGACGCGATTCGCTACGCGGCCGAGCGCAACATCCCGGTCGCGGCAACCGAGAAAAAGATCTACAGCCGTGACCGCAATATCTGGCATATCTCACACGAGGGCGGCGTCCTCGAGGATCCGTGGAACGAGCCCGAAGAGGATATGTTCACGCTTACCACTTCGCCCGAGGCCGCCCCTGACGAGGCAGAGTATGTGGTGCTGGGTTTCCGGCAGGGCGTGCCGGTGGCCATCGACGGCGAAGCCCTCGACCTTTTGTCCCTTCTGACCCGCCTCAACAAGCTCGGTGGCAGGCATGGCATCGGCCGGATCGACCTCGTGGAGAATCGGCTGGTAGGCATGAAGTCGCATGGCGTCTACGAAACGCCTGGCGGAACCATTCTCCAGACGGCGCACCGTGAGCTCGAGCTGCTGACGCTCGACCGCGAGACGCTGCACTACAAGGATCGTCTTGCGCTGGAGTATGCCGATCTCGTCTACAACGGTCGATGGTGGACGCCGCTCAAGCAGCACATGGATCGTTTCGTGCAGTCGACCCAGGAGAATGTGACTGGCGAGGTGCGCCTCAAGCTCTACAAGGGACAGGCCATCGTGAACGGACGTCGCTCGCCGGCCTCGCTCTATCGCGAGGACTTCGCGACCTTTGGACAGGAGGATGTCTACGACCAGCGCGATGCCGAGGGCTTCATCCATCTCTATGGCTTACCACTGAAGGTCGAGGCGCTTGTCGCGTCCGAGGGCAGAAACGGCCGTTATCGCCAGCCAGACTACAGCCACTTCAAGCGCGACTGAACGTGTCCTTAGGTGACAGGTGACAGGTGACAGGTGACGGATGTGGCACTATTGATGCTAGCTCTAGATCCCTGTAACCTGTTCCCTCCGGAGCAACCATGGCTGAGGGAATAGAGTTCATCGAAGGCGGCACACTGACGATCGTGCCTGGATTCCGGGCGGCGGGTATCGCGTGCGGGATCAAGAAGAGCGGCAAGCTAGATTTCGCGCTCGTCGCCAGCGACCGCCCGTGTAGCGCGGCGGCCGTTTTCACGACCAACAAGATCCAATCTCCATCCGTCACCTTCGACCGCGAGCTGCTGCGCGAGTGGCCTGACCGCGTCCAGGCTGTGGCGATTAACAGCGGGTGTGCTAATGCGGTCACGGGAGCGCAGGGCTTTGCCGATGCGCGCGAAATGGCCCACTTGGCGGCCACGGCACTCGGGGATGGCAGCGCGGCGGTAGCTGTAATGTCCACCGGCGTCATCGGCCAGCTTCTGCCGATGGACCAGATCGAAAAGGGCATCCGGCTGGCCGTCGCGGCGCTCAACGCAGATGGGGCCGGTGGGCACGCGGCGGCGCGTGCAATCATGACCACCGATACACGTCCGAAGGAGGCGGCGGCACGTGCCGAGATCGGTGGTACCGTCGTGACGCTCGCCGGAATGTGCAAGGGCTCGGGGATGATCCATCCCGACATGGCGACGATGCTGGCGACGATCGTCACCGACGCGGCGATCGCGCCGACCGCCCTACAGGCTGCCGTACGCTATGCCGCCGATCGATCCTTCAACGCGGTCACCGTCGACGGGGACGCGAGCACCAACGACACGTTCCTCGTGCTGGCCAACGGAGCTGCCGGAAATGCGCGGATCGAGACGCCGGAAGGCGCCGCCTTCGCCGGCTTTCGCGATGCGCTGACCGCCGTCGCGGTGCGCCTGGCGCAGGAGATTGCGCGCGACGGAGAGGGCGCGACCAAGTTCGTGACGATCGAGGTGCGCGGCGCGCGGTCGTTCGGCCAGGCGCGCCAGGGTGCGCGCGTGATCGCGACGTCCGCGCTGGTCAAGACGGCGATCTACGGCGAGGATGCGAACTGGGGCCGGGTGCTGGCAGCAATCGGCCGGAGTGGAATCGAGGTCGATCCCGAGCAGATCGCGCTTTGGTTCGACGACCTTCAGCTTGTGGCGCAAGGAGCACCGCTCCGGTACGAGGAGGCCGATGCACATGCCACCCTGACCAAGGGTGAAGTCAAGATCACGGTGGACCTCGCTATAGGGGATGCCGCCGCGACGGTCTGGACGTGCGATCTCTCGCACGACTACGTCTCGATCAATGCCGATTACCGAACTTGAGGCGCTAGGCAGACGATGAAACTGTGGGGGGGGCGTTTCGCCCAGCGCGAACCGAGCGCGACGGACGCGCTGATGGAGCGCTTCAATGCGTCGATCGGCTTCGACTGGCGCCTCTGCGCGGCCGATATTGCCGGCTCGATCGCCTACGCGGCCGCGTTGGAGCAGGCTGGCCTGATCGGCGAGGCCGAGCGCGCAGACCTGGAGCGTGGGCTCGAGCAGGTGCGGGCGGAGTTCGACGCGGGCCGCTTCAACATCCGGACCTCGGACGAGGATATTCACACCGCGGTCGAGCGGCGCCTGCGCGAGCTCGTGGGATCGGTGGCAGGCAAGCTTCATACCGGGCGTTCGCGTAACGATCAGGTGGCAACCGATTTGCGGCTCTACCTGCGGGGCGCGATCGACTCAGAGCTCGATCCGGCACTGGAAGATTTGATGCGTGCCCTGGTGTCCAAAGCGCGCGAGGCCGGCGACGCCATCATGCCGGGCTACACGCACCTTCAGCGGGCGCAGCCTGTTCCCGTGACGCACTGGCTGCTGCATTTCTTCTGGCCGCTCCAGCGCGATCGGGAGCGGCTGGGCGAGCTGCGGCGGCGCACGAACGTCCTGCCACTCGGAGCAGGCGCCCTGGCCGGGAACGCACTGGGCGTGGATCGCGAGGCCCTCGCGCTTAGTCTCGGCTTCCAGCGCATCACGCCGAACAGCATGGATGCGGTCGCCGATCGTGATTTTGTAGCCGAGATGCTCTTCGTGGGCGCGATGATCGGCACCCATCTTTCGCGGCTGGCGGAGGATCTCATCATCTACAGCTCGGCCGAGTTCGGATTCGTAACCATCGCGGACGCGTTTTCGACCGGATCGTCGCTGATGCCGCAGAAGAAGAATCCTGACTCGCTCGAGCTTACACGTGGGAAGGCTGGCCGGCTCCTCGGCAATCTCATGGGCCTGCTGGCAGTGCTCAAAGGACTGCCGAGCACCTATAACAAGGATTTGCAGGAAGACAAGGAGCCCCTCTTCGACACGCTCGATACGCTGCTGCTGACGCTGCCTGTCGTCGCGGGCGTGATCCGAACGCTGGCGATCAACCGTGAGCGGGCCGCGGCAGCCCTGGACGATGCGATGCTGGCGACTGATTTGGCCGACGAGCTTGTGCGGGCAGGCATACCGTTTCGGGAGGCGCACGGGCTGGTGGGACAAATTGTTCGCCGCTCGGAAGATCTGCGCGTGCCTTTACGTGAGGTACCGGCCGGCGAAATCGCCCTGATTCACGGTGCCCTGGCAAAGAGCTACCCCGAGCTCTTCGACATGCGGCGCTCGACGGAGACCCGCACGGTCGTCGGCGGCACGTCGTCGGCGGCGATTGCCGAGCAGCTCGAGGCGGCCGAGCGGGCCTGTGAACAAGGTGGGAGCACACGTGGCTGAGTCTCTTGCGCTCTTCATGCCGCTCCCCCCATCGGACGAGATGCCGATCATACGGCCGGCCCGCGTGAGCGACGTGCCCCAGATGGCGCAGCTGGTCAACTCCTATGCTGCCCAGGGCTTGATGCTGCCCAAGAGCGATGCGCAGCTTTACAACAACGTTCGCGATTTCGTCGTCGCGGACGACGACGGTACCGTGGTCGGTTGCGGCGGGCTCAAGGTAACTTGGCGCGACCTCGCCGAGATCATGTCACTGGCCGTTGCGCCTTCTTACCAAGGGCGGGGGATCGGTAGAGAGCTTGTTCTGCCTTTGATCGAAGAGGCGCGGGCGCTCGGGATCCCGACGGTCTTCTCGCTTACCTACCAGATCGGGTTTTTTGCCAAGCTAGGCTTCCAGATTGTTCCTAAGCACACGCTCTCGCAGAAAGTCTGGCAGGACTGCGTCTTCTGTCCGAAGCAGGATCGCTGCGACGAAACGGCCATGATTCTTGACATTCGTAGCCGGTAGATGCAGGCCGGTATCAAGGAGCGTTCGATGATCAAAGCCGGCATTTACGGCGCGACCGGGTATACGGGGTACGAGGCCGTCCGGCTGCTGCA
Organism: Chloroflexales bacterium; assembly: GCA_038254585.1. Lineage (GTDB taxonomy): Bacteria > Chloroflexota > Chloroflexia > Chloroflexales > Kallotenuaceae > JBBSGA01. The sequence continues at coordinate 7,550 of JBBSGA010000075.1, read as the reverse complement.
GCGACATCCCGACGTACGGATCGCCTGGGCCACCTCGCGGACCTACGCCGGCAAGCGGCTCGACGACGCGTTTCCGACGGTCGATCCGCTGCTGCTCGTAGCAGCCGAGGAAGTCGATCCGCGCGGCTGTGATGTCGTCTTTCTCTGTCTTCCGCACGGGGCTACTGTGCCTACCGCGCAGGCGGCACTGGAGGCCGGCGCTCGTGTGATCGACCTGTCCGCCGATTTTCGTCTACGCTCGCCCGGCGATTACGTGACCTGGTATGGCAAGGCCCACCGTGCCCCGCAGCTGCTGCAGGAGGCCGTCTACGGGCTGCCGGAGCTCTACCGCGACCGGCTCCCTGGAGCGCGGCTCGTCGCCAACCCCGGCTGCTACCCGACCAGCGTGCTGCTGGGGCTGCTGCCGCTGCAGCGCTCGGGTTGGCTCGAAGGCCAGGTTATCGTCGACGCGAAGTCGGGCGTCAGCGGCGCAGGGCGCTCGCTCTCGCTGAAGACGCACTTTGTCGAGGCCAGCGATAATTTCGCCCCCTATAACATTGGCCACGCGCATCGCCACGTCGCGGAGATGGAGCAGGAGCTGGCGGCCGCGGGTCCGGCGCTGCATGTCGTCTTCTCGCCGCATCTGCTGCCGGTCAATCGCGGCATCTTGTCGACGATCTATGTACAGCTGCCACAGACCGTAGACGAGGGCTTGGTGCGCGAGACCTACAGTCAAGCTTATCGCGACGAGCCCTTCGTCCACCTCCTGCCGCCGGGGCAGCTACCGTCCTTACGGCACGTCGTCAACACCAATCGCTGCGTGCTGCAGGTTCAGCGCGTCGACAACCGCGGCAACTGGATCGTCACCTCGGCCATCGACAATCTTTTGAAGGGCGCGGCCGGCCAGGCGGTCCAGAACATGAACCTGGTCTTTGGGCTCGACGAGCGGGTAGGTCTGCCTGCTTAGGGATGCGAAGATGCGGGTAAGACGATGCGAGTGATCAAGATCGGCGGCAATGAGATCGATCAGCCGGCCTTCCTCGAAGGGCTCTGCGCGGCGATTCGGGAGATGCCCAGACCGCTCATCCTGGTCCACGGCGGCGGCAAAGAGATCGCCGCGGCGCTCGGCCGCTACAAGCTCGAGTTCGAGTTCGTCGAAGGTATGCGCGCTACCGGCGACGAGGCGATGGTGGTCGTGGAGCAGGTGCTCTCGGGCGCCGTCAACAAGCGCATCGTCGCCCGCTTGAACGCCACGGGCGTCCCGGCGATTGGCCTGAGCGGCGTCGATCTGCATCTGATCGAGACACGGCCGCTACGCCCGAACGGGCGCGATCTGGGCCGGGTCGGCGACGTCGTGCGCGTCCGCGGGGAGGTGTTGGCGGCGCTGCTCGGGCAAGGATGGCTGCCGGTCATCTCGCCGGTCTCAGTGGACGCCGAGGACCGCAGGCCGACCAACGTCAACGCCGATGCGGCGGCACTGGCCGTGGCCGAGGCAGCCGGCGCCGAAGAGCTCGTCTTCGTCTCCAATGTGCCGGGCGTCTTGCTCGGCGGCCAGGTCGCTCCGGTTCTCGATCCGGCTGCGATAGAGGAGGCGATCGCGGGCGGCACGATCACCGGGGGGATGGTGCCGAAGGTCCGCGCGGCTACCGCCGCCCTTGCGCGGGTGCCGGCCGTCCGGATCACGGATCTCGAAGGTCTAGGACATGGCGGAACCCGTATCGTTGCTGGGAGGGACTAGTGGCTACAAGCGCTCAATTGTTTGTCGACGGTGAGAAGTATTTCCTGCCGGTGTACGGCCGGCCGCCTTTTGTCCTCGACCATGGCCGCGGCCCCGAGGTGTGGGACGTGGAGGGACGGCGCTATCTTGACTTCGTGGCCGGAATCGCCGTCAACGCGCTGGGCTACGCCGATCCGACGATCCTGGACGCACTGGCGGAGCAGGCGCCCAAGCTGATACATACGTCGAACCTTTACTACACCGAGCCGGCTATCGAGCTTGCGAAGCTGCTCGTCGAGTCCTCATTCGCCGATAAGGTCTTCTTCTCGAACTCGGGAGCCGAGGCCGTCGAAGGTGCCTTTAAGTTCGCGCGGAAGGTGGCTCGCGAGCGCCACGGCGACGGCAAGCATGCGATCGTGGCGTTCGAGGGATCGTTCCACGGCCGTACGATGGGCGCGGTAGCCGCGACACACCGCGAGAAGTACCGCCTGCCGTATATGCCGGTGATGCCCGGCGTCCGCTTCGCTCCCTTCAACGATTCGGCGGGCGCCGAGGCAGCCATTGGCGACGACGTCTGCGCTGTGATCGTGGAGCCGATCCAGGGTGAGGGCGGCATCACGGCGGCGACGCCCGAATTCCTGCGGGCGTTGCGCGCGGCCTGCGAAGCTCACGAGGCGCTGCTGATTTTCGACGAGATCCAATGCGGCCTAGGCCGGACCGGTACGCTCTGGGCGTACGAGCCGAGTGCGGTCACTCCCGACATCATGGTCATCGCCAAGCCGCTCGGCGGCGGCCTGCCGATCGGTGCGATTCTGACGACGGATGCCGTGGCCGAGCATTTGCACCCGGGCGATCACGGCTCGACCTTCGCGGGCGGGCCGCTCATCTGCGCGGTCGCCCTGGCCGTCCTGCGCAAGCTCGGCGACGCGGCCTTTCTCGAGCACGTGCGTGAGATCGGCGGCTATCTTGACCGGCGACTCGAAGACATTCGTGACTCCGACGCGCACGTGGTTGAGCTGCGTGGGCGTGGCCTGATGCGTGGCGTGCGGGTAAACGGCAGCGCGGCAGCAGTCAAGGACGCGGCGCAGGAGGCGGGGCTGCTGCTGGTAACCGCGGGCGACGACGTCATCCGTCTGGTGCCGCCGCTGATCATCGAGCGCGAGCACGTCGACGAGGCTGTCGGTATACTTCGTCATGCACTCGAAGCGCTGACGTGATCGTGGAGATATAGAGATTCAATGGATGCGGTTTTAGTTTTGGAGAACGGCCGGGCGTTTCCCGGCCGTTCTTTCGGGGCAAGCGGCGAGACGACCGGGGAGGTCGTCTTCGCCACGGGTATGACCGGCTATCAAGAGGTATTGACGGATCCTTCGTATGCCGGTCAGATCGTGACGATGACTGTACCGCATATCGGCAATACCGGCGTCAATCTGCTCGACCGCGAGGCGGAGCGACCGTACGTCGCGGGCTTTCTGGTGCGGGCGTACTCCGACGACTATTCCTCCTGGCGCGCCCGAAATGGCCTGTCCCAGTACCTGCGCCAGAACGGCATTATTGCCCTTACGGATGTCGATACGCGTGCGCTCACCCGTCACATCCGCTCGGCAGGCGCGCTGCGCGCCGCGATCTCGACGGAGCGCGACGACGTGGCGGCTCTTGGCGAGCTCGCGCGATCATCTGCCCCAATGGTCGGCCTCGACCTTGCCACGGGGGTAGGCACCCGTGAAATCTATGAATGGACTGAAGGCACTCCCGTCGAATGGGAGTCTGCGCCGGGCGAGAGCCGGTCCGTGGCCGGCTCGATTCAGGAGCCTACCACGAGGACGCTCCACGTGGTCGCGTATGACTTCGGCCTCAAGCGGAACATCCTGCGTAAGCTCGTCGACCACGGCTGCCACGTCACAGTGGTCCCGCCGGACACCTCTGCGAGCGACGTGCTCGATCTCCGGCCGGACGGGGTCTTCCTGTCGAACGGACCGGGCGACCCGGCCGTACTCGGCTATGCCGCGCAGAACATCAACCGGCTCCTCGGCAAGGTGCCGATCTTCGGAATCTGTCTCGGCCACCAGCTCATGGGCCTGGCGGCAGGCGGCGAAACCTTCAAGCTGCCCTACGGCCATCACGGCTGCAACCACCCGGTCAAAGACCTGCGCGACGGCCACGTGCAGATCACCTCCCAGAATCACGGATTCTCAGTTGCGGCTGAGAGCCTGCCTGAAGATGTCGTCGTGACGCATCGCAACCTGAACGATGGGACGGTCGAGGGCTTGCGGCATACGCGCTATCCGGCCTTCTCGGTCCAGTATCACCCCGAGGCTGCGCCCGGCCCGCACGACGCCGATCCGCTCTTCACCGATTTCGTCCGTCTGATGCGCAAAGCACCCTAAGGATTTTCATGCCTAAACGCACCGACATCCACACAATCCTGATCCTCGGCGCGGGGCCGATCGTCATCGGCCAGGCCTGCGAGTTCGATTACTCGGGCGTGCAGGCCTGCAAGGCCCTGCGCGAGGAAGGCTATCGCGTCGTCTTGATCAACTCGAACCCGGCCACGATCATGACCGATCCGGAGTTCGCCGACGCCACCTACATCGAGCCGCTGACGGTCGACAGCGCGCGGCGGATCATCGAGCAGGAGCGCCCCGATGCGCTGCTGCCGACGGTCGGTGGCCAGACGGCGCTGAACCTTGCCGTCGCGCTGCACGAGGCCGGCGTCCTGACCAAGTATGCTGTCGAGCTGATCGGCGCCTCGGTGCAGGCGGTCAGGATCGCCGAGGATCGTGAGCTATTCAAGCAGGCGATGATCGAGGTCGGTCTACCCGTGGCTCGCAGTGGTACGGCACATTCGCTCGATGAGGCGATCACGATCACCAGGTCGACGGGCTTCCCCGCGATTATCCGTCCGTCCTTCACCCTGGGCGGCAGCGGCGGCGGGATCGCGTATAACGTCGAGGATTTCCGCGGGATCGTCGAGCATGGCCTCGACATCTCCCCGGTCCACGAGGTCTTGATCGAGGAGAGTCTGATCGGCTGGAAAGAGTTCGAGCTCGAAGTCATGCGCGATCGGGCGGACAACGTCGTGATCGTCTGCTCGATCGAAAACGTCGATGCGATGGGCGTCCACACCGGGGACAGCATCACCGTCGCGCCTGCCCAGACGCTGACCGACCGCGAATACCAGCGGCTGCGCGACATGGCGACAACGGTCATGAGCGCGGTCGGCGTCGAGACCGGTGGGTCGAACGTTCAGTTCGCGGTCAATCCACGGGATGGCCATGTGATTGTGATCGAGATGAACCCGCGTGTCTCTCGATCCTCGGCCTTGGCCTCGAAGGCGACCGGATTTCCGATCGCCAAGATCGCCGCCAAGCTCGCGGTCGGCTACACCCTCGACGAGCTCCGCAACGACATCACGCTTGAGACCCCGGCATCGTTCGAGCCGACGCTGGACTACGTCGTGGTCAAGGCCCCGCGCTGGGCCTTCGAGAAGTTCCCCGGCGCCGACCCGACGCTCGGCACGCAGATGAAGTCGGTCGGGGAGGTCATGGCGATCGGCAGGACCTTTCCCGAGGCCTGGCAGAAGGCGATACGCGGACTGGAGATCGGACGCTTCGGCTGGGGCGCCGACGGCAAGGATCGCGTCGAGCCCGAGCGGCTGCGCGAGCGGCTGATCACCCCCCATCCGGAGCGCCCTTTCTATGTGCGCTACGCACTCCAGAGCGGCATGGACGAGGGCACCGTCTCGCGGTTGACTGGCTACGATCCGTGGTTCGTGCACCAGTTCGTCGACGTGCTGAATCTCGAGGGACGCCTGCGTGCCTTTACGCTCGAGACGGTGCCTCCGACGCTCCTGCGCGCGGCCAAGCGCGCGGGCTTCAGCGACGTCCAGCTCGCCCATCTCCTCGGCGGACCGGATGGAGCGTCGGAGGCGGACGTTCGGACGCTGCGCAAGCACTATGGTATCCGGCCAACCTACCACCGCGTCGATACCTGCGCAGCGGAGTTCCCAGCATTCACTCCGTATCTCTACTCGTCGTACGAGACCGAGAGCGAGGCCGAGCCGACCGATCGACCCAAGGTGCTGATCCTGGGGAGCGGGCCCAACCGCATCGGGCAGGGGCTCGAGTTCGACTACTGCTGCTGCCACGCCGTCTTTGCCCTGCGCGAGCTGGGCTACGAGACGATCATGGTCAACTGCAACCCGGAAACCGTCTCGACGGACTACGATACCGCCGATCGGCTCTACTTCGAGCCACTCACGCTCGAAGATGTGCTCAACGTCGTCGAGGAAGAGGCGCTTGGGTTTGGCCCGGACGGCCCGCTACCGCCGGTCATCGTCCAGTTCGGCGGCCAGACGCCGTTGAAGCTCGCGCAGGGCCTCCAGGAGGCCGGCGTGCCGATCTGGGGCACCAGTCCGGATGCGATCGACCTGGCCGAGGATCGCGAGCGTTTTGGAGCGCTGCTGGTCGATCTGGGGATTCCGCAGCCGGAGCATGGCACGGCGACCTCCGTCGACGCGGCACTGGCCGTCGCGGCGCGTATCGGGTTCCCGGTCGTCGTACGGCCATCCTACGTGCTCGGCGGCCGTGGCATGGCCATCGTCTACGACACCGACACGCTTACGCGCTATATGCGTGGAGCGGTCGACGTTTCGCCCGACCATCCGGTCCTAATCGATCGGTTCCTCGAAGATGCCTTCGAGTTCGACGTCGACGCCGTCTCGGATGGCACGAACGTTGTCATCGCCGGCATCATGCACCAGATCGAGCTCGCAGGTGTTCACTCGGGCGATTCGGCGGCGGTGTTGCCCGCGGCCTTGATCCCGGCCGAGCATCTTGACACGATGCGGCGCTATACGCAGGAGCTTGCGCGCGCGCTGCAGGTCGTCGGCCTAATGAACGTGCAGTTTGCCATGCAAGACGGCATCGTCTATGTTCTCGAGGTCAATCCGCGCGCCTCCCGAACGGTGCCCTTCGTCTCGAAAGCTACCGGCGTTCCATGGGCCAAGGTCGCGGCGCAGGTGATGGCCGGCAAGACGCTGCGTGAGCTTAACGTGGTCGAAGAGCCAACGATCCATGGCTTTCACGTCAAGGAAGTTGTGCTGCCGTGGGCGAAGTTCGCCGGGGTCGACACGGTGCTCGGTCCCGAGATGCGCTCGACCGGGGAGGCGATGGGCAGTGGCGAGACCTTCGGCGAGGCCTTCGCCAAGGCACAGCTCGGCTGCTACCACGAGCTGCCGCTGCAGGGCTCGCTCTTCCTCAGCGTCAACGACCGCGACAAAGCGAAGGTGGTCGACACGGCACGTGGGTTCGCCAGACTCGGCTTTCGGATCGTAGCCACCGCTGGTACCGCCAACGTGCTTGAGCGCGACGGCATCGATGCGACGACGATCTTCAAGGTCAACGAGGGGCGCCCGAACGTCGTGGACTACATCAAAAATGGCGAGATCGACCTGATCGTCAACACTCCTCTCGGCAAGGCAAGCTTCTTCGACGAGCGTGCGATGCGCAGGGCGGCGGTGCAGCACGGCGTGGTCTGTATTACGACGCTAAGTGGTGCAGCTGCCGCCGTCGAGGCGATCGAGGCGATGCGAGATGGCGAGTGGACCGTGCGCGCGCTCCAGTCGTGGCACGAGCGCATGTCGAAGTAGGCGACACAGCGCCTGAAGCAGGATAGGCCCCCGAAGCGGTCCGCTTCGGGGGCCTATCCTTGTCTAAGGTCATTGGTCCCAAGTTAAGGTATTTGTCAACGTGTCAAGGCCTGGAGCACCACCAGATCCGCTGGTATGATCGTGGATATGGCAACGACTACCAAGACCGCCCGGAAGAAAAAGCCGAGTTCGGTGCGCCATACC
>JBBSGA010000074.1:0-21167 GCA_038254585.1 Chloroflexales bacterium | reverse complement strand
TCGTGGGCCGTGATGAAGTTGATGCTCGCGTATGGTCGGCGGCCGCTATGCTGGTAGAGGTCGCTGCTCCCAGAAAGTCGATAGGCGAGCTCGGAAACCTGGCTCTCATCTCCCTTCCAGAAGCGCCGGAGGGCGTCGCGATATTGGTCGTTCCATTCCGCCCACAGAACCGGGAAGTTGCCGACCTGGTAGCCGTTGGCGCCAATATCCCAAGGCTCTGCGATCAGCTTGACCTGCGAGACGATCGGATCCTGATGGACGATATCAAGGAATGAGGACATCCCGCCCGACCCATCGCGACCGCGCATCAGCGCCGAGGCCAGGTCGAAGCGGAAACCGTCGACATGCATCTCGGTCACCCAGTAGCGCAGGCTGTCCATGATCAGCTGGAGCGTGCGCGGATGAACCGCGTTGAGAGTGTTGCCCGTGCCGGTATAGTCCACGTAGTAGCGGGAATCCTTGGCGGACAGGCGGTAGTAGACGGTGTCATCGATGCCCCGGAACGAAAGCGTCGGGCCGTTTCGGTTCCCCTCGGCGGTATGATTGTAGACGACGTCGAGAATCACTTCGATTCCGGCGGCGTGCAGCGCCTTGACCATCGCCTTGAACTCGCGGACCTGCTCTCCCGGCCCCTTCGCCGCGGCGTAGGCGGCGTGCGGGGCAAAAAAGCCGAGTGTGTTGTAGCCCCAGTAGTTATGTAGACCGCGCTCCTGCAGGATGCGATCGTCGATGAACTGGTGCACCGGCAGGAGCTCGACCGCCGTTACGCCAAGCGACGTGAGGTACTCGATCGCCGGCGGCGAAGCGAGGCCGGCATAGGTTCCACGTAGACGCTCGTCGACCTCGCGATGCAAGGCGGTAAACCCCTTGACGTGCAGCTCATAGATCACCGACTGGTGCAGGGGCGTCGACGGATGCTGATCAGCCCCCCAGTCGAAGGCCGGATCGGTGACCACGCATTTCGAGATACGGCCGGCGCTGTCACGCTCGTCAGCGTGCAGATCCGCATCGGGGTGGCCGATGGTATAGCCGAAGAGCGTATCATCCCACTTGATCTCGCCGCTGATCGCCTTGGCATATGGATCGATCAGGAGCTTGGCCGGATTGAAGCGATGGCCGGCTTCCGGCTTGTAGGGGCCTTCGACGCGATAGCCGTAGAATTGCCCAGGGGCAATGCCCGGCACGTAGACATGCCAAACATTATCGGTCTGCTCGGGCATGCGGATGCGCCGAACCTCCTTTTCGTCGCGCAAGGCATCGAAGAGGCACAGCTCGACCCCGGTTGCATGGCTCGAAAAGAGTGCGAAGTTGACGCCCTGGCCATCCCAGGTAGCGCCCAGCGGATACGGCTTGCCGGGGCGTATGTGCATCGTCATCGCCCTCCCCTCTCGTCTATCAGCTCCACCAGCGCAAGCGGCAGTGTTGCAAAAAGCTCCTTTAGCGGGAAACACGGCGGCTCCGGCCCTGGGCGGCCCACACCTCATCCAGAAGCTCCGTCGCCGGAACGTCGATACTCATAACACGTTGTACCTTATCTTTATACGGTCGCACGACAATCGGAAATGCCCGTAATCCGAACACGACGAAACCGAACAGGTGATGTGCTTCCAGCTACACTGCTTGGCCCACCTGCGGGAGGGACGCGAACACGAGTTACGCAAATAAAAAGGATCTGACCACGGCCTTGTGGTGCATCCAAAGGCGGCGACGAGACAGCAAAGCCTATGCCACAAGCTAGGATCGGGAAGGCTCATAGGCGCTTGCATAGCGTTATACACTCGTGTGCCGGGTAGCACGAAGCACGGATGCCGTCACGGGGAACGGGCCGTGGTACAGTACTTGGCGGTCGGCAGCGGCGTCACGTCGCTACTCATGCAAAGGAAGAAGCGGGTGGATAGCGGTCGCACTCCTCAGCCTTCGATCTGGTTCGTCGCCACGGTGGCAGTCTTCATCACCTGTCTATTGATCGCGAACATCACCGCGGTCAAGCTCGTCTCCATCTTTGGCCTGACCGTGCCGGCCGCGATCGTCATCTTCCCGATCAGCTACATCTGCGGCGACGTCCTTACCGAGGTATACGGCTACCAACGTGCCCGGCAGGTTATCTGGCTCGCATTCGGCTGCAATCTGCTTGGAGTAGCCGCCATCTGGATCGGCCAGATTTTGCCGGGTGCCGCCTTTTGGGATGCACAGGCAGCCTACGAGCGTATTCTAGGCTTTACTCCACGCTTGCTCGTCGCATCGTTCTGCGCCTACCTCGTAGGCGAGTTTGCCAACTCGATGGTGCTGGCCAAGCTGAAGATCCTCACGCAAGGCCGCATGCTGTGGATGCGCACGATCGGCTCGACCATCGTCGGCGAGGGGCTGGACTCGCTGATCTTCATAACGATCGCCTTTTTCGGCATCATTCCACCCGCCGCGATCCTGACCGCCATCATAACTCAGTGGCTCTTCAAGGTCGCGTATGAGACCCTCGCCACGCCGCTGACCTACGCCGTCGTCAACTTCCTCAAGCAGCAGGAAGGGCTGGATGTCTTCGATCGTGACACCTCATTCAACCCGCTTACTCTAAGCTAGCGCAGTGAGCTTGCAGGCTTTACCAAGCGCGATGATCTCGGAACTCAGGGGAGCGCTCCTCGACATCTACGCTCGCCTGCATCGACATTACGGATACGAGCCCCACTGGTGGCCGATCTTTACCCGTAACTGGCGATGGGAGATTACCCTAGGCGCGCTCCTGGTGCAGCAGACGCAGTGGGAGCGCGTCGAGCAGGCGATCAAGCGGCTCGACGCACTCGGGCTCGTCGACGAGCGGGCCTTGGCACAGGCGGAGCTCCCGGCGATTGTGGAGGCGATCAGGCCTGTCGCCTACTACAATGCGAAGGCGCCGTCGCTCAAGAAGCTTGCGCAGTATATGGTCGATCGCTATGCCGGCGACGTAGCACGCCTCTTCGACCGCTCAACCGCAGAGGCACGCCGGGAGCTCTTGGGGCTGCCGCACGTCGGCCCCGAGACGGCGGATACACTACTGGTCTACGCGGGACACCACGCCAGTTTCATCGTCGACGCCTACCTCCGGCGCCTCTTCGGTCGCCTGGGCATCATTCCGGAGATCGAGCGCCTCAAGTATGAGCCGCTGCGACAGCTCCTCGAGGCAGCGCTGCCGTGGGATCTCGACCTTGCGCCCTACCCGCATCTCGCCGGCAGCCGCGCACGCTTCTTCTGGGACTTCCACGCGTTGATCGTCGAAGAGGGCATCCATCACTGTCTGCTGCACCGCCCGCGCTGCGACCTTTCGAGCGCTCCTCGGCGCGGATTTGCGCCGCCGATCAAATGTGCGGAGCATTGCCCACCGTGCAGTGGCTGTCCGCTCAACGACGTTTGTACGGCTTACCGGTCTGGGACCATCGCTAAAGCGCGCTGAAGAGCGCAAGCAGAAGCCCGGCCTAAAATCTTCCCCCCGTAGCTGAGCGACTACTTAGATCTGTCCGAGAACATCCTGTGAAACCTGCATCGTCGTCTCTAGCTTGCATATTGCGCCGAGGCTCGCCGCGATGCTCTGTGGCTAACCTACGATCGCTGCCCAGATCTCTCTGCGAAATCTTCACAATTGCTTCATAATCTTCCTCTACGCTACAGTCGTCGGCTATGGAGACGTTGTTAATTCTCATGGGGTTCCTGCTCATGATCTTGGTCGCAGGAAATCTGCTCGGTTTGCGGCAGCGGCGCCTCGCGGACTACGGCGAAGACAGTCCACCATCGCCGCACCGTCCGTTGACCGTATTGATCCTCACGGCTGCCGTCGGCGGTGGTCATGCCGCGGCAGGCGCCGCGATCCAGGAGGAAATGGAGCAAGCCGGCTATCAGGGCATTGTGGTCGATGGCATCCGAGCGATGAGCCGGAAGCTCGACCGGCTTCTGATCCAAGGCTATGCTCAACCGCTGAGGCACGCGCCGTGGCTGCTGCGACTCGTCTTTGCGATCACTTCCCGTAAGCCGGGAGTACTAGTCATCCGGATAATCGTCGGCTTCGTCTTTGGGCCACGGCTTGGCAGGGTAATCCAGAGGCAACGACCCGACATCGTCATCTCAACGTATCCGCTCGTGAATAGCGCCCTCGGTTGGCTCCGCCAAAGTGGCCGGTTATCGGAGCCGGCGATCGCGGTGATCGCAGACTACGGAGCGCATGCCTTGTGGGTTGCTCCCGGCATCGATCTGCACCTCGTGCCTTCGCGCTTGTCTGCCGAAATGGTCCAACGCGCCGACGGCGAAGCCGCCGTTGCTCATCTCCCGGTTGCCCGACGTTTTCAGGCCGCCGAGACACGTGCCGCGGCGCGGGCCGGCTTAGGCTTACCACCGGACGCGTTCGTCGTACTCGTTATCGGTGGCGCCTGGGGCATCGGCGATGTCGAGAGCGCCGTCCAGTATGCCGTCGAGGCAGGCGTGTGGCCGCTGGTCGTCACGGGACATAATCAGGGGCTACGATCGCGCCTTGAAAGCCGGTTCAGTACTGAGAAGCGCATTAGGATCCTCGGGTGGACGACGGAGATACCGGCGCTCATGCGCGCGGCAGACTGCATGATCCAGAATGCAGGCGGGATGACCTGTCTCGAAGCAATTGAGATGCGTCTGCCGATCCTGCTCTTTCAACCGATCCCGGGACACGGAACCCTGAATGCATCCATCATGGCGCGGACAGGCGCGGCACACTGGGCCCACAGCGGGCCTGAGCTGCGCACGCTCCTCCGATCCGCAGCACACCGGGAGCTGGCCTTACGGGCAGGCAGCCAGGAGTCGAGCGCGCCAGGCATCGTCGATGTTCTGGAGACGCTTCCCCGGATGCGACGGGTCCCGGCGTGGCGAGGCGTGCGCCGCCGTCCGGGATTAGGGCGCGCCTTCGTCTTCGCGCTGCTCCTCTGGAGCAGCACCGCATCGTTTGAGACCCGCGTTGAGGCAGCGTTCTCCAACTTCGACTCGCGCTTAGACGGGGTGGGCTCGAGCATAGGCCATCAGATCGACGTCCAGGTGCAGCGTTACCAGGCGACCGTATCCCGCGCGCCGGCACTTCGAACCTATGATCGAACCGTGGGCACCGGAAATTTCCTGCTGGGGATCATGCTCATTCTGGCTGCGACGACCGTTTACAACGGTGCGGTCGTGCTACGGTCTGCTGTCGTGCGGCGCAACGCCGGCGGCCGCACTGCCCTCGGCGCGGTCAGCCGCGGCTTGTCCGGACCCGTTTCGATCGCGCTCACGGGCCTTGGCTGGACCCTTGAATTCGCCGCTCTGATCTTCATCCCGTTGACACTCGCGCGTGTGCTCAGCGTAGCTGGACTCGGGGTTTTAGCAGGTCTGGCACGCTGGACGCTGAACGAGCCGCTCGGCCGCCGTGAGGTTGCAGCCATGCTCGCGACGGCCGCCGGCATCGCGGCGGTGAGCATCGCTTCGCCACAAGCCGGCACCGGCCAGCCGGCCGGCCAGCAGTGGCTGCTGCTGCTCCTCATCCTGGGCCCGGGTGTTCTGTTGCTCTATGCGATCCGCACTCTTCGGCATCCCCTGAAGATCGCGTTCGGATCCGCAGCTGCCGGTCTCGCGTACGCGATGAGTGGGATCTTCACGAAAGGGGCGGCAGATGCGCTCACATCCGGCATGGTTATTCCACTTGCGTTGCTGGCTGCCGCCGTCGTGATCGCGGGGCTTGTGGGGTTTCTGATCGAGCTGGCCGCGCTACGGGACGGCGCGGTCTCGGTCGTAGCGCCGATCGTGTTAGCGATCCATACACTCGTGCCGATCGTCGTGGCCCCCATCTTCTTCCACGAAGTGTGGCCGGCAGGTCTTCTCTTACGGGCACTCCTTATCGGCGGCCTGCTCCTGACCCTGGGCGGAACAATGATTCTGGCATCTGGCAATGAAGCGCTGGGAACGGCGTGACACCGCACCAGCTTCGTCGTCGACGCCTACCTCCGGCGCCTCTTCGGTCGCCTGGGCATCATTCCGGAGGTCGAGCGCCTCAAGTATGAGCCGCTGCGAGAGCTCCTCGAGGAAGCCTTGCCGGAGGGCCTCGATCTATCGGCTTACCCACATCTCGAAGGCAGCCGGGCGCGCCTGTTCTGGGACTTTCACACGTTGATCGTCGAAGAGGGCATCCATCACTGGACAGTTGCGGCATGTCAAATGGAGCCGCGATAAATTGTTGCAGACAAAGAAACGACGAGTCTCCGGTCGGAGACTCGTCGTTGAAATAGCTCTTTGAGATGTTACGTTTGCGATGTCGCGTTGCGAAACGGGACATCGCAGATACGCCCCGTTAGAACGGCAGGTCGTCCTCTTCGGTCGTCGGGGCGACCGGGCGGCGCGGCGGGTTGGCGGCAGGCACTGGGCGCGGTGCGGGGCGGGCAGGGGCACCGTTGCCGCCGGCTGCTGGCACGGCCCGCGGTGTCGGCTGCTGGCCGCGAGCGGCTCCCTGTGGCTGGTACGATCGTGATGGCGACTCCACCTCGGGCTCGGGCTCGTGGAAGCCGGCATCGGGCTCTTCGTAGCTCGGCGCACCGCCTGTGCTGTCACGCCGCGAGTCGAGCATGATCATATCGTTGGCGATGACCTCGGTCATGTAGCGCTTCTGGCCGGTCTGCGCGTCGTCCCACGAGCGCGTCTGGAGACGCCCTTCGATGTAGACGCGCGAGCCCTTCTGGAGGTACTGTGCGCAGATCTCGCCGAGCTTATTCCACGCGACGACGTTGAACCACTCGGTATCTTCGCGATCCTCGCCTTCGGCCGTTCGCCAACGGCGGCTCGATGCCACCGAAAACTTCGTTATTGCGCTGCCCTGCGGTGTGTATCTGGTTTCTGGGTCCTTACCCAGATTCCCCGTTAGCTGCACCTTGTTCAGATTCTTCGACATCGTACGTACTCCTTTTCGTAGCTACATACTCCAATCAGATGTCGCAGATCGGTGTTGGGGAGCCTAGGATCGGAAATACCCGGAAAAGGGCAGGGGAGATCGCTCAGGCTCATGATAACAAACACTTGTTCTGCTGTGCTTATCCTAGCATCCACTGCACCGGCTGTCAAGCGCCGATTAGCACGGACAGGACTTTTGCGTGCTCGGCCCTGGCAGGCATATGCGCGAAGTGTCACGTGTCACCGGGACCCTTTTTCAGCCTCAAGCCCGGTGACACTTCACCTCAACATGCGAGAACACACAGGCCCCATAGCACGGATATCCTACGAGCCTCCGTCGTATTTCTTCTGCCGCCATGCCGGAAATATCTGGCACGCACATTGCAGTGACGCCCAGGCAGCCGAGACCGAGTCCAGATCCTTGACGAAGAATCTGATCTACCCGCACAATAATGATGCGGTACAGGGAGCTCAATTCATGCAAGAGTACGGCCCGAACAAGGTCCCACTGACCTTGAGCGTGAACGGACGGCGTCAGACCATCGAAGTCGAGCCGCGGCGAACACTGCTGGAAGCATTGCGCATCGACCTCGGCTTGACTGGAACGAAGCTTGTCTGTGACATGGGCAATTGTGGAGCCTGCACCGTGTTGATCCATGATCTGGCGGTCTATAGCTGCCTGACGCTTGCGATCGACTGCGTTGGCAAGTCTATTGCAACGGTCGAAGGATTGAGCGAGGATGGCCAGCTCAATCGTCTCCAACAGGCGTTCGTACAGCACGATGCATTACAATGCGGCTTTTGCACCCCAGGGCAGCTGATGGCTGCGCATGCCCTCCTTCGGCGCAATCCGCATCCCACCGAAGACGAGGTCGTGGCGGAGATGTCGGGCAATCTGTGCCGCTGTGGAGCGTATCGCGGGATCGTGAAAGCAGTGGTGGCGGCTGCGGAGTAATGGACGATAGGCCGCCCGAGATTTTGCGGCCTGTTTAATACTGCGCCACCGCGACGCGCGGGCACATGTTGGGAGAGAATATGCCGAAACTGATCAAAACGGAGATTAACGTCGAGGGTCACGTCTCAGTCCAGTATGCAGTAGTCGACGGTCCCGAGCTGGCACCCTCTGGGGTGAAAACGAGGAGCTGGCGATCGTCGGCCAGCCAACGCCGCGCATCGACGGTCCGGCCAAGGCCACCGGCGAGGCACGCTATACCTACGACGTGATCCTCCCCGGGATGCTCTGGGCCGGGCTGCTGCGCTCACCGCACCCGCATGCGCGCCTCGCGAGCATCGACACCTCGGCCGCGAAAGCGCTCCCGGGCGTCGTGGAAATTATGACGCCCGACAACGTGCCGCCGATCAAGGTGCGTAGCGGCAAACAAGCACTCCTGACGAACGAGCCGCGCTTCAAAGGTGACCCGATTGTCGCCGTCGCGGCGACCGACCCGGATATCCTGGCCGACGCCCTCAAGCTGATCAATAGTCCGTCAACGAAGTTTCCTCATGTTTTGAGCGACAGAAAAACGCCAGAAAACTTAGTTGACGGACTAATCAAGGTCGAGTACGAAGTCCTGCCCTTTGTCAGCGACCCCGAGGCGGCGCTGGCGCCTGACGCGCCAAGGATGGAATCCGACGGCGACCTGTACGCTGCCGAGCCCGAGCGCTACGAGCGCGGCGACGTCGAGGCTGGCTTCGCCGTGGCGGACGCCATCGTCGAGCTGACCGTGCGGACGCCGACCGCCGTCCATAATGCCCTTGAAACACATGGCAGCGTGGCCCAGTGGGAGGCCGACCAGCTTACGATCTACGAATCCTCTCAGCACGTCTATGGCGTGCGGACCTTCGCCGCGGGCAAGCTGGGGCTGCCAATCAGCAAGGTACGCGCGATTGGGCCGTATATGGGCGGAGGCTTCGGCGCCAAGTTCCCCGGCGGCACGTATACCCTGATCGCCGCCGAGTTCGCTAAGCGCACGCGCCGGCCGGTCCATCTGATGTACGATCGGGAAGGCGAAAACCTCGAGACAGGCTACCGCGGCGCCTCGGTGCAGAAGATACGTATGGGCGCCAAGCGTGACGGCAGGCTGACGGCGATCCAGGTGGATATCATCGGCGAAGTAGGCGCGACTGGCGGCGAGGTTTGGGGGATCGACGGCCCCTACAAAATGATGTATGCCTGCCCCAACGTCCGGAGCGAGTCGATCGGCACACCCACGAACGTTGGTCCCAGCGCAGCGTTCCGTGCCCCCGGCTTCATGGAAGGCACGGTCGGGCTCGAGATAGCGATGGATGCCCTCGCAAATCAGCTCAGAATGGACCCGCTGGATTTTCGTCGCCGTAATATCCCTGATCGCGACCAGCTCGAAGACAAGCCGTTCTCATCCTTCCCGATCGAGGAGTGCTATCGCCGCGCCGCCGAGGCGATCGGCTGGCGGGCGCACCGATTAGGTAGACCGGCCGTAGCGCCCCAGGGGCGCTACCGGCGCGGTATGGGCATGGGCTCGCAGATCTGGTGGGGCGCCGGCGGGCCGCCGGCCTACGCCGAGATGCAGCTCAACGGCGACGGCACCGCGGTCGTCATCACCGGCATTCAGGATCTAGGAACCGGGGCGCGCACGATCTGCGCGCAGGTCGCCGCCGAGGAGTTCGGTCTACCGCTCGAGCGCATCGGCGTCATCGTGGGCGACACCGTCGGCGCGCCCTGCGGCCCGGGCTCGGGCGGGTCGGTCACGACCGGCTCGATCACGCCCGCGGTCCGGCAGGCGGCGAAGGACCTCCGCGATCAGGTTTGCAGCCTCGTGGCACAGATGAACGACATTCCCGAGGCCGAGATCGAGGTTCGCGGCGGGATGATCTACCGGCGGGACGACGCGGTTATTTCGGTCGAGAAGCTGATGGAGTCACTTGGCGACGTGATGCTGACCGGCAAAGGCAGTCGCGGGCCAAACGCCGACGACGTCTCGGTCATCACGTCGGGCGTCCAGTTTGCCGAGGTCGAGGTCGACAGTGTGACCGGGCGCGTGCGGGTGCTCAAGATCGTAGCGGCGCATGATTGCGGGCGCATCGTGAACCCGCAGACATTTACCTCGCAGATCGAGGGCGGTATCATCCAGGGCATGGGCCTGGCGCTGATCGAAGATCGTGTGATCGACGATCGCCTCGGCACCGTCATGAACCCCAACCTCGAGTGGTACAAGTTGCCTACCAGCGCTGACGTGCCGGAGATCGTCAACGTGCTGATCGATATCCCGGACACGCGGGCCAACACCATCGGCGCCAAGGGCGCCGGCGAGCCGCCGATCATTCCGACTGCCGGCGCGATCGCTAATGCCGTGGCAGACGCGCTCGGCGTGAGGATTACCGAGCTTGCAATCACCCCGCCGCGGGTCCTCGAGGCGCTCGAGCGCGCGGCGACGACCCCGGCCCTGGAAAGCGCATGAATAAGTTCACCTACGTCGACGTGCCCAGCGCCCAGGAGGCGATCCCGCTGCTCGGGCCCGAACGGCGACCGCTCGCGGGCGGCACAGATCTGCTCCCGCTGATGAAGGACGGGATCGTAGCGCCGGACGCGCTAGTTAATCTCAAGCGCGCGCCGGAGCTTCACGTCCTGCGTGAGGATGGCGACGGCCTGCACATCGGCGCCCTGACCACGCTCGACGAGCTGGATCGCTCCGAGATCGTCCGCCCGCGCTACAGGGCGCTGGCAGATGCGGCCGGACAGTCTGCGTCACCGCAGCTCCGGAATATGGCGACACTAGCCGGTAACTTGCTCCAGCAGGCGCGCTGCTGGTACTACCGCGGCGACTTTTATTGCTGGCTGAAGGGCGGCCAGGAGTGTTACGCGCGCGAGGGCGAGAACCAGTACCATGCTATCTGGGATCAATCCCCGTGCGTGGCCGTCTACCCGTCCGATCCTCCGGTCGCGCTTATAGCGATGGACGCCCAGGTGCGTATCGTGGGACCGAATGGTGAGCGGAGTGTGCCGATCGCCGAGCTCTTGCAGCCCCCGAGTGCGGAGCGCCGGCAGATGCACGTGCTTGCCCCGGACGAGCTGATCGTCGAGATCGTCGTCCCGCCTCCATCCGGCCACAGCGTCTATATCAAGGCTATGGATCGCGCGGTGTGGGCCTACGCGCTGGCAAGCGTGGCAGCTGTAGCGCGTATGGACGAAGGACGGCTCCGGGACGTGCGCATCGTCGTCGGCGGTGCCGCCAACGTACCAGTGCGCGCGGTGGGCGCGGAAGCGCTCGTCGAAGGACAGCGAGTCGACGAGCCACTATCACGCCGCGCCGGAACGGCCGCGATCGAGGGCACGCAGCCGCTCGAGCACAACGCCTATAAGCTGCCGCTGGTGCGAAACCTCGTCGCGCAAGCGCTCGTCGATCTAGGAGCTGCCGGCGGATGACCCGCGCGAGCAAACAATCGACGGCGGGAGCCGGGAGCCAGGCAGCCAGGGCCAGCATAGGCCAGGTTGCTCCCGAGGCGATTGCTGCACTGCTGGAACGCCACCACCTGCCGGCGCCTCGCTCGGTCGAGCCATTGGGTGACAAGGAGGGCTCCACCGCCCTGCTTGCTAATGGCGAACTCGTCATCTACTTCGACCAGGGCGATCCGCCGGTTCCAAAGCTCGCCAAGGAAGCTTTGATCTACCGGCGCCTGCGGCGATCCACCGACGTGCCGTGTCCCGAAGTTCTCGCGCTCGACACGACCCACGAGCTAGTACCCTACGATGCACTGATCCTCAGCTACGTCGACGGAGTCGACGGCTCGTCGACCTGGAATACCCTGGACGAGGAGGCGCGCGAAAAGCTCTCAGAGGAAGTCGGGCGCATCTTTGGCACAATCCACGGTCTGCCATGGCAGGCCTATGGCAATTACGATCCTGCAATTGGTACACTCGGCGAGTTCCCCCGCTGGACTGATATGCTCCTGTGCCGTCTCGAAAAGGTCGGCGCCGAGGCGCTAGCCCGTGGCGCACTCCCCCAACCGTTGATCGCCGCGGTCCTGACCGAGATCAACGACGGCGACTCCGTGTTGGAGACGGCATCACTTCCCACCCTCGTGCACGGCGATCTGCATGCCGGAAACCTGTTGCTCAAGCAGCAGGATGGCAGCTGGCACGTCGTGGCGGTCCTGGATTGGGCGTTGGCCCTGGCAGCCGATGCTGCCTGGGAGTTCGCCGCCCTCGCCTTTCGCCGATCGGACGACGATCCGATCGGCGACGCATTCCTCTACGGGTATCGCGAGCGCCACCCAATCCAGCCCGACTTACGCTCGCGCATCCACCTCTACCGGCTCATGCTCCACCTCGAGGGCGCCGTGATCGCGCAGAGCCAGGCTACGCAAGATCGGGGTGCGCAGCATCGGCATGAGGTGGCGCTGCGGCGCCTTCTCATCAGGCAGTAGGAGCATGCTGCGTTCACAGCATGCTCTTCTCCGCGGCCTCGGCACACCCTACCTGAGCATGTCGCGATATATCTCGTAGTAACTCTGGGCGAGGGCGCGCTGCGTGTAGTGGACGAGGACGCGCTCGCGTCCGCGCCGCGCGAGCGTAGCATGAAGCTCCGGCTCCTCGATCAACTGGCGGAGCTTGCCGGCCAGATCGTCCACACTTCCTTCTCGGAAGACCAGGCCGGCGTCGCCGATGACATGGGGGATCTCGCCGCTATCCGAGCCAATCACCGCCACACCTGACGCCATCGCCTCCGGGATCACGCGGCCGTACTGCTCCTTCCAACGGGTGGTTGTGCGCGAAGGAAGGACAAAGGCATGCAGTCCGCGCATCTCGGCTGCGATCTGCGCGGACGGCGCCATCGGGCGTAGCTCCACCCGTCCCCGAATGCCGAGATGCCCTATCGCCGCCGCGATGCGCTCTTCGAGCTCGCCGCTGCCGATCAGCAGTAGCCGGACATCCTCGGGAAGCTGTGCAACGGCACCGACAAGGTCGAGCACGCCTTTTTCCTCGACCATCCGGCCGAAATAGCCGATCCGGAACGGCCGGGACGGATGGGACACCTCTGCCGGATGAAAGAGCTCGTGATCGACCCCGAACTGCGGCAAGATGTGCAGCGGCCCCTGGTAGCCGTGGCGGCGCAGAATCCCACCCGCCTCGTGGCTGCACGCGATGGCAGCCGCGGCATGCTCGAAATTGTAGCGCTCGAACCAGCCAAAAGGCGGCGGATAGCGCCGATCGATGTTGGCGTAGTTGTAGAAGCAGCAGCGCGCGCCGGCTGCGACTCCGAGGCGCATGGCCTGAAACGTCGCGAGATTAAAGGACTCCTCGTCGATGTGGAAGATCTCAGGACGTACGTGCTCCACCAGCCGTCTCAATGCTGGATAGAAATGTACGTGAAAATGACCGTTGAGCCAGATCGGCAGTACCTGGAGCCGGTAGCCCCGCACGTAGCGGCGTTCAAGCTCTAGCGCTCCCACGCCGGGCTCTATCCACCACGAGGGGGCGGCGACCGTGAGATCGACTCCCGGTAGCGCCGCAAGCTCCTCTGCTTTCCGCTGGTAGGTGCCGACGACCATCGCTTTAGACAGCATGAGAATCCGCATCGAGCAGCCCTTCCTCCATTCCGGCTGTACAGCAGCCTTGCGCCAGTGTACAGCATGCCACGGCCGTGCGTGCCTGTGTGCTACAATTAAGCTATGAACCAGGCGGAACGGCCCTCGGTTGCCTCGATCTTTCGGGCCCGCGATACTTCGCCTCCGATGCGCACTCCCGTGCTTGTCTTTCGGTGGACGGTTGCGCTTGTTGGCCTTGTGCTGCTGATAGCCCTTCTCCCGAGATTTCGGCCTGTTCAGACAATCGAGCTGGTCGTGCTGTTGGTCCTTAGTGGGGCCGCGGACCTGCTGCTGACGGTAGAGCTGCCACAGCGGCGGTTCGTCTCCCTGGGAACGACGTTTGGATTCATCAGCTTTCTTTCGTTCGGTGCGCTCGGAGCCGCGTTCGTAAGCGTCATCGCGTGGTGCGCGGCACAGGTCATCAGGCGTCTGGTCGCAAAAGAGGCTCAGCAGCCTCCACTCGTCTTCATCGCCTTCAACGCGGGCCAGCTATCGCTCTGTGCCGTTGGGGCCGGCATCACCGCATGGCTCGCCACCGGCACCCCTTTCAACGCGCCTCCCACGGCGTGGACCTTGCCGCTCCTAGTGTACGTCACAGCGTGCCTGGTACTGACCATCGGCTTCACGACGGTGGCCACGGCTCTACGCTACGATATGCGCGAAGTGCGAGAGCAGCTTTGGCCGGGCGTGAGCACGTGGACGGCCCTGAGCTTTGCCATTTGCGGGCCGCTGGCGCTGATGGCTGCCGCGCTCGCCACTCAGATCGGCCTCCTCAGCGCGACACTGCTGACCTTCGCGGCGCTAATCGCATTGAGCTACATCCTGCGCCTGACGATCAGCTATGACCGTGCAAACGCAGAGCTTCAGGTTCTCAACGAGATCAGCGCCAGTTTGACGGCTACACTCGAGTTTGGCACGCTCTTCCCATCAATTTACCGCGGCGCAGGTAAGTTGATGGATGTCGACGCCTTCTATATCGCCTTGGGAGACGAGGAGAGGCGCGAGGTGAAATTGGTCTACCTCGTCGAAGACGGTGCGGAGGTTGCGCCGCGAACCTTGCCTTATGGGGTTGGCCTCGTCTCGCGGGTACTCAGCAGTGGTAAGCCTCTCGCAGTCGATCAGATGGACCCATAGCCCGCTCCCGGCACCCACTTCGGCCACAGCGGCCGCCCATCTCTCTCGGCGCTCGTCACGCCGCTCTACTCCGGCGAGCACCTCATCGGCGCGATCTCTGTGCAGAGCTACCGGGCGAGGGCGTACACGCCTCGCCAGATGGAGCTACTGGCGGCGATCGGACGTGTAGCTGCCACCGCGATTCACAACGCTCAGCTCTTCGAGCGAGAGAAGACGCTGTTGCGTGAGCGCGAGGAGTTTGTATCGCTTGTCGCGCACGAGCTGAAAAACCCACTGGCGGCGATCATGGGATACCATCAGATCGCCACACGGCGCCTGCGGCCCCATGACGATGGGCTGCGCCGGCCGCTCCGGGTCATCGCCGAGCAGACGGAGCGGCTGAATCGCTTGGTCGAAGACTTGCTCGATCTTTCGCGCGTGGATGCGGGGCGCCTGTCGCTGGAGCGCAAGCCCGTTGGCCTCGCCCTCCTGATCCGCGAGACGGTCGATCAACAGCAAGTGCAGACAGCTTTTCATCGCCTCGAGGTAAAGATCATCCCGCCGCTGCCACCAATTGTTGCCGATAAGATGCGTATCGGCCAGGTATTGCAAAATCTGCTGGCAAACGCAATCAAGTACTCGCCCAACGATGGAATGATCGAGATTCGCGCGAGCGAGTGGCTGGCCGACGACGGTCGATGGCCGGCCCATGTATGCCACCTGGCGAGCCGTCACGAGCGGTGGGCCGTCGTAGAGGTGCAAGACCACGGCCTCGGCATCGCGCCGATCGATCTGCCGAAGGTCTTCGGCCGCTTCTTTAGGGCCGAGAAGACGATCGAGGAGCAGATCCCAGGCGCCGGATTAGGTCTCAGCATTTGTGCCGAGCTGATACATGTCCACGGTGGCCTTATCTGGGTGGAATCAACGCTTGGCGAGGGCTCGACATTTGCGTTCGCACTACCGGCACAGGAGACAGGGGAAGGAGGATAGGTTACAGGCGACAGAAACCGTCGAGGCGCAGCATGTGCCAATGGCAGAGCCTGAACTCATGACCGGGCTCGTGCGGGTGATTTGGCAGACGCCAGGTGGTGCCGCACATCCTACGCCCCTACGATCTACATCTCCTGCCTATTGTAACCGCTACCCTTGCAGCGCAGCCCTGACCCGCGGCAGCATCGCCTCGATCTGAGCGAGCGAAACGGCTCCGACGGACAGGCGCATCCAGCCGGTCTCTTCCTGCAATCCGAAGGCCTGGAAGGGCACAACCGCACAGCCGGCCTGATCGAGCAGATAACTCCGGATCTCTTCGTTATTGTCGAAGGTTCGACCGCCGATGGTTTTGCCGCGAAGGTCAAAACGTACTGATAGATAGATTGCGCCCTGCGGAGGCACAGCTTCGACCGGCAGCCCATCATCGGCCATTGCCGAGAAGCCTTTGTAGAGCATTTGAAGCCGATCTTCCACCTCCCGCAGCATGATACCGTGGTATGCTGCGATCCCTTGCGGGTCGTCGAGCACCTTCGCCGTCGCCGCCTGGACCGGATGGGTCGCCCAGGCGCCGATGTGACCCATAATATCCTTCATCGGCTTGATAACATGCGGTGGGGCGATCGCCCAGCCGACACGCAGGCCCGTGGCGGCAAAGCCCTTCGAGATACCGTCGACGAAGACGGTATACGCTGCCATCTCCGGAACCACCTCGACCGGTGTGGTGTGCTTGCACTCTCCGAACTGGAGCATCCAGTACATCTGATCGTAGAGCAGATAGAGCGCGGGTACGCCGTCACGCGCCCGGCGATTGTTTTCCTCGACGATCATCTCACAGATGCGCGTGAGCTCGTCGGAGGAGATCATCGTGCCGGCGGGATTGAGCGGTGTGTTCATAACCAGCAGACGCGCCTCGCTCAGGTGCGGTCGGATCCGCTCGGCGCTCGGAAGGAAGTCCTCTTCGCGGTGCATGACCAGCTCGATCGGGCGGGCGCCGAGCATATTACAGTAGTGGTCGTTGTTCCACGACGGCACCGGGTAGATCACCGCGTCGCCGCGGTTGACCAGCGTGCGATACGTGCAGTAGATCAAGGGGCGACCGCCGCTCGCGACCAGCACACTTTCGATCGGGTAGTGCAGACCAAGCTCGCGCTCGTAGAGCCTTACGACAGCTTCGCGCAATGCGACGACGCCGTCAGGCGGGGGATAGTTGGTCAGATTCTTACCCATCGCATCCACGACTGCGTCGCGGAGAATCCTGGGGATTGGAAACTGGGCCGGATTGAAGTCCCCGATGGTCAGATTACAGATCTCGCGGCCCTGCGCCACGAGCGCTCGGATCTCGCCCGATATCTTCAGAATCTGCGATGCTGTTAGGGTACGCGCCAAGTCGGAGAGATCGCGGCGCGCGACCTCCGCGGTCGCGGCGCCAGAAGGGAGCCATTGGGCAGCATCTACGGATACATGTTGAGCGGTCGTCATGTATACCCTCCTAGGGTCTCATCAGTTCTTCTCGGATCACACCGCATAGTGGCAGCTCGGTCGGCGCTGAGCGAGGATCGCTATAGATTATCGCGCGGGTAGGGCTCTGTCAATCCAACGCCACTACCATTGCCGGGTTCGTGCATCAGCTCCTCCAGCCGGTCCAGAAAATGGGCGAACACGCCGATCGCCTGCTCGACCGGCTCAGGTGTCGTCATATCGACGCCGGCATCCCGTAGCAGTTCGATCGACGTCTTTGAGCTCCCGCTGTTCAGGAAGCCAAGGTAGCGATCCGCGGCCGGTTGGCCTTCACGGAGGATCTTCTGCGACAGCGCTGTCGCCGCGGAGATACCCGTGGCGTACTGGTAGACGTAGAATCCCGTATAGAAGTGAGGGATGCGCGACCAGTTGAGCATGATCGGCTCGTCGTAGACAACCTCGGGGCCGTAATAACGCCGGATCAGATCGCGATAGATCTCCGTGAAGCTATCGGCGGTCAAAGCTTCGCCTGCCTCGGCACGCCGGTGAATCTCGAGCTCGAACTCGGCAAACATCGACTGCTGGAAGAGCGCAGCCCGGAACTCCTCTAGCTGCTGGCTGACGATCTGGAGGCGCAGCGCGCGATCCTCCGTGCACTTCAGGAGATAGTCTGTTAGCAGCGACTCGTTCAGCGTCGAGGCAACTTCGGCGACGAAGATCGTATAGCTGCCGTAGACATACGGCTGGGCACGGCGCGTGAAAAACGAGTGCATGGCGTGGCCCAGCTCATGCGCCAATGTGTAGACGTTGTTCAGATTCTGCTGGTAGTTCATCAGAACACATGGCGGCGTCGTGTACGAGCCCCAGCTATACGCCCCGCTGCGCTTGCCCTCGTTCTCGAAGACGTCGATCCACCGCCGCTGGTAGAGGCCCTCACGCAGGATCTGCCCATACTCAGAGCCGAGCCGCGCTAGACCCTTGACGACCGTCCGGCGTGCTTCGTTATACTCGAACTCGATCGTTGCGCCCGGCACGAGGGGAATGTTGATATCCCACATATGCAGCTCGTCGAGGCCAAGGAACTCCTTGCGAAGTCGCAGATAGCGGTGGAGGTGCGAGAGGTTCTTGCCGACCGTTTCGACGAGATTATGGTAGACATCGAGGGGAATCGCATTCGGCTCAAGCGCGGCTGCGAGTGACGACTCGTAGCCGCGCACCTTGGCCTCAAATGCGTCGCGCCGCACCGTGCTGCTCAAGGTCACACCAAGGGTATTGCGCAGCTTCGCGTAGGTACTGTAAAAGGCCTCGAACGCATCCCGGCGGACGCGCCGATCCTTGCTCTCAAGCAGCAGGGCATAGCGGCCCTTGGTCAGCTCGACCTCGGCGCCGTTTTCATCCCTGACCGTCGGAAACTTGAGGTCGGCATCGTTGAGCATGCTGAAGATCGTCTGCGAAGCGCGAGTCACTTCGCCTGCCTCGGCCAGCACCGCCTCGACCTCCGCCGAGCGAATATGTGCTCGCTGCCGGCGCAGCTCAGATAGATAATGGGTGTAGAGGCGTAGCTCTTCGTCGGCGGCGAGATACCCGTCGATCTGCTCATCCGCCAGAGCCAGCAGATCGGGCTCGAAAAATGCCTTCGCGCTGCCGAAACGGGCGTAGAGCATCGAGATGCGCTCGGCTAGCGCCTGGTACGTCGGGCTCGTCGTATCCTCGTCCCTCCGCATTCGCGCGTAGACGAAGAGCTGCGAGATCAGCATCTCCGTGTCGTGAATGCGCCGAAGCGCGTGCAGGAGGGCCGCCGGCCCCTTCGACAGCGTCCCGGCGAGCGAGCTCACCTCCACCAGCATACTGTCGGCACGATTAAAATCAGCCTCCCATTGCTCGTCGGTCGAATAGATACTCTCCAGGTCCCAGGTGTATTCGCGCGGCAAATCTTGCCGTTTGGGGAGAGCGGTTGCAGTCGCCATAGATTACTCCTCTACTTCTACAGATCGAAGCGCCGCCGCGGCCGGACCCGCCGGCTCGGACGGCGCCGATCCTAGCCAAAGACCTTTGCCAGATCAGGCTGCTGATCGGTGCGAATCAGGGCGATGATGTGGTCGTCGGCTACGAGCGTTGTATCGCCGCGCGGGATGACGATCGCACCATTACGCAGCACCGCCACCAGCACACATTCGGCCGGAAGCTCAAGCTCCTCGATGCGATTGCCGATCGTTCTAGAGGCTGCCGACACCGTGAGCTCTACCAGCGACGCCTTGCCTCCCACGAGCTTCAGCAGGGGGATAAGATCACCGACGGTCAGCTCTTCCTGGATCAGGCGCGCAAGCATCGACGCGTGGGAGATCGCAATGTCCACACCCATCTTCTTCGTGAAGAGCCACTGATTCTTGGGGTTGTTGACACGGGAGATGACGCGGCCCACTCGATACTCATGTTTCGCCAGCTTGGCCACGACCAGGTTATCCTCGTCATCGCCGGTTGTAGCCACCACGGCGTCCATCTGCCCAATGCCGGCATCCCGCAGCAGCTGCGGATTACAGCCATCGCCAAGGATCACCGTGATGTCTTTCAAGACGGGCCGGACACGATTGAAGACCTGCTCGTCCATCTCGATGACCGTGATATGGTGACGCTGCTCACCGAGCAGCGCAGCCAGATGGGCGCCGACTTTTCCTGCTCCCACGATCAGGATATTCATACAGGTCTCCATTCTGAGGGTGATTGGTTGGAGGATGGGACCATCGGCCCTGCGGCCGCGATCGCCTGTCCGGCCTCACTCGGCCGTATTCCGGCCATCATCAGTCCGAGCTCCTCGCGGTTGGTCACGCCCGCGTCGACAATATCGACGATCCGGCCCTTGTACATCACTGCAATCCGATCAGAGAGGGCGAGGATCTCGTCAAGCTCGGCGGAGACCAACAGTACCGCCGTCCCCGCGTCGCGCTCGGTAATGATATTCTTGTGAATAAATTCGATCGAGCCGACGTCGACACCACGCGTGGGCTGCGACGCGATGAGCAGCGTTAGCTGTCGCGAGAGCTCACGGGCGATGATCACTTTCTGCATATTCCCGCCTGAAAGCATCCCCACCGGTGTCCTTGCGCTCGGCGTTCGGATGTCGTACTTAGCGATCAAGGTCTCGGCGTTCTTTTCGATCGCATCTTCGTCGATTCGCACTCCGTGGGCGAACGGCACCTGGTAGTAACGGTTAAGCACCAGGTTATCTGCGACGGAGTAGGAGAGGACAAGCCCATGCTCCTGCCGATCCTCAGGCACGTGGCCGCAGCCGGCTTCGAAGATCGCGCGCGGCGTGGCATTAGTTACATCCCGGCCTGCTATCCGGATATGGCCCCCTCTGGGGGGACGTAATCCGGTCAGCGCCTCGACGAGCTCGGTCTGCCCATTACCCTGCACACCCGCCAGGCCAAGCACCTCACCCGCGCGTACCGTGAAGCTGACGCTCTCGACCGCTGGCTGGTCGCGATCGTCGGCAACTACGACTTCCTGCACCTCGAGCACTATCTCGTCTGCCGTATGCGGGCTTTTCGCGACCTGCAGAACAACCGAGCGACCCACCATCATCTCCGCCAGCGACTGTGCGGTCGCCTGGGCGGGCGTCGTCTCACCCACGACCGCCCCACGCCTTAGCACCACGATCCGATCCGCGATAGCCAGAACTTCACGTAGCTTATGCGAGATGAAGATAATCGAGGTTCCCTGTGCGACGAGCTCGCGCAGCACGACGAAAAGCTCGTCCGCCTCCTGAGGCGTCAGCACGGCCGTGGGCTCGTCCAGGATCAGAATGCGCGCGCTGCGGTAAAGAGCCTTGACAATCTCCACCCGCTGTTGTTGGCCGACCGAAAGATCCTTGACATAGGCATTGGGATCGAGGCGCAGCCCGTAGCGCTCGGCAAGATCGCGGATCTGCTGCCTGGCGTGGTTCAGATGCAGTACCGCACCGTGCACCGTCTCGGTGCCCAGGA
The DNA here is from genome assembly GCA_038254585.1 of Chloroflexales bacterium. Classification (GTDB taxonomy): domain Bacteria; phylum Chloroflexota; class Chloroflexia; order Chloroflexales; family Kallotenuaceae; genus JBBSGA01. The sequence goes on along the minus strand of JBBSGA010000074.1, from coordinate 159 downwards.
CGATATTCTCGATGACGGTGAAGACGGGGACGAGCATGAAATGTTGGTGGACCATGCCGATGCCGAGGTTGATTGCCTCGCTGGGATTCTTGATCCGTACCGGCTGGCCGTCGACCAGGATCTCGCCGTCGTCCTGGTGGTACAGGCCATAAAGGATGT
>JBBSGA010000073.1:0-21246 GCA_038254585.1 Chloroflexales bacterium | reverse complement strand
GAAGGCCGTGGCGCACCTCGAGCAATACCTCGATAAGCAGGCGGGCACGACCAAGGGCAAGGTAGTTCTGGCGACCGTCTACGGCGACGTGCACGACATCGGCAAGAACCTCGTCAACACGATCCTCTCGAACAACGGCTATACCGTTTTCGATCTTGGCAAGCAGGTGCCGCTCAACACGATCATCGCCAAAGCCGAAGAGGTGCAGGCCGATGCGATCGGCCTGTCGGCCTTGCTCGTCTCGACCTCGAAGCAGATGCCCCTCTGCGTCCAGGAGCTCTACAAGCGCGGCCTCAAGTACCCGGTTCTCGTGGGCGGCGCCGCGATCAACCGCCAGTACGGCCAGCGCATCTCCTTCGTCGGCGAGGGCACGCCCTACGAGCCGGGCGTCTTCTACTGCAAGGACGCCTTCGAAGGGTTGGAGACGATGGACCGGCTCTCAGATCCGGGCCAGCGGGAGAAGTTCGTGCGAAGCGTTCGGGACGAGGCAGTGCGCGGGCTGGCCCAGCCGGAGCGCGGGCGGACCATGCTCGAGAAGGTCGGGCGAACGAGCGAGGCAGGAGCACGCTCGAATGTCCGTACGGACGTCGACATTCCCACGCCGCCGTTCTGGGGAGCCAAGGACACCAAGCGCATACGCCTCGAAGACGTCTGGTCGGGCATGGACCTCAATACGCTCTTCCGTCTGCAGTGGGGCGCCAAGAACGCCAAGGGCGAGGAGTACCGCCGCCTGGTCGACGACGAGTTCATGCCGCAGCTGCGCAGGTTCCAGCGCGAGGCCGCCGAGCAGGGCTGGCTCCAGCCCGCCGTCGTCTACGGCTACTTCCCTGTGCAGTCGGCCGGGCAGGAGCTGATTGTCTACGACCCGGCAGATCGCCGGAGGGAGCTCACGCGCTTCTTCTTCCCACGCCAGCCCGAGCGGGAGCGGCTCTGCATCGCCGACTATTTCGCGCCCGTAGAGAGCGGACGCATGGACGTGGCCGCCTTCCAGATCGTCACAATGGGCCAGGTGGCGACCGCATATGTCGATCGGCTTCAGGCGCAGGGCGATTACACCCGATCCTATCTGATCCATGGTCTGGGCGTGACCGCGGCGGAAGGGCTGGCCGAATGGACCAACCGGATCATCCGCCAGGGGCTGGGGATTACCGAGCCGCGCGGCAAGCGCTACTCCTGGGGCTACCCGGCATGTCCGGACCTTGACGAGCACGCCAAGCTCTTCAAGATCCTGCCCACGGAGGAGATCGACGTCTCCCTGACGGCGGCGTTCCAGATCGTCCCAGAGCAGTCGACCGCGGCGATCGTGGTCCACCATCCGCAGGCGACGTACTTCTCGATCGGTGGGTCGACACGTGAGCGGGCCGATGCCGATATGGCGAGCGTCGCCGGGTAGCGCCGAACGTAGACCGGGCAGCAGCCGGAACAGACCTGTAAGCAGCCTCGACGAAATCGTCGAGGCTGCTTTCCGGCCCCGCTGCTGTGCCGAAGCATCACACCGCAGGGCGAGCCGAGGCCGTTTACACCTGCCGAACGTCGAAGACCTTGCCGACGACCGACGACGTCGTGGCAGCTGTGTTTAGATCGCTCGTCGCCTGGTCTGCGCTGCGCCCTTGGCTGAGGAGGGCAGCCAGCGTACCGCTGATGACGGGCGCGGCGAAAGAGGTGCCGGCCCAGCGCGCCCATCCGCTGCTGTTGAAGCGCGGTGGGTCTGGAAACTGGCCGCTGTAGAGACCGAGAACGCCATTCACAGGATCGGCTTTCCCATTTACCGCTGCGCCGCCAAGCGTAGCCAATCCCTCGGCAAGCGGATTGTCGGCCTGATTCGAGTAATCGGCGGGCTGCTGATTCGGATCGAGCGCGGCGACGCCGAGGACGCTCTCGAAGGCGGCCGGGAAGCGGGCGCGCGGCGGAGATCCGATAACGTCGCCGGTATGCCGGCGGTCGTTGCCGGATGCGGCGACGACCAGCACATTTTCGGAGCGCAGCAGATTGCAGACATACTCCAGCAGTAGTCCCATGCGGCTGATCAGCGCTTCGTCAAGCCGAGGCCACTGAAGGCCCGTTCCCGCCAGCGCCGGAAGCTGCTCGGGAAGCGGAATGTTAACCATGAGACTGCAGTTGATCACGAGCGGGGCGCGGCGTGCCGGGTCGACCAGCTGCCTCAGACCGTCCGCAATCGTTTCGATCGTGCCGACCCCATACTGGTTCAGGACCTCGACGAGGTGCAGCTTGGCCTGCGGAGCGATCGAGTGAATGATGCCGGCCGCGAAGAGGCCGTGGTCGGACATCGGATAGTTGTGATCCTTGAGGCCATAGTCTGCGAGGGAAAGCAGGCTCGCATATGGAGCGTAGGTAACGTCCAGCGGCGTGTTCGGTCCGAGCAAAGAATCGATCAAGGGGTTCGACGCGTGCCAGTCGTTGTAGGCCCGCACCAGGTCGTGCCGGCACGGGGCCGTGTCAACGATGGCAACCTCGACGCCTGCGCCACGGTGCTCTGGCAGGCGAAGTGTCTGCGGGAGCCGGAATTTCCATGGCGTGCTGCCCGGCTTCATCGGCGTGGGTGGAGCCGGCCTAGCTCCTGGCCCACCCACGCCGATTTGGCCCGGAGTACAGCAGGATAGCCAGTTGGGGGAGGCTACGATCACGGTCAAAGGGCCTTGGCCCTCCCCGTCAGGGCCGATTCGGGCGTTGAGATCGTCGATCACTCGGATCAGACTGCGCTGCGAGGCGCCGAGATCGGCCGTGTCGACAAAGACGAGTGAGAAGGCTGGCCGCGGTCGTATCGACTGGCCTTCCCCGCGTGTCGCGGGGAAGGAGATGACGCGCGCCTGGCCTGTGTTGAGCGCCTTGATCAAAGAATCGCTCGCACGAATCACGGGGTTCTCGCGAAGCAGGCGGATGATCTCCTCAGGCGGGAGATCGGACGGCAGACCCGAGCTATGCTCGACGAGCAAGGAGATCTGGCCCGGTAGGAAGTAGGCCAGGGGCCTACCATCCTGCTTGTCTCCCAAGGACGGCGACCGCCACTTATCCCAGAGACGCGACCCAAGGAAGAGCAAGGTTTCGAAGACTCCGGCGGCATACGTTTCCGACTGCTGCATCTCGTAGGCTCCTTTCACGACCTCGTGGGTAGGTTCGCGGACAGCGGCTCGGCATCGCCGACAAGCTGGAATGCCCCCCAGAAGGCAGGATGGAGCCGCGGCAGGCCCGCCCGCAGTTGCAACTGGGCATCGCGCAATGCGGCAGCCTTGGAGGTGCCCGAGCGCAGCGCGCGATAGACGTGCCCCATCAGGGTAACGGTCGAGGCATCCCCAACACGCCACAGGCTCACGATCAGGGCGCCCGCGCCGGCATACAGGAACCCCCGGCCGAGACCAATCAGTTCGTCGCCCGCGGCTACGTTGGCACGACCTGTCTCGCAGGCGCTGAGGGTCACGAGCTCGTAGCTCAAATCGGTCTGGAGTAGATCATCTGTGAAAAGCTGGCCGTCGGCAAGCTGAATATACGAGAGGTCGGGCTGATCGAGGCGATACTCTCCGTGCGCCGCGATATGGAGGATCTGGCGCGGTGGGCTGCCAAGGACGAGACGACGAGCCTCCTCCTCGGATACGGCCGCGCCACCGAAGAGGTCGCGCACAATCTCCGCTTCCACAAGTGTCTGTGGCAGCCGCCCATCCCAGGAATGGGCCAAGACGAGCGCGCCGCCGGTGCGGGAGGGGCCGCGGCGGGTAGCCAGGCCGGCGGCGGGCAAGACGACAACCTCGTAGCGATCGATTAGATGTACCGACCCATCGTAGAGCAGGTGAAATGGGAGGTAGTGCAACGCACCGTAGGGCACAACCACCAGACGACGGCGCTCGTGAAGACGTGCCGTGAGCGGCTCGATCAGGCCGGCGTATAGCCGTTGTAGAATGCGATGTCCCAGATTCGTCAGACCGGCAAGGATGCATGAAGAGGCTCCGGCCTGGATGGCGGCGCTCAGGTTGACCTGAAGCTGCACAAGCAGACGATCGACATCGCGGACCGCAAGCGGCAATGGATGAGCTTGTAGGGAAGACCCGTCGAGCGTGAAAGCCCATAGGTTCACTCCGTCGTTGTAATACTCGATCAACAACGTCTCGCGCGGGAGGTGCTTTTGCAGATCGCGAATGGACGGCGATGGAGTACGCGCGAAGGCCTCGTCGCCAGCGCGGAGGTAGAGCCGCTCGGTAATCGCACGCATACTGCGCTCACGCATCCGGATCTCGGCGAGCGCTGCCTCAGGCGAGGGAGCACTCGTCGAGGTGTCTCCGTCGATCGGCCGGTCATGGGCCAGGCGATAAAACCAGTGATGCTCTGCGCGGAGGCGATCAAGTTCCGCGAGCAAGGAGCGGCTGCGCGGATCGTCGCCGGCCCAGCGGAGCTGCTCGCGGTTGGCCAGGTAGCTCAAGAGCGCCTGCGATTTGGCTCGCTCCAATGTCTCGAACGCCCGCTCGGCATCGCCGCCGCGGAGGTGCAGGCCGATCAGGGCGCGCAGCGCCTCGCCTTTGTCCTCGAGAAAGCCCGGCCGGAGCGTGATCGTGAGCGAGCGCTGCATGCGCTCGACGGTTGCCGCGGCGGCACGATAGCGGCGCACCGCATCTACAACGTCGCCGCGCGCCTCTGAGACACGACCGAGCAGCAAATGCGTCGTGTAGCGCAGCGGCGCGACGTTGCGACGCTGCGCGATACGCAAGGCAATTTTGCCCGATTCACCCGCGCCGCCGAGGTCACCTATAGTGAAGGAGCTCTCGCCGCCGAGGAGGACCGCGGCCGCATAGTCGACCTCACGGCCGGCGGCATTGAAGAAGGCAGCCGCGGCAGCCGCTTCACGGCTCGCGCTTTCGGCATCACCATGGCGTAGCGCGAGTCGCCCCCGGCGCAGACGGGTGGTAGCGCTCCAGGCCCGAGCGCCGAGGGAGTCAAAGATCGGCTCTGCCGCGTCGAGGGCCGCCTTTGCGGCAGCCCACTCGGCCAGCGCGGCCTCCGCCGTGGCGAGGTGCAGAAGCGCCAAGCCCTGGCGATAGGCTACGCCGAAGGTCCGATAGTCCGCGACGACTCGTAAGGCAAGATCGCGAGCGTCGGTATAACGGTTGAGCGCGAGGTAGCACTCGACCATATCGAGCATAGCATCCGCGGCGTCAAGAGGGAGCTCCTCCGCGATGCGGATCTCAAGCACATGATGCAACAACTGGAGCGCGCGGCGGTATTGTCCCTGGGCCTGTGCGATATAGGCGATATTCCACTCGGCAACCGCAGCGTTACTCGTCTCGGCATGCTCTTCAAAGAGCACAAGGGCATGCTCATGATGTGCCAGCGCCGCGCGGAAATCGCCAAGGAAATTCCAGGCGTACCCGATATTGGTGTACAGCAAGCCGAGGTACTTCCGGCCCGCGTCGCCCAGCGCCTCGGCCATTGCTAGCGCGTCGTCGAAGAGGGCAAGCGCGCGGCGGTGCTCGCCGAGGTAGTTATGAACGAGCGCCGTGTTGAGGTCGAGGCGGAGACGCTTCTCGTACTCGCCGTGACGCGCAAAGATTTCCCGAGCTCGCTCGGCTGCCGACAGCGCTTCCGGGACGCGGTTGAGCTCCGTGCAGAGCATCAGCCGGCCGATCCGTGTGCGTGCCCAGCCGATCTCGTCGCCGGCTGCCTGGAAGAGGTCGGCCGCCCGCTCGAGGGCATCCCAAGCCTCCTGCGTACGTCCCAGAAGGCGGAGGGCATCGCCGCGCGCCATCATGCCAAGCGCTTGCTGCCCGCGATCGGCATGGCTTTCCCCGATCTGCAGGATCATCTCGGCAAGCTCGAGCGAGCGATTCGCGTTGATCCCCCAGTAGCGGTCGGCCTCGGCCTTGAGCTGCTCGACCACGCCGCATGCGAGGGTATCGGGCAAGGCCGCGGCAACAGGCGGGTCACTCCCACCTTCTTCCAGGAGCTCTACAGGTACGGTCTCCGCATCCATTCGGCCTACTCCAGCACAACCCAATAAATGCGAACGTTGTCGCTTTATCAAAAGCGGGAGTTTGGGACGGCGTCGAGCGCGCCTATGGGGAGATGTGATGCACGGAAGGCTGCCGCGCGATGAGTATAGCACAGGGGCATCGCGGGTCGTGATAGCGACCTCATGTTACAATGCCGTTATAGACGGACGAGCGCAGCCTTCGCGGCCCCAGTTATCACCCGCTCGTCGCGTGCCGACCCATGTGGAGGGACCCGGATGAGTGTTACGCCCGGCCTGACGGTAGCCGAGCTAGCCCAGCGGTGCGCCGAGGAGACCGACAAGTTCGCGCGGCGACAGGTCAACGATCCGCAGTTTTGCTTCGAGCTGCTACGCCGAGCCTTGGCCGACCACTCCGACGAGGCCTTCACGTACGTTTTCCAGGTCTACGAGCGGCCGGTTACCAACTGGGTCTATCACCATAGCCGATTCCCTTTGACGGGAGAGAGCGCCGAGTATTTCACGAGCGCCGCGTTTCGCGCCTTTCACTCCGCGCTCCAGGGCTCGAAGTTCGACCGCTTTCCGACGCTCGCCGCCGCGTTGAGCTATCTCAAAACCTGCGTTCACACGTCGATCGCGCAGTACCTGCGCGATCAAGAGCGCGGCTTGACGACGCCGATCGATATGGCTGGGGAGTTGGCCGAGACACCGGATCTTGGCGAGCGCGCGGAGGCGGGCGAGCTCTGGACGCAGATCTGCCGGCTGCTTCCCCACGAGCGTGACCGCCTCCTAGCGCGCTGTGCCTTTGCGCAAGGCCTCAAGCCCCGCGAGATCTGTGTCGCCTACCGCAGCCACTGGAGTAACGAGCGGGACGTATCCGTCGCCCTGTACCGCATCCGGCGTATCCTACGCTCCGATCCGGAGCTCGCAGCACTGGCAGGCAGAGCAGCATAGGGCGGCGAGGCTCCGAAAAACCCGGATGGAAGTTGTTGGAGATTTAACCAAGATTTGCATTTAGATCGATCAGACAAGATTGAGGACGAGCGAAGGTAAGAGGTACTCCTTATGTCGTGTAGCGATCCGCCGCCCCTGAGCGACGAAACAATCAGCGCAGCCCTTGACGATGATACACCGCCGGCGGTCCTCGCTCATCTCCAGCACTGCCCCGAGTGCGCGGGACGGCTGGAAGAGGCACGACAGCTTGAGCATGCCCTGCAGAGCCGCCTCGCTCGCTGGGACTGCCCGCCTCCGGCACAGCTGAGCGACTATCACCTTGGTCTCGTCCCACCTGTACAGCAGCGGTCGATCGCCGCGCATCTGGAAGCTTGCGCCCAGTGCAGCGCGGAGGTCGAAGAGCTACGGGTCTTCCTAGCAGGCGATGCGCCGGCCGAGGTGCGCTCGCGACAGGAGGTGGCGATACGTCCTGGAGGTGTGCAGCGGCTGCGCGCGCTGGTCGCAGAGCTACTGCCACGGCCGGCAGGCCTCCAGATGGCCGCGGTCCGGGGCGCCGGAGACGCGCCGATCCTCGCCCAGTCTAGCGCCGCCACGATTGTGATCGAGGCGCAGAAGGAGGGAGCTCAGGCGGTGCGCCTGATCGGCCAGATCGCGGACGAAGCCGGCGAGCAAGAGCGCTGGGACGGTGCTCTCGTCGAGATACGCCAGGCAGACACCCTGGTAGCAGCCACCTTTGTCGACGAAGTGGGCGGTTTCTCGTCTGCTCCCGTGCCTACCGCTCAAACGGAGCTGCGTATTACGGCCGCTGACGGGACGTGGATTATCCTCGACGGGGTCAAGGTGTAAGGAAATAGGACGTAGAACGTACAAACGTACCAGGCTATTCACCCGATACGTTGTACGTTTGATCTGGTGCCGTGGCGCAATTAGTCGGCGAGGGCGATGAAGGCGGGCCTGAGCGCAGCGTAGAGCGTGCGGTAGACGGCGTAGCCGCGGTCGTAGGCCGCAGCGGCCGCGGGATCAGGATCGACTGAGCCGGCCGTTGCGACGGTCGCGTTTACGGCGGCGGCGACGCTCGGATAGACGCCTGCGCCGACGCCGGCTAGCAGCGCGGCGCCGTAGGCCGGGCCTTCCTCGGCACGCATCCGTGTGATCGGCGCGCCGAAGACGTCCGCCTGCATCTGGCGCCACAGCGGGCTGCGCGCCCCGCCGCCGGTCACTCGCACTTCGCCGATGTCGAGGCCCATGCCGCGCATGATCTCCAGCCCGTCACGCAGGCTGTAGGTGACGCCCTCCATAACCGCGCGCACGAGGTGCCCGCGTCCATGCCGGGCGGTCAGGCCCACGAAGGAGCCACGCGCGAGCGGGTCGCGATGGGGAGTGCGCTCCCCCGTAAGGTAGGGCAAGAAGATCAGCCCTTCGGAGCCCGGCGGAACTGCCTGGGCCTCCGCGGTAAGATCGTCGTAGCCCGCGCCGGCGCCACCGGGACCGGCCAATGTGTCGCGCAGCCAGCGCAGGGATCCACCCGCCGCCAGCGTCACAGCCATGAGATGATATGCGCCCGGGACGGCATGGCAGAAGGTATGCAGCCGGCCCTGGGGGTCGAGCCGGATTTCGTCGCTGTGGGCGAAGAGCACGCCGCTGGTGCCGATCGAGCTTGTAATGCTGCCCTCGCGAATAACGCCGTTGCCGACGGCCGCCGCCGCGTTGTCGCCGCCGCCGGCGATCACCGGAAGGCCGCGGGGAAGGCCCAGGGCGGTCGCCACCTCATCCCGAAGCCGCCCGGTAATCTCAGGTCCCTCGTAGACCCGCGGCAGCCAGCTGCGCGGGAGCTCCAGCGCCTCGAGAATCTCGCCGGACCAATCGCGCGCCCGTAGGTCGAGCAGAAGCGTCCCGGCGGCATCCGAGACATCGGATGCCAGGTCTCCCGTCAGGCGATACCGGATGTAGTCCTTGGGAAGGAGGAGGTGCGCCATGCGCGCGTATGCTGCAGGCTCATGCTCGCGCAGCCAGAGCAGCTTGGGCGCCTGGAAGCCGGTGAGCGCGGGGTTGCCTGCGATCCGGAGCAGACGCTCCTCGCCGACGCGCGCGGTAATCTCATCGCACTGCACGGCAGTCCGACCGTCGTTCCAGAGCATCGCAGGCCGGATCACCTGGTCGGCAGCGTCGAGGAAGACGGCGCCATGCATCTGCCCCGTCAGGCCAAGACCCACTATACCTTCGGCCGCGACTCCGCTCTCCCGTACGACGCGGCTCACCGCTTGCTGCGCCCCACGCCACCAGTCGGCAGGGTCCTGCTCGGACCAGAGCGGATGCGGCGTCGAGAGCGGGTACTCCTCAGTCACGCTCTCCACGCCGGTGCCGGCCGCGTCGATCAGGACGGCCTTAACTCCGCTCGTACCGACGTCTATCCCTAGCAGATGAGGCACGACTCGCTCCTGTACCAGTAGTCAGATGCCGGCAGCCAACCGGAAGCGCCGCGCGGCCGGCCTCTGGCCATCAGCTTACCGCACTCCCAGCAGCAGCTCGACGACCAGCTGATCCAGCTCTTCATAGCGGCGGCCGCGTCCGGCCAGCGCGGCCACGTCGAAGTTATGCGACTTGAGCTGATTCGCTGTGTCACGGCTATAGCCACCCGAGGCCGCGGGGCCGCTGTAGGCGTTGTCGCCCTCTCGCAGTTCGCCGATGACGGCCTGAATCGCCTTATCCTGTGCGAATTGGCGCGCCTTTTCGCGCAGGATAAGATAGGTCCGCATACAGCCGCGAGCGAAGGCCCAGACGCCCTCCTCGTCCTCGGTGCGGTAGGCATGCGCATCGTAATGGCGCGGACCGTCGTAGCCGCTCTCCTCGAGCAGCTTGACGAGGAAGAAAGCGCTCTTGATGCTCTCGGCGCCAAAGCGCAAGTCCTGGTCGAAGCGGCTCATCTTCTGATCGTTTAGGTCGATGTGGAAGAGCTTGCCGGCGTCGATGGCCTGCGCGACGGCCTGCACAAAGTTGAGGCCGGCCATCTGCTCGTGCGCGAACTCGGGGTTCACGCCGACCATATCCGGATGATCGAGCGTCGTGATAAAGTGCAGCATATGGCCGACGGTCGGGTAGTAGATATCGGCACGTGGCTCGTTGGGCTTCGGCTCCATGGCGAAGCGCATGTTATAGCCCTGGTCACGAACATACTCGCACAGGAAATTGATGGCCTCGCGGAAGTGCTTGATCGCGTCGCGCCCGTCGCGATACGCATCGGTGTCGGTGCCCTCACGCCCGCCCCAGAAGACGTAGATCGAGGCGCCGAGCTCGGCGCCGAGGTCGATCGCCTGCATCGTCTTGTGCAAGGCGAAGGCACGGACCGCGGCATCCGAGGCCGTGAAGGCGCCATCCTTGAAGGCCGGATGCGTGAAGAGGTTGGTCGTGGCCATGGGAACGACCATCCCGGTCTCCTGCAGCGCAGCCTTGAAGTTCTTGATAATCCGGTCGCGTTCCGCCGGAGTCGCGTCGAACGGGACGAGGTCGTTGTCGTGGAAGTTGACGCCCCACACGCCGAGCTCGGCCAGTTTGTGAACGCTCTTCACAGGGTCGAGCGGCGGCCGCACCGGGTCACCGAAGGGATCGCGACCTATATTGCCGACGGTCCAAAGGCCAAAGGTAAACTTGTCTTCACGCGTAGGGGTGTACTGGTCTGCCATATTTACGCCTCACTTTGAGTGGCCGGCCTGGATTGGCCGGCGACCCACTACCGGATGCACGCGCACGGAGGTGACGCTTCGGCGCCAGTATCACGCAGGTTTGGCTCTCCGTCAACGTTTGATCGCTTCGTACAACAGGTCCCGGAGACACAAAGACGCCGAAACAGGGATTGTCCCCGGTCCGGCGCCATCAGTCCTTGGCGCGGAATGTTATGCGATCCGCGACAGGTGAGCGGCTCCGAAGTCGGGAGCCACTCCTAATTAACATCTAGTCACCAACGATCGTCCGCTCTATGAAAATTATTATAGCAAACGCCGTGCCACACGACAAATGACAGGAGCCTTTCAGTTGCTTGTCCAGCCCGGCAAGCGGCCCCGCGAAATGTGAGGTCTTCAAACATCCGGCTGTAGCGCAGACTGCAGAATATGCACCGGCAAGCTATGTACTGGAGGCAGAATCGAGCCAAGCGTCATTGATGCATCATTGAGCTGAGGGGACGTTCGTGTGATAGTGCAGGCACGTTCGTTAGGTATCGATGGTGTTACATACGACAAGGAGGCTCTCAGGTGCGAAAGCACATACTTCGACTGGTAGCTCTTGGAGCACTTACACTCGGCCTGTTCATGGCTTTACCGGCACAAGCGCAGGCCGACGAGATCTGCTTCCGTAATGTGCCGGGAGTCGGAAGCTGCATCAGCGGCCGATTCTATGAGTACTGGCGGCAGAACGGCGGTCTCGCGATCTTCGGCTACCCCTTGACCGGCGAGTTCCAGCAGCGCACGCCGGAAGGCACCGTTACGGTGCAATACTTCGAGCGCCAGCGCTTCGAGCTCCATCCCAATATCGCGCGGCCCTATGACGTGCTCCTCGGCCGGCTGGGCGACGAGATGCTTCGGCGACAGGGCCGCGATTGGCACGCGGAGCCGGTGCCTTCGAGCATTCCGGGCGACGTCTGCCGCCGCTTCGAAGTGACGCGGCATATCGTCTGCGGCGACTTCCTCCCGTACTGGTTCGATCACAGCTTGCAGTTGGACAACAATCCACGCCCAAGCTACGCCGAGTCGCTTGCGCTCTTCGGCTATCCTCTGACAGAAGGGAAGATTGAGACCAACCCGGACGGCTTCAGGGTGCACACGCAGTGGTTCGAGCGCGCCCGATTCGAGTACTACCCCAACAATCCCGATCCCTACAAGGTCCTCCTTGGCCGGCTTGGCGCGGAGCACCTCAACGGTGTCCCGAATACGGTCGGCGGGATCAGCGCCGGGCACAACCGCGCAGCGCGCGAGCTGCGGATCGAGTCGCAGCGCGACGGAAGCATCACGACGGTGAGCTATACCGGCGCCACGCCGATCCGCTGCTCGGATGGCACTCCGGCGCCCGCGAACCTCCTCGACCGCGCGGAGCTTCGGGTCAGCGCCGAGGGAACGTATGATAGCCGGGGTGTGCTGCGCGCAAGAAGTATCACGGGAGTTTGTTCGTGAGAGGCGCGGCATAAGAGAGGATGGCTGAATCAGGCGCCGGCCATCCCCTCTTATGCGACCGGGATTCAGCTGAAGTAGCCCTGCATGAGTCTCCCAAGCCACTCGGGGACGGTGGGGTCTGCGACGGTGTCGAAGGCCGGTACGTAGGGCTTGATGTCCAGGACGGGGATCCCCTCGGTGGCGTCAAGTCCTTGGGGATGGCGCCGGAGGTCGGAGGCCGGGTCAAAAGTGGCCTCGTGCATGGCCAAGATAATCACGACGTGCGAGAACTGATCGAGGCCCTCTAATCCCGCGGCCAGTGGTTCCATGACATGAATCTCGGAGACCACGGCGCCCCAATCCTCGTCGACAGCCTCCTGCACCGGGGATTTTACCGTTCCGATCGGCTCAAAGTTCATTCGTGGATCTCCTTTCCAGGTTCGATAGCTCAATCTGCCTTCTTTCCACGTGCCTGGTCCCAGAGCACGTTGATCGAGCCACGGCCCACGAGAGCAGTCTGATACGAGGCCGTGATGCCGGCGATGACGTCCTCGCGCAGGCTGTCGACCTCGGTAAGAAGCCGGCGATCCATCTCGGCGTGGAGCTCCCGTGTATCTCCATCCTCGACGATATGCGGCGGCCCGAGCCGGATCAGAGCCTCGGGCCGCTGCTCGCCGAAGAACTCGAAGCGCAGCGCCACCGGCACGCAGCGTACCGGGCCGCAGCGCCGTGCGACATAGGCCGCGCCTGCGTAGGTCTGGAGCGGACGCCGATCGACGGGGGCGATCGCGCCCTGCGGAAAGATCCAGAGCGCCCGGCCCGGCGCCGGCCGGAGGAGGCTCGCGGCGTAGGCGACGGAGCGCATGCCCTCCCGCGGGTCGTGGCGGTCGACCGAGAAGCAGCCGCAGCGCTGGAAGAAGCGGTAGCGGGCCAGCTGCGGCTCCTCCATCATCAGGTAACCCTCGATCCGCCAGCGCTCATCGCAGAGAAAGAAGGCCATGTAGCCGTCCCACCACGAGACGTGGCTGGCATAGAAGATCGTCGGCAGCCTGCTCCAATCTTCGCCGTGCGGCGCCGAGATCGCGATACGGTGAAAGGTACGGCGTAGGGAAGGGCGGACCAGCAGACGGTAGATCGCGGCTTCGTGGAGTGGACTCTTCCGCGCGGGAAAGCGCGGAAGCATCTGCCCGGCCGGTGGGTCCGATCGACGGCTCACGTGGCCGATCTCGACAGCATGGGACGGCTCATGGGACCTCAGAAGGCGAAGAGCAGCACGAGATCGTTGACATTAGTCTCGGTCGGTCCCGGCTTGATGAGGTCGCCGAGCGGCTCGAAGTAGTGGTATGCATCGTTGTGGCGCAGGAATGTCTCCGGATCGAGGCCCAGAGCACGGCCGCGATCGAGCGTCTGGGCGCTCACGACCGCGCCGGCCGCGTCCGTCGGGCCGTCTCCCCCGTCGGTTGCCAGCGCTACCAGCAGCAGCCCATCATGGCCGGCCAGCGTCTCGACCGCGCCCAGCGCAAGCTCCTGGTTCCGACCGCCGAGGCCGTCGCCGTGCAGCGTAACGGTCGTCTCACCTCCCGCGACCCAGCAGAGCGGCCGGGGAGAGCTGGCCGACTCTACCAGCTGTCGCACAAGCTCATGGCCCACGCTGCGCGCCTCGCCCTGGAGCGTCGTCGTCAGCAACCGTGTGTGCAACCCGCGCGCACCGGCCGCCTCGAGCGCACCCTGGGCGGCCGCGGTGAGATTGCCGACGATAACGTGGCGGACGCGCTCGAAGTGGCGCGGGGCGACAGCCGAAGGCGGCCCGTCGAGCAGGCGGAGCATGTGCGCCGGGAGCTGCGCACGGAGGTTATAGCGCTCGACGACGGCATGGGCGTCAAGCTGCGCCGCCGTATCGGCAACAAATGGCCCCGAGGCGATCGATCCGAGATCGTCGCCGATCACATCGGAGAGCACCAGCACAGCGACGTCCGCGGGATAGGCCGCCCGCGCGAGGCCGCCGCCTTTGACCCGGTCGATGCGGCGCCGCAGGGCATTGACCTCGTTGATCGTCGCGCCGGAGGCGAGCAGAGCGCCCGTAAGCGAGCGCATATCGTCGAGGGTGAGGCCATCTGCAGGCGCCGTGATCAGCGCGGACCCGCCGCCAGAGAGCAGTACCAGCACGAGATCGTGCTCGCCTACGTCGTGGAGCACATCCAGAATGCGGTCGCCCGCTGCGAGACTGCGTTCGTCTGGAACAGGATGGCTTGACGGGTGAACCGGCAGCGCCCCGGCCGAGTCGGGAGTGCCGGCTGCTGCTTTCGGGACGACCAGCCCGACGACCGAGTATCCTTCGAGAAGATCCAGGGCGGCGCGTGCCATCGGTAGGGCGGCCTTGCCTATGGCGAGCACGACGATATGCGCGTAGCGGCTCAAATCGTAGGTGGCCGAGTCCACCACAAGCTGAGTCCCGGAGCGCCGGAGATACCGCCGGACGGCGGCATATGGATCGACGGCGGAGACCGCGGCCTGCAGCACAGCTATAACGTCGCCGCCGCGCGGGTGGCTATCGAGCGTCGTCGTTCCAAAGGCTGCGTCGTCCATCAGGCCGAAGCCATCGCACCGTCGAGGGCGATGCCGGGGTAGCCGAGGCGCCGGACGAGCTCCGGAAGCACCTCGCCGGCCTTACCGCGCATCGACCAGTCGGCAAGAACTGAGACGGAAGTCTGATCGGGATTGATCTCGGCGATACGTGCACCGTTGCGCTTCGCGGTGAGCGGGAGCGAGGCGGCAGGTGAGACGACCGCCGACGTTCCAATACAGAGAAAGACGTCGCATGCCGCGGAAGCCTCGAGTGCCGTCTGCAAAGCGTGGGCCGGAATACCCTCGCCGAACCAGACGACGTCCGGCCGCAGGTCGCCGCCGCAATGCGGGCAGCGCGGCGGCACGTCGCCGGTATCTTCCCAGCTATCGACCGGAGTCCCCTCGTCGAAGCACTTGGTCCGTCGAATGTTCCCGTGAAGCTCGACCATGTCGCGGCTGCCGGCCACCCAGTGAAAACCGTCGATGTTCTGAGTCACGAGCAGGAACTGCGGTACATGCTGCTCGAGATCGACCAGGGCATAGTGCGCCGGATTCGGGCGCGCCCGGTCGATCAGCTGGCGGCGCCACTGATACCATTCCCAGACAAGGCGTGGGTTACGGGCGAAGGCCTGCGGTGTTGCCAGCTCGCGTGGATCGTACTGCTTCCAGAGGCCGGTCTGCGCTTCGCGGAAGGTGGGAACGCCACTTTCCGCCGAAATGCCGGCGCCGGTAAGGACTACAACCCGCTCTGCCCCACGCAGCGCATCGATTAAACTATCCGGCAGTTCTACGGCCATCCTGAGCTCCCATCAATGATGCAGGGCATGACGCCCCGATCGGCTACTGCTGGCGCAGGCGATCGGGCTGCTCCGCGACCCAGCCCTGCGTTCCATCGTCGACGACGACAACCTTGATCCATTTCAGCGGCCGGCCGCTTGCATCGTCTACCGGGCCACCAACCTGCCTGAGGACAGTGCCCTCGGCCAGCTCGCGCAGGGGGTCGCCTTCCGTGCTCGGACCTTTGCGCAAATTGATCGGCCTGCTGACGACAAGGTTCGGGCTCTGCGCGGCGCCTCCAACGCTCTTGCCCAGGTCGATCAGGCGCCCGAGCCAAGAGAGATCGGGTATATGCGGCAGCTTTGGCAGCCATGACGTAACCACACTCACGGGATCGAGCTGTGACACGCGATTGGTCGCGTAATCGGTCGCATAGGTGATGCCGACCAGCGCACCATAGATCAGCGCCAGGATCAGCACGATCTGGATTGAGCGCTTGACGATCGCGCGCTGGCAGCTCCGGCGGCGCATCTCCTTCCGCACGGCGCGCTGCACCTCCTCCCCGATCGCTTTTTGCTCAACCGGGGCAGCTTGGGCAGGCACGGCCTGGGGCGGTGCGATGGCGGGCTGGAGCGGTGGCGGCGCGATGGCGCGCCGCGCAACGCGGGGCTGCTCGCGAATGACGGGGGGCGGCGCGGGTGGCTGTACCGCTGGAGCGGCCGCCGTGTCGCCGCGCCGGAGAAAGACCCGCACAGGCCCCCTTCCCGGCGCCACCTGAGGACGAGGTAAAATCGCGAGACGGCCGGTGTGCGCAGTCGCCTGGTCCACGTAGAGGTCCAGGGCGCGGCCAAAATCGACTGGCGCGGGGTAGCGCCGGGCGGGATCTGCTGCCGCGGCGCCCTGAATAACCCGATCAAGGCCTGGCGCGAAGAGCCGGGGGTTGACATCCGAGAGCGACGGCAGGGGCTCGCGCATCTGGCGCTCGGCAATAGCTTGAGCCGAAGGTCCGGCAAACGGGCGTTGGCCGGCGATCGTCTCCCAGCTCAAAATACCGAGCGCATAGACGGTTGTCGCAGGCGAGGGCGGCGCGCCCTGTGCACGCTCCGGCGCCCGGTACTGGGCGAGATCGAGCGCAGCCTCCTGAGGCGCCAGCAGCCAGTTCTCGAGCAGAACAGTACGCCCGCCCATGAGCAGCCAGACGTTGCGGCTACTCACGGGCGGATGCGGCGATCCCTGGCTCTGGGCCAGAGCAACGGCGCTTGCGACCGTCCGCAGAACGCTCAGGGCCTCCGCCAGCGGAAGAGGGAGGTGCTCGGCCAGTGGGGCACCTGTAATGTCCTCCGTGACCAGATACGGCCGGTCGCCGACCTCGCCGCTGTCATAGACCTCCAGCAGCCCCGGATGTGAGCGCTGCGCCCCGCTGCGCGCCTCGTCCAGGAAGCGCTGGCGCAGGGCAGGTTGTCCCATGAGCTCCTGGCGCAGCAGATGGACCACCACCTGTCGCTGCAGGCGCTCGTCATGGGCACGATAGACGACGGCCAGCCGGCTCTGGCCAAGCTTTGAAAGAATGCGGTAGCGCTGGTGCAGTATTGGCGGTGGGGGAGACGACATGGAGGCAGTCACGTAAACCTGCGCTATGAGCAGAGATGGCCGGTGGCGCTATTGTACCACCGGCCTTCGCCACAGTCGTCGATGCCCCGGTGGCGCACTTAGGGCTCGCGCTCGCCGTGCTCACCGCCCAGCTGTACCTCGACGATGTTGTTACGCACACGCGTGGCAAAGCAGGCCTGGTTATAGGCCGAGGGGCCCTGAAGCACCCGGCCGTCTTCGAGCGCGAAGTGCGAGGCATGCCACGGACAGATGATCTCGTCCCCTTCCAGCGTTCCCTCGCAGAGCGGACCGCCGAGGTGGGCACAGGTATTCGCCAGGGCAAAGACCTTCTCACCCCGCCGGACGAGCACCAGCTCCTGGCCGTTGGCCGCGGCCTTGGTTGGCTTGTTCTCCTCGAGGTCGACCAGCGGCATGACCGGCGCATAGGGCGATTTGCCCATCAGCCATGCATTCCGATCGACCATCAGTCCGAGCTGGTAGACGAGGTCGCCGCCGAGGTAGCCGCCACTCAGGATACAGAGATAGCCGAGACTGGAGAGCGTCGTCGCGCCAGCACGACCACCGCGGTGGCGCTGGAACGAGGAGAGTCCGTAGAGCAATGTCCCGGTGACGTTGAAGAGCGCGTGGGCGACGCCCGTCCGGCGCTGCGTTCCCGTGGTATAGCGCCAGTCGACCAGGCCGACGAGCGCCGCGCTGACGGCGCCGACGAGACCCAGGTCGAGCGCAAGATCGGCTCCATCCTCGATACCGGCGGTGTCGAGCGCGATGGTAGCAGTCCAGGCTCCGATCGGGATATCTGTAAGCGCCCCGTGCACGGGATGGCCTGCCGGCGTGCCGTGCAGCAGATCTTCGAGCGGTTTAGAGATCGGGCCCAGATGATCGAAGGTCGCGCTCGCAACCTGCTCGAGAACATCGCCGACGCCGTCGAGCCAGCGCTGTCGATCGACGAACCTTCCAACAATCTCACTTAGCATCGTTCCTACTCCTTACATTCCGCCAGGACTACGTTTCATCGAGACGCGTGCGGGGCTGTGACTGCATCGCAGCGTGCATTTGTGGGCGAATTATGTTCCTTCTGGACCTCCATCCGCGGTCGCCTGATGGCCAAAGAACTTGAGCACGGCGGCCGGAATACGTCGCGGGCGCTCCGTCACACGATCGATCCAGGCCCAGAGACCGGTTGCGCGGAGGATCACTAGCCCTGTCTCGGCATGTGTGATCTGGTATTTCCGGATGGCTCGCGGGCCATGCATTTCCGGCACCCACGTGGCTATTTCAAGCCGATCGCCCGCGACGGCCGGCCGTAGATAGTCGATCTCCATCCTGCGCAGCACGAAGATCCCACCTAGCTCGTTGTAGCGCTCCCAGGTCACGCCGACATGATTGCTGTGCTGCCAGCCGGCATCCTCCAGATAATGCCAATAGACGGCGTTGTTGACGTGTCCGAGCGCGTCCATCTCGTAATGGCGCACCTGCAGGCACGCAGTGAAGCTATTCGGCGGAGACCGATCGTCCATAGGCATTCTTGACTTTAGCCCGGGGAAGCGGTGCTTGTCAACCTAGCGCCCAGCGGAGCATGCCCACCTACCCGCTCTGCAATTCTGCAATCGAAGGGGGCGGCAGTATTACATCGGTGGCCGTAGGTACGTGTATTCCGACGTCTGAAGTAGAGATGGGAGCGACTACAGCCGAATGTTCTAGGCAGATTTACGGAGGAATCTATCCCTTGCCCCTACAATACCGACGCCAATTACGCGGCGTTGAGGTTCGATCGTATAGGGTCAAGCGCCCCAAGGCTCGCCACCATGCACCACATCTGCCCAATAAAACTCCGCTCCGGGTTTTCCGGAAGGGTTTTTATAGGGGACACCTCTACACACGCTGACGATCCTCCTACTTTCGGGTTAATTGTGTCCCGGTTCACAAGGGTGTCTCGCCTGAATCGACACACTGGATATTGGGCAAGGACACGGCTCACGGCTTAAACGTCGCCTCTACGCTACCTTCCGGTGCTACCCGGCTATGGCGTAGGTATTGTATCAACGCACCATTACCATAACGACCTGGCTGATCGAGTGCGTCTCAATGCTATATGTTGCTGCCATCGTTGCCGGCTTGTTTGCTCTGGTGCTGTTTTGCTGGAGCCGCCTGATGCTGCGGGTTCTGGAGTTTCCTGTGCTATGCCTTAGCTTATTCAGCGTCATCGGACTGCACTTTCTCTGGATGCATTGGGATTGTGTCGTCCTTGGTGCTGAGCCAGGCGCGTTGCTGTGGCACTGGACAACGGAATTATGCACACTCCCAGCGCACGGGGAGCATCTACCGGATCTCGTTCACTGCCAGCACCCAGCCCAGATCGCGGTGTCCTTCCCTGTCAGATCGGTCGCCTAGACTGCCTCGATAACCACAGCGTCAATTCCTCGCAATACGGACAGCGACCGTCATCCCCGTACGCTCTGCACCTTTCCATGGCTCGCTCTTGGACATCTCAACACTCGCCTCCCATAGGGCAACAAAGTAGTTGTGCCAATGGTGGAGAAACGGAGTCGCGATCACAGAGCACTGTCTTTGCACTTTTCAC
This sequence comes from Chloroflexales bacterium, assembly GCA_038254585.1. Taxonomy (GTDB): domain Bacteria; phylum Chloroflexota; class Chloroflexia; order Chloroflexales; family Kallotenuaceae; genus JBBSGA01. Next base: position 1,667 of record JBBSGA010000073.1, on the reverse strand, counting down.
CGGCGCTATGCCGCGAGACGTTCAAACACCGTCTGCGGGACCGCGCCACCGGCGAACTGCTGATGTATCCAGGTGATCAGATGGCGCCAATGCGTCCGCTGGACCTCGCGCCGCGCGTCCCCCACCGTCACATGGCGCTGCCACTCCCGGCGCAGGCGTGCGCGTTCCTCATCCAGGAAGCAGTACGCGGCCCAGGCCACCGTCCAGAAGCGCACGATCGCCTCCGCACTCATCATCTGATACTGATCCAGCCCCAGCAGTTCTTTGCCATCCGCAAACAGCACCTCCACCGCCCAGCGCGCGGCCAGATGCCCCACCAGCGTCGGCGCATTGGCGTCCAGGTCACTCGACGCGAAGTAGCGCACCTGCTTCACGGGCGCGTCCAGTGTCTCCTTCACCAGGATTACTTGGCAGCGATACAGCTTCTTGACCCGCGTCTGGACGACATGGACCCACACCTGGCGCGGGTCCGCGTCCTGGCTCGGCCAGGTCACCTCCCGGTAGTCCGCGTCCGCCAGGCCGGCCGCATACTCCGTCAACCCCGCCCAACGCCACCCGTTCGGCGCGTCTGGATCAGCAACGCGCAGCATGCGGTTGCTTTTCAAGCCGGTCGAGATCTGGAAGCCCCGCCCACGCGCGGTCTTCCAGAGCCGCTTGGCGGCATACCAACTGTCCAGCAGGACATGCGTCCTGCTGCCCGGGAGCGGCTGGAACGTGTCGATCAGGGTGTCCATCAGGTCAATCTTGCTCTGGAAGGGCACCTGTTCTGTTGCACAGACGGCCTGTTGGCGATAGAGCTGCGGTTCCAGCGGGCAGTGCCGCCCCTGGACCACGTACAAGCCCTGCACCAAGCTATGCCCGACCACCCGCGTGCCCGCTGTGGTCGAATGGTGCTTGCCCAAGCCGGCCATCTTCTTGCCGCGCACCTTGTGCATCGTGGAGTCGTCCCCGATCAAGTACCCAGTCACGACGGGTATGGCAGGACGCCCACGGCGTTTCGGCTGTGCGGCACGCTGCCGTGCCTGCTCGGCGGCAACCAGGGGGCCACCTGGGTGTCGAAGCGCGTGCGCCAGGTCTGGGCCACCTCAGCAGTGGACCAGGGAGCCTTGGCGAGAAAGCGGCTGAGGCCGGAGCGGATGACCGGGACCGCGACCTGGCGCAGCAAGCTGGACAGCGTTTTCGCTTCCTGGCAGAGCAGCAGGGCCATCAGGACGATCTCGAAGTACCTGTGTTGCGGCTTGCTGAAGCAGGAGCGGAACGCTGCGGTGAAGTGGCGCAGCCGGCCATCCATACATATAATCGGTACTCGCATAGCGCACCTCCCTGGTTGCTTGTGTGCTTCGACACCACGCTTGTACCGCACGGTGCGCTATGCTGCAAGTCCTCCCCTTAAAAGTGCAAAGATAGTGCCACATGAACCACCCGGAACTCGAAGCCAGATGATCAGCTATCGTGATGCGAACGGCAACGAAATAGCACGTGTCCATCAATACCTGCGACCCGATGGTACGCTCGGTGCAAGTGGCAAGCCCGATCCTAAGCCCCTAATGGTCAACGGTGTTGTCTACATCTACTCTGCGCCGCCCAAGCACAAACGGTAGGTGGACGTCAGTCTAGCACACTCTCTCCACGTATATATGTAATTTCCGTCACGTTCGTATTCATGT
>JBBSGA010000072.1:0-21362 GCA_038254585.1 Chloroflexales bacterium | reverse complement strand
GCTAGGAAAGTCAGCTCGGCTGGTGACGGTATCGCCGTTTACGTCGTACCGGCCCGCACCGTTGACAATCCGGTAAAGTTGACGCCCTTTGGCATGAATCTGATCTCCGGAGATGTTCTTGAGGAAGAGGATATGTTCACCGCCTGTTACAAAGATTGGGTCATCCTCCAAGTAGGTGTTGATCAACGGATGGCGAACCGTCTTGGAGAGGAGACCACCGGTCTGCATTACAAGCAGCTCCTCACCGACAGATCCTTTGTACACCTCACGGACTCGCACTACCGAGTCTGTGAACGGTATCACAAGATCCTTGACGTCAGGCTTTTGGGATGCAGGTGGAAGCGCAAAGATAGTGCCAACCCGCGCTGGAAGTACCCTGTCAATGCGGACGCGCACAATGACATCAGCCTCGGCATCCTCTTCCGCAACGGTAGTCGCGGGCGAGGCCCACTGTACGTGCGCCGTTTGTGGGCTTTCGCGGTGCAGTGTCGTCAGCGGCAGCAGCACGCCAACAGCCAAACCGAGCGCCCCTGTCGCAATGAGTATCATGAAACGTTTCATCGTTGTACTTCTCCCTAATACCGTGCATTGACCGACGCCACGTCGTTCGAGTTGGGGGTGAACACATTCGACAGGTACGGCCACATAAGGCTGCTTTGGTCACTCGTATTATGGGCAAGCGACCAGCAATGTCCCAATTCATGTGCAGCAATATTCCATTTTTGAACCGCCGTGTCAGCGTCCATATAGGATCGGTTGATCCACACATTGCAGTCCCGGTAGGTACCCGACCAGGCAGACGAGTTATCGCAGGTACCTAACGTGTTACAGATAAAGGCATAGCCGTTCCAGCCCGTCGCGCCGTTATACTGAATGGTGTAGAACACCTTCCAATTCGTGCTCCTCGAAATGCTCAGATGCGTGTAGCTATCCCAATTCCCAAACCCGCCACCACGTGCGTTTAGATAGTCGGCAGGTGCGTTATCTGAACCATCCCATGTGAGGCTGGCAGTCGGAAAATGGCCCGAACCCAGATACGGACCAATTGCCAGCGCGCGACCAACGAAGAAAGCGCTTCCGAAGACGGCTATCAATGTGAGGGCGAGTAGTCGATGACGCATCACGGAACCTCCGATGTTAGTTTGCATCAGGAACCACGATTAAGGAGAAGACGTGGGGCAGGGCAGACAAATGGGGGATTCATGCTTACCGGGCTGGAGGGGATCGCGGTCGCGTACGATACGTAGCTTTCCATTGCCGAACGCACTCGACCCGATACACATTCAGGCGGTCGATGGTGCCTCGGTCTGAGTCGAGGATCGGATTGCCGACTATATCAGTCTCCACTGCCTAAGACTCCAAGTTGGGATGTTTGCCATTATGGCTAAGCCTCAGGCATTCTGAAATGGCAGATCCGCCAGGTCTCCCCCTGGATTTTTCGCCAGGGCAGACCTGGCGGATCTGCCAGGGTACGGTGGCCGCCTCTACCCGTTACTGCGACCCAGCGAGCCAGCCCTGGTGCTGCGCCTTGATCACCGCTGCCATCCGGTTGTCCACTTCCAAGCGCCCGAACAGGTTCTCGAGGTGAAATCTGACGGTGCGTTCGCTGATCCCGAGCTCCCGAGCAATCCGTGCATTCGTCCATCCTTGGGTTGCCACCAGCCGCAATACGTCTAGCTCGCGTGCGCTTGGCTTCGGCAGCGCAGCCTTGACCGCACTGCACATCTGATGGTCTACCACGCTGGCGGCGACCGCCGCACTCAGCCGCCGCTCGCCCCGCGCCACCGCACGCACCGCCGCCGTGATCGCCGCCAAGCGCTCGTCTTTCAGCAGGTAGCCCGTCGCGCCGGCCGCCAGTAGCGCCAGCACCTGCTCCACGTCGTCATAGGCACTCAGCATGAGGACGCGGGGCGGCGCTGGCAAGGCTCGCACCTGCCGCACCACCTCCACCGCCGGCAGGCCCGGCATGGCGAGGTCTAACACCAGCACATCTGGATGCCGCGTTGCGGCAAGCTGCAGCGCCGCGTCGCCGTGCTCGGCCACGTCGAGCACGACGATATCCAGCTGGCGCGCCAGATGCTGCACGATCCCCGCTCGCACCACCGGGTGGTCGTCGGCCATTACCACGCGGATCGGTCCTTGCAGCGTTCCTGAGCTATCCGGTGATTGTGGAATCTCCATGTCGTCCTTCCTTTGCATGTGATGCCTCGATAGGTGGAACCAGCGGAACCCAGGCCTGTACCCGCGTGCCCTCGCCCGGTTCGGACGTGATTGCCAGTGTGCCGTGGACTGACTCCAGCCGCTCGTGCAGTCCGGCTAGCCCGAAGTGTTGATGGTCGAGCAGCCGCTGGAGGCGCCGTGGCACCTCGAAGCCTCGCCCATCGTCTGCCACCATTAGCCTAACTTCCTGAGGTTCAAGCCCCAGGCGTACCTCGACCCGGCCGGCCGCCGCGTGTTTCTGGATGTTGTGCAGCGCTTCTTGCACGACCCGGAACAGGCACAATGCCACGTCGCCGGGCAGCGCTTGTGCTTCGTCGCCTTCGACGACGAGCCTGACCTGGAACGCTGCCGTTTGCTTTACCATGCGCAGATGCGAGCGTACCGCTCCTACCAGTCCCAGCGTATCCAGCGTGGGCGGGCGCAAGTCGCTGCACAGCTGGCGCACGTCGCTCACGATCTGTTGCACCCGATCCTCCAACTGAGCCGGCCGGTCGTCTTCGTCTCCGTCCGCGGAGGTTCGCACTTCTTCCAGTTGATGCTTCAGTCGCACAAGCTCCTGGATCACCTCGTCGTGCAGCTCGCGGGCAACGCGTGCGCGCTCCGCTTCACGTACCCGCAGGAGTTGCCGGTGCAGCCGCACGCTATCCGCCGCGCGCTGCCGCAGCTCGGCGCTCATCTGAATGTTCTGGAGTGCGATGCTCGCCTGGCGCGCGACGACCTGCAGGATGTCGCGGTCGGTCGGGTCAAGGCGATCGCTGCCGCATTTGGGGCCCAGGATCAACAGGCCCAGCAGCCCCTCCCCGGCGCTCAGCGGCATCCAGAGCCGGCCATGTTCGCACTCGAGCAGGTAGCGCTCGGGCGGCGAAAGGGCCGCGTCGTCAAGCCGCTCGCGTAACACCGCCCCGTCGATCGGCCGTTGCTCGTGCCGGAAATATCCGGCGATTGGGCTTTCCGCGCCGAGCCGCACCGGCACCCCTCTATACTGGGGATTCACCTCCCCGACGAGGCCGGCCCTATGTAGGGTTCCGGCCTCATCGGCCAGCAGCAAGCAGGCCCACGTGAGCTCCATTGCTGCCTGAACGCCCTCACACAGGTTCTGGCCGAACTCCAGGTCATCCGTTTCCGGCTCCAGCGTCTGGCTCAGATACTGCACCGCGGAATGATAGTCGTGCCATCCACCGTACAGGAGACGATTCACGACGATTTGAAGGCGACGGTGCGCCGCGCCGGCCGTCATCCCGATCAGCAGCGCGAAGAGAAGAATCATTATGGGATGCTGCCGTATGGGTGCCGGCAGCACGCGCAGTGAGACAGCATATGCCGCCAGATACCCACCACCCAACGACGCGATCACCAGCATCCCGGCCGCGGCCCGGCTGATGTAGCGATCGACCGGCATCAGGTGATACCGGAAGATGGCATAGCCATAGCTCAGTGGCAGAAGCAGCAAAAAGAGGAACGAGGCTGCATACGGAAGCAGCGGCCGGCCCAAGAGCGCATCCGGCAGGAGCGAAAGGGTGAGGAACGGCAAGAAGGCGCCGGCGCCGCCGATGACCACCAGTCCAACCCGTCGCCGGGTCGCGGGCGACGGCGTGTGGCGGTAGGTCTGCACGAGGACGAGCACCACTCCGAGCAGACAGCCGGCCAGCCACAGCAGGCGCGCCGTGAAGAGCGCCGGCGCCTGGAGGCGCAGCGCCACGGGGTCGCCCACTATCTCGGGCAGGCTGCCCAGGAGCGCCACCCCGATCAATCCGAGCACGATGCGACGTACCGGGCGCCTGGAGGCGTGCGCCGGGAAGTGGAGATGGAACAGAATCGCTACCGGGCCGAACCACCAGAGTAGCACGCCGAAGAGCCGCGTCGTCCACCATGGCCCCTGCCACGACATCGCACCGGCCGCCAGCGTCGCGCTCATCGCCTGTCCAAACAGCCAGGCCGGCCACTTTTGCGTTCCTGGTGGCGCAAAGACGAGGACCACCACGCTCAACACCCAGAACGCCAGCGCGATGAGCAGCGGCTCGATCGTGCGCAGGAGCACCCCTGGCGGCTGGCCGGCCAAACGCACCGCTGCCGAGTGAGACAGACCGGCACCGTCGACGACGAACTTCAGGCTCTCGCCGGCCTGCTTGAGGATCGCTTGGCGCGCCGCCCATACCGGGAGCTCGTCGATAGTGCGGATGCGATCCCCGGGCTGCAAGTGCCCCGCAGCCGGTCCTTCGGGGTCAACCGCGTCCACGATGCCCGTATGCCAGGACCACGTAGCTCCGATGTAGGCGGCGCGTCCGAGCTGCCAGGCTGCCCAACCGAGCAGCAGCAGTGACGCCAGGGCCAGGACCAAGGAAGCCAGCCTGAGCCCGCCTTGAGCCCGCAGTTCTTTCACGTCTGTTCCAGAGGCGTGTACGTATGCAGCAGCGCCAGGAGTTCGTCGCGTGCCGCCGAAGGTGGAACCGCCTGCAGTAGTGCTTCCTGGGCGCGCCGTCGGTGGCAACGTGCCTCCGTGGCCAGGTAGAGCACGGCCCCGGCGGCGATGATCAGATGGCGCGCCTGCTCTTCGGCGTCCGCGTCGGCCGGAGCGCGGCGCAAAGCGTCGCGCAGACGATCGCGGTCCACGGCGCCGGAGACGGCCATGGTGTAGGCCACCGGTAGTGTCCACCGCGGCCACGCCAGCAGGTCGCTGCGCGCGCCCTCGCTCGCCCACAGTCCGTCGAGGTCGTCGCCGATCTGGAGCAGGATGCCCAGGTGCAGCCCAAACTGCCCGCAGCGCTCGACACGCTGCGCGTCTGCCGTCTGGAGGCGCGCGCCGGCCCGGCACGCCAGGGCCAGGAACAGACCTGACTTCCGTTCGGCGATCTGCCAGCACTGGTCGAGGCTTGGCTCAGGCAGGCTCAGGTCGGCGTGCTGCCCCGCAGTCATCTGGAGCAGCACCCGGTAGAAGTCGTCGCGCACCGCCTGCGCCGCGGCAGGGCTCGCGCCCCCCCCGTTCCAATGCCTGGAGCGTTCCCCCGGCGCTGGCGATCAGCCCGGTCGCGATGTTGATCGCGGGTCCCGGCCCCCAGCGCATCCACGGTTCATCTGTAACGTCGCCATCTTCGACGTTGTCGAGCAGGTGGAGCGCCGTATAGAGCAGCGTCCAGGCAGCGGTGAAGACCTTGGCCTTCTGCCGCTCGCCGCCAACAGCCGCGCAGCACAGGCCCGGCAAGACCGTGAGCCGCCCAGTATTTTCCTGGGCGGCCGCCTCCACATTCGGTTTCGCCGGTACGGCTGTCTGCAGCGCTTCGAGAAAGGTGTCGTCGATCCCCGCCGCCCGCAGCGCCTCGACGTGGCGGAACAGCATCGCCCTTTGCGGCTACGGCTGTGGCCGGTAGCCGTACCAGGGGTACGTTTCCGGCGGATCCATCGCGGGTGAGCAAAGCTCCGCCCAAGCCGGGCGGCTACGTAGAACGTCGACCACCGCGGCGATTCCTTCGTCGTCGAGCGTGAGGTCCGAGGCTAGAAGTGCCGAGCGCGGCTCCTGCAGCATCTGAGCGGCGAAGATCGGGTCGGCGGCGATTCGATGTACAACGGATGCCAGGGTCATGCGATACCTCCAAGACTAGGCGAATGCTCGCCGGCTAGTGGGGTTGGGGCCACGGAAAATAGACGCGCCGATGGGGGGCAGAAGCGCTGCGATCTATTCGAGGAGCATCATCCGGCCGAAGCAGGTGGATTATACCACGTGGAGCGGCCCCGACCATTTCGTCAATGCGTGCCCATCATACATGGACGGCATAGCCCAGCACTCCCCGATGAATGTGTGAATCTTCATCCTCGTCGCGGCCGGTTGTCCCACACCGTAGCAAGCGTAGCACACCGTAGCCACGCACTTGCTACGCTATTTGTGGCTTCCTGATGCTCTAGGCCGCACAGCGTAGCACCGTAGCAGCCAGGGGGCCTATTGGGACGCAGCGATCCTGCCCGCCGTGCTGTTAGCCGGAGCTCACCGCGTGAGGACGAGCGAGGCGAGGGCGCAGGGAAGGGCAACCCACCAGCACCAGCGCAGCCCGGCCGGGAGCGTGCGGTTGGCGAAGAGGCCGCGCGAGCCGCGGGCGAGCGAGGCGAGCGCGACGATCAGACCAAGCCGCATCAGGAGCTCGCCCCACCAGGGCAGCGGGGGCAGCGGCACGAAAACGGTTGCCGCCAGTGCAAGCCAGAAGATCGAGAGGAGGCGGCGCGCCCACCGAGCGAGGGCCGCCTCTTGGTCGTCCCAGGCGGCCACGCCTACCGCGGGCTGCCGATCCTGGCCCAGGCCGGCGTAGCCGAAGGGCGGCCATCCGGCGGCGGCAGGCAGCGCCAGGAGCACGGCCAGGGCGGCGACAAGCAGCCCCGGATCGGCGGGCCATCTTGAGGCACGTTCGGCAAGACCATGCACATACAGGGTCGCACCCAGGGCGATCCAGATCGGGAGACGACCGCTCAGGCCGAGCTGTGCCTCGCGCACGGCTGTGCGCGACGCCACCACCTCTTGGGACATCACGGCCGGAAGGACCGCCGCGGCCGCGCTCGCCTCGACGAGACCCCACAGCGCCCAGGGCTGAAGCGCCGCGCGCTCCTGCCACGGGAGGCCGGGCCACGGCAGCCGGCCGAGCGCCAGCAGCGCGAGTAGCACGGCGAGCGCGCTTGCGATCGGTCCACGCCCTGTAACGGCGTCGACCAGACCGGCGACCGCGTGTCCGCCGGTTGCCGGCCCGCCAAGGACCCGGCCGGCTACGAGCGAGAGGAGCAGGGCCGTCAGCAGGCCCGGGTAGATCAACAGCCCGAAGATAGCGAGGGCGACAGCGCTCACGTGCCTGCCTCCGCTTCCGGCGCTACCACGTTGAGCAGTGCGTAGAGAATAATCGCAGGTAGGGGTGGGCAGGCCTCGACTTTACCCTGCACCTGGATCGCATCGACGACGGCAATCCCACCCCGGCCGTAGGGGTAACCGTCGAGCGCACACCGCCCGACGGCGACGACCGGCACACGGCCCTCCCAGAACTGTCGATAGAGCGCCACAACCGCCTCGCGGGTCGGGGGCGTTACGGACCCCGTGAGCGCGACCACGTCCGCCTGCCCGGGTCCGGACGCCCACTGCAGCTCACGCGATGCCTCGACCGCCGCCCAAAGCTCCATGGCGCAGGCGCCACAGCCGCCGGTATCAAGGTGGAAGACGCGAAACGGTGTCATGGACGCCCTTGGCCCGCATGGATGAAGCTCAGGTTGGACAGGGCGCGCTCCACCTGCAGCGCCACCGGCGCGGGGTAGAGGCCAAGCACGAGGGACAGCACGATAAAGATCAGCGCGGCGTAGCGCAGCCCGGTGGGGGCATACCGCGGCACGACGATGGGTAGCGACTCGACGTCGCTCGTCGCCGGGTCAGCTTCGCCCGGCTGCGGGGAGGCGGCAGGCGCCGCCAGGAGGCCGATCCGCACCACCCGGACGGCGGCTACGATAAGCGCCAGCTGTCCGACGACGAGGACGCCGAACGCCAGGACACCGTGCCGGCGTGCAGCCTGCCAGAGAAGACTTCGCGACGTCCATCCTCCGAACGGGGGCATGCCGGCCAGCAGCAGTAAGCCGGCGATCAGACCGATCGAGGCAAGCAGCCGGTCGTGGATTAGGGCAGTGCCTTCTGGACGACCCGTGACGTGCCGCTCGAGCAGAGAGACCCCGACCGAGAGCAGCGTGATCGCCAGCGCATAGGGCAGAATGCCGAGGAGTGTGCCGCGAGCGCCGTCGGGCGACTCGAGGGCAAGTCCGAAGACCAGCTGTGCAAAGCCGGCCAGCAGCAGCAAGGAGATGATGCGTCGAGCGCTGCCCGCGGCAAGCAGCGGCGCTGCCACGACGCTTACGGCGGTGAAGCCCAAGAGCAGCCGGCGCAGCCCGTCCGCTGGTGGGAGGGTCCGCGCGTGAGCTTCGAGCGCGCTCATCAGTAGTAGCAGGGCGCCAAGCCCGAGTACCCCGATCACGACGGCCAGGACTGCGAGGGAGGTCTCCTCCGCAACCTCGACCGCGGCGACGTGATACGGCACGAGGCCCAGCCACATTCCCAGGCCGGCGACGATCAGCCCGAAACCAAAGGGCGACCCGGCGATCGAGGCGCTCGACAGGCCGAGCCCGACGAGCAGTGCCGTGCCGCCGATGGCGACGACCAGCAGGTACTTCAGCGCAGCCGCGATGGTCGCGGTGGAAAGAGGGCCAGTGGCGCCTGCCGGTAGGTCTACGATCAGCAGAACGCCGATCAGTGCCGCTCCGAGGAGTAGCAGCGCAGCTGCAAAAGACGACTGGATCAGGCAGGCACTAATCGCGAGCGCGAGGAGCAGCAAGGAGGCCGGAGCGGCATACGCACCTTCGGCCAGAAACACCCAGACCACCAGGCTGCCGAGCACGACGATCAGCATCGCCGCGACGATGAGCGCTCCTGGGCGGCTGAGCAGTAACGTAGTCCCAAGCAAGCGCGCCGGCTCCTCGACCGGGGTGCCGGCCAGGAGCACCAGATCGACCAGCACCGCCGCCGCGCCGGACAAGGCTACGAGACGAGTGTGGTGGCGCAGCACGAAGCAGCCTCCAGACATGGCGAACGGAATCAGAATAAGCAGCAGGTAGGACATCGTTCGCCGTCAGCAGCCGGGCTGGCGCGGCGGAACCGCCCCGGCGCCCGCGGCCTTGCAGTTCTGCAGTCCCACCGCATTCGAGCTCCTACGAACAGCAGCTTACTCACGATACAGCGTCTCGAGGTCGAGCGTCTTGGCCCGGCCATAGAGCAGCGCGCTCAGGATGGCCACGATCAAAGCCGCGATGATCGTGACGAGGTTCAGCAGCACGAGCTCGATCAACCCGATGCGCGCCGCGACGGCGAGATAAAAAAGCTTCACACCGAAAGCCAGCATTAACAGGCCAAGTCCGATCTTGAGCATCGAATCGGCGATCACGAGCGCGAGGATGCCCGACAACAATAGGAACGTCCAGGCGTAGTCGACATCGCGGGCCGGGTATGGGTACAGATGCGGAAGCAGCAAGGTCGCCGCCAGGACGAGCGCAACTGCCAGCACCGGAAAAAGATAGTCGACGGGCCGAGCCGGTCGCGGTAGACGAATCGCCTGCTTGATGGCCCGCCAGCGATCCGGCAGCCCGAGCTCGTCACGCTCCGCGACGTCGAAATCCCGGCTATAGCTCAAGCCCGTGGTCAGCAGGATCAGGACAACGGTGGCCGCCGTCGTCAGGTCGATCGCGACAAGGAGGCCGATACCGCTGCCGACCAGTACCTCCTGTCCACGGCGGGCCTCTTCCCAAAGGAATCCGGCCATTGCGAGCGCTACGCCGACGAGGAAGACAAGCGCAGGACGCCAGTCACGGACGACGACGACCAGTGTAGTACACGCGGCGAGCACGACAAGCAAGGCGCGGGCCAGTGTCACGGCTGAACACCTCCCGTCGCGAACAGGACGATCAAGATCGTCGCCAGGACTAGAACCCCGAGATAGTAGCGGCGCTCGATGCGCTGTATCGTGGGCAGGATCGAGGTGGGCAGGCTGCCCAAATTCCTCGCCAGAGACTCAGACACGGCGATCCACGTCCTTGCACTCAACGGTGCAAGGATCTGCCGCAGGCCGGCAAATGGAAGCGGCCACCCCGGCTCCTCGTCGAGAGGCAAACCGCCGTTGAAGGCCGGGCCGGCCGGACCGCGCTTGAGGGAGCGGTTGGCATAGGCCAAAAACACGAGCGCCGCGACTATCTGGAGCAGCGCTGCGCCCAGGAGCGCAGGCGTCGACGCCCCCTCCGCACGGCCCGGCGATGGATTTCCCGGGCCGCCAAACATTCGCGTCCCGGCCGCGGCAAGCTCGTGGTAGGGCGCAAGGACGATCAAGAGCAGGCCAAACAGAAGGGCAGCACCCACCCGCCCGTCGAGATTCTCGCCGGTCGCGGCCTGCAGAACCGGCCTGCGGAAGAAGGCGGCGGCCGGTGGTGCCAGACCGGCAAGCAGGAGGCTCGAGCCGGCGAGGAGCAGCGGGAGGACCGCCGCAGATCCGCTCCCGGCGGAAGCTATCTGCCGTAGCGTGTAGCCCAGCGTCAGCGGCAGGCCGGCGGCCGACGCGGCTGCTACACCATAGGCGAGGCCCGCACGTCGAAGCGGCGACGGCAGCGCCGGAAGCTCGGCGATTCGATCGGTCCCAGTCGCGATCACAAGCCGTCCAACTGCCAGCCCGAGGGCAACGGTCGACAGAACTGCGTTGGCAAGCGCGGCGAGCGCGGCTGTCGAAGACCTCGGCTCCCCGGCGGCGGAGCGCCCGGCGAGCAGCAGGACGAGGCCAAGCTGAGCAGCCCACTGCGCGGCCAGCACTTCGCGCAGGGTTATCCCCGCGGTCACATTCGCCGCCCCGAGCAAACAGAGCACGAGCCCGGCCAGGGCAATAGAGGACGATGCGTTTCCATATGCGGGCATGCCTCCGGGTGGGCTGACGAGGAGCCAGGTGGCAAGGGGCGCGAGCCCAACAGCCTGGGCCGGCAGATAGAGGCAGAGCTGCGCCCGGCTGGTTGCGGCGCGCAGGGCGCTTACGACGATCAGCAGGCTACAGCCCGCGGACCACACCGCGGCAGTATAGGCCGTCGCCATACCAGGCAGGGCGGCCATCGCCAGCAGCAGGATGGCCGCCAGAAGTGGCACCGCACCGCGAAGGGCAGTCTGATCGCCGGGCGGAGCCGCCGCTACGTCGCTCACGAAGGTCCCGAGCAGCACAATGCCGAGGCCGAACACGGCCGGAAGTGATGTGACACTCAGTACGGCAAGCTGGCCGCCGCAGACTGCCAGGAGCGCGCCCGTGAGGGCTACGCGGGCGGAAACACTCCCGGCACCCACGGCGCCTTGTTGCGTGCTCGGTAGCATGTGGATGCGCATTGCACTCCACAGCCCCAGGGAAGCAGCTGACAAAAGCAGCAGTGACATACCGGCGCGCAGAAAGCTGCCGGCACTAAGCTGAATGGGAACAGCGGCTCCGCCGATGAAAAACCATGGTAGAGGCGGTGTCTCGCGGGGGATGCCAGGAATTGGCAGGATCGGTATGGTGGCAATGGCGAGGCCGGCCAGGACTACGACGCCGGAGGTGTGATTGCCGCGTAGCACGAGCACGAGTCCCGCGAGCAGCAACGGGAGCAGCACAGGAAGGAACAGCATGAAGGAGACGACCAGCGAGCTCATGCTTCAGCGCAGGCCGTACAGGGAGCGAGCGAAGCGGCGATCAGACCTACATCGTCGACGAGCTGCCGGGCGAGGGCTGCACGCAGCACAGGATCGGGCGTTTGGGCAGCCTCGATGCTCACCTCGGTCAGGCGGGCGCCGTCGCCGGCGATGAGGTAGGTCAGGATCCCACTCGGAGCCTCGACGGCGATCGTCGCCGAGCCCGCGGGAACGGCGTCGAGCAGATCCCCACGCCAGCGACCCTCCGGCAGGTCGAGCAGGATGTGTCGCGAGAACTCCGTACTTTCGTAAGCCTCGGCCAACAGCGTCAAGAGCCGGGCATGTGCATCACCCGCGACCTGCACGACGACCGCCGGCCGCTCGGCAACATAGATCCCGTAGGGACGATCGCGGCGCAGATCCCGATCGATTCCGGAGGCGCGTGCCAGCCAGCCGTTTGTGCCGAGCGAATCGAGGAGCTCGGGCTTCAGTACGGCAAGCCCACGGGTACGCCTGGCGCTTCCACGGCGGGCCAGGAGCGACGGCAGCAGCTTGCGCAGGCCGGCGAAGATCGTCTCGAGCAGCGCCTGGAGCGCGACTCGCTCGTCCCTGTGAAGATCGTGCTGCACGCCGCCCGGGCGGACAAAGTCGTGGACCAAGCGGTGGCCGGTCAACGTCCGGCCCGCGTCCAGTGCGAGCTCGCGCAGATCAAAGAGCCGCCGGAAGATAGTATCGAGGCCCAGCAGTGCAAAGATACGCGCGGCATCGTAGAGGTGGGAAGCGATGCGCTCCGCCTCGGCCACGAGCGCCCGCAGAGTCTCGGCGCGGGGCGGCACGTCGATTCCGGCGAGCTGCTCCAGGGCCATCGTCCAGGCGAGTGCGTGGTGGTGGCTGTGGACGCCGCAGACGCGGTTGACAAGTGGATAAGACTGGTGAATCGGAAGCTGGCGCAGCCGGGCCGCGCAGCCACGCGCGTGATACCCGGTCCGATGCTGGACGTCGACGATGCGCTCGCCATCGGCATGGAGGACAACACGCTGCGGGCCGCGCCATGTACGGTCAAACGGCCCAAGGGGGAGCAGATAGCTCACGGATCGCTTACCCTTTCGGCCGGCGATTATAACATAGGGCCGCCGCGGCCACGGAGGTCGTCGGAAGCGGCCCATTCTTCCCGCTGTTCAGCCGTAGCGCTGCTGGCCACAAGGGCATCGACGAAGCTCATAACCCCCTGGCTCAAAACGGCATCGGGTACGGCCTCGGCCGGCTCGGAAGGCAGGTAAGGCCGGGCCGTTTCACGTATCTGAGGCGCTCCCGATACTGCTTGCGGCGCCGCGAGCCAAGTTCGTACTTCCGTCTCCGGGTGTCCGAAGATGGACGCGAGGCGGGCAACAAGCCGGTCAGGGATCGTGGCCGGGAGGACTCCACGGTGCTCGATGCGGCTCAGCAGATCCACGGGCAGGTTCAGCTGCTGCGCGAGGGAGGCGATGCCGAGACGCCGCGAGCGCCGCGCGGCGTGAAGGTCGACAACAGTCGCTGCAGCGAATGGACCGGCGAGCCGCTCACGAAAACGCGCGGCCGCTCGATCGATCAGCGGCTGATCGTCCACGGAGCCGGCGGGGCGATCGACGGGCGGGCCGGCGGCAAGAATTTCTTCGAGAAAGGGATCCAGCTCGCCGCGGATCTCCGGATCGGAGCGGGCGACAAACTGCTCTCTGCTTGTCGGGCTGCTGCTCTCGAGCAGCGCGAGGTAATGCATCGCCGCCTCGATCAGCTGTTGGTCTCGATCCGGCATCGCAGGCTTAGGCCTCCCCGTGATCCAGGCTGCGCCTGAGATTCTCGAGCGCTCGCCGATAGATCCGGCTCGCGGTGGCCGGCGATACGCCCAGCCGCCGCGCGATCTCATTATTCTCGATCTCCTGCCGGCGCAGCATAACGGCATCCCGCTCTTCCGGCAGCAATTGAGCGATGGCATGATCGAGCGCTTCATAGGCGCCCACCTGCCCAAAAAGATCAGGCGCAGTCAGACTGTCGAGATGCTCCTGCCGCGATAGGCCGGCGCCGTCGGATACAGTATCCAGGCGCTGCGTGGGCAGCGATCGACCCGGCGGCACATACCGGCGACGAAGGTTGCGGAGCACACGCACGGGCATCGAGCGCAGGTATGCGCCGAACTGCGTCTCGAGGCTAACGAAGGTCAAGCTCCAGATATCGTCGAAGAGGCGATCGATCATGGCGACGAGGGCCTCGTCCTCGGCCTCCGGCGCCAGCCAGCTCGCCCGGTGTGCCCACACGATCAGGCGCGGCGTGACGCACTCCCGGACCAGCTCCCAATCCGCACCCACGGCCTCGGAGCTCGTGTCGCCGGCGCGGAGCGCTGCACGAATGCGGACGATCGCCGTTTCGCACCTGGTGACGAGCTCATAGTACGACGAGGCCTGCGATGCCATCGCACCACATGATACTCAGCGAGGCGATGATGGTCAATTCGCGGAAATGCTGAAAGACGGAGATTACCGCATGACTACGCCGACCTCGCGCGCGACGGATCGCACATAGGCCGCCGCTAGGACGTATTCTTCCTCGCGCGGCAAGTGTTCCAGCAGCAGCGGCGTGTCGCCATCGAGCCCGTCGAGCTCTCGTAAGAGCACGCGGTAATCGAGCGCTCCCAGACCCGGTCGCACCTCGTCGAGATGCACCGTTAACTTGCCGCCGATCCGGATGTCCTTCGCGTGGCAGCTCTTGATGAAAGGCCCAAGCTTTTGGAAACACTCACGAATAAGCGCGCCGTTGCCGTAGAAGAGCTGCGGGCTCGCAACAAGATTGACCGGATCGAGGTGCACTGCGAACTGCGGACGAGCGATGGCGTCGATCAGCCTGAGGTATGAATCAGGCGAGTCCGGGTACATCCAAGGCATCGGCTCGAGCGTGTAGAAGGTCTGTGAGGGCTTGACCGCGTCGATGATCTCCCGCACAGTATCGACAATCAGCGCGAACGTTTCCCCGGTAAGATTACTGGGGTGCGGACCGTCCCATTGCTCGCCGCGTGACCCCGCGATGTTCACGCAGCAGCGGGCGCCGAGGGCATCCGCGAGCGCCAGACGCTCCTGGCAGAGCTGTATGGCCGCCGCGCGCGTCGGCTGGTCTAGGCTGAGGGGGTTGCTCCAGGCACCGACCTCGGCGATGATCACATCTTTCGCCGCCGCCGCACGAACGTAGGCCTGAACAACCTCTTCAGACTCATCCCCCTGTAGTGGGCAGGGCGCGGCCGAATAGCCGCGGCTCTTCACCGCCGCGATCCATCGCTCGGGGTCGCGGGCATCATCGGCAACCGGTCCTCCAAGTCGCACTCAGACACATCCTTCTCGAACGCCAGGCCGGGAGCCGGCCCGGCGTTCGACCGCTCAGATTATGACAGGCTGTAGCTGTCGATCCGCTCTGACCTCGCTCTTCCAGCCGGATCGCTCACGACGCCGGCTTATTGTCCAGGATGCCCTCGATTCGCTCCAGCACCTCAGGGGTGATCTTCTGAGCAACCTCGACCGCCCGCATATTTTCGGTGACCTGCGCGGGCCGGCTGGCACCCGTGATCACCGTGCTGACGTGCGGATTCTTGAGACACCAGGCAAGCGCAAGCTGGGCCAGCGAGCAGTCAAGCTCGTTCGCAATCGGCTGCAGCTG
This sequence comes from Chloroflexales bacterium, assembly GCA_038254585.1. Taxonomy (GTDB): domain Bacteria; phylum Chloroflexota; class Chloroflexia; order Chloroflexales; family Kallotenuaceae; genus JBBSGA01. The sequence continues at coordinate 6,274 of JBBSGA010000072.1, read as the reverse complement.
CTTTACCTTTTCGATACGCTCGGGCGTGATACCCTTCTGGAGCCACTCGTAGCCTTCGAGCGCGGCACGACTATCGGCGGGGATACCCTCGTTATATTTACCTGTAAGGAGCCCCGAGGCGAGTGGGCTGAAGATCGTGGTACCGTAGCCCAGCTCCGAGTAGAGCAGAGCGTACTCCTTCTCGAAACGCTCGCGGCTGAACATGTTGTACTGCGGCTGCTCCATCGTAGGGGGCGTCAGGCCATATTGGCGCGCAATGCCGTCGGCGCGCATGATCTCGGCCGCGCTCCACTCGGAGGTACCCCAGTAGAAGGCCTTGCCCTGTTTGATCACGATGTCCATCGCCCGGACCGTCTCCTCGATCGGGGTGTTGGGATCGGGACGATGGCAGAAGACAAGGTCAACGTAGTCCATCTGGAAGCGGCGCAGCGCATTATTGACGCCTTCGATCACGTGCTTGTGCGAAAGCCCGGTGTCGTTGGGGCCGTCGCCACCCCAGAAGATCTTGGTCGAGACGACGATACTCTCCCGCCGCCAGCCGAGCTTCTTGATGGCATTGCCCACCACGATCTCGGCTGCGCCGCCGGCATAGCCTTCCGCGTTATCGAAGAAGTTGACGCCGGCATCGTATGCTGCCGCCATACATTCAGCAGCGGCGTCCTGGCCGACCTGCCCGCCGTATGTCACCCAGGCGCCAAGCGATAGCTCGCTCACCTTGAGTCCCGCTTTCCCTAACCGGCGATAGTTCATTTCCACTCCTGTGTCTCCCCCACATCAAAATCGCCAGGGCACGATGCCTCTGGCCGCGCTTGGCGCCTTTCGGTGATACTTCCTGCAAGATACGACCCACTGAACCTAGGCACGCCGAGGCGTGGTCCAGGCCATAGGCTGAATCAGGGCCAGGCCGCCGTTATGGGTGGATCGCCACGTCCCCGAACTCGACGCGGCCTTCGTCGACCACCATCGCGATTGCGCCTCCGGCCAGGGGCCGCTCGCCATCCTCGACCTCGAAGAGCGGCATGCCGTCGAGCGTGGCGGCGAGGTGCGCTCCCCGGAGGGTGAGCGCGAGATGATAGGTGCGGTCAAGCTCCCAAGGACAAGAGGTCTCGGCCAACACCTGCTCGCCGTCCAGGGCCTTGATCAGGCGTGCTTGACCGTCGCTACAAAGAAGCAGGGCGTAATAGCGCCGCATGCCCTGCACCCGAGCCGCGATGCCGGCCCGAGCGGCCATATGCGGGCGCACAGGCGCGGCGACGGTGTAGTCGGTCCACTCGCGCGTACCCTGGATTGCCAGTCCCGCGCCTTCATTCTGGACCAGCCGGTAGGTCGCCTCGGGCGTAAAGCTCAGCTGGTCGACGCCGGCAATCCAGGCGCGCTGCCACAGTGTGCCACCGTCCGGCGGCCGTCCGAGTACGAGCTCAGGCGCACCACCCCACGTGAGATAGTCAAGGTAGACCGAGCCGGACGCCGACGACGAGCGATCGTCGCTCGTGCTAAGCTCGACTCCAACTTCCGCGATGGGAGCTCCTGTGGTGTCGCCGATGCGCCATTCGAGCTCGTGCCGATCGCCAGCCGCGAGCCGGGCTTCGGGGCCATAGGTGCGATCGAGCTTGTCGCCAGCGCCATAGGTACGAATGTAGAGGCGACAGGCAACCGGCATCGGATTGCCCTCGTCCGCCATGACGGCGCCCCGGATAGTCTGGCCCGAATAGAGCGTCGGGGAACAGAGCAAGCCGTAGCCGGGCATATTCACGGCCTCGGGCGGCAGGAAGGTGGGCGTAGCCGCTCGGGCGAAGCGCCCCGGCGCAAGATGCCGGTAGCGCAGGGCAAGCGCGTGCCGGCCGCCTGCACTCTCCCCCGCGGCATTCTCGACCGTAAGCGTCCCTTGGGCCTCGACACTTGGCTCGGACCGGAAGCCCTGTACGGCGCCCGGCAGATCGAAGTGGAAGCGAGCGCCTCCTTTTGGCGCCGCGGGCTCCTGCCCGGCGAGCGCCCGGCCGACGTTGGCGATGCGATACGTCTCTTGCAGCGCGTCGGTAACTGCCCGGCCACCGTCTGCCGTCGGAAGATAGAGCCGGTCGGCCACCGGCCCGCGCCAGTCCGGACCCGCGTCGATCCCTTCGAGGCCATTCTTGATGCCCATCAGGCAGCCAACATTCCCGGAGTTGCAGTCGGTATCCCATCCAGAGGTATTCGTAATCATCAGCGAGCGCTGGAAGTTGTCCTCGCCATAGAGCAGTCCAAGGATAATCAGCGCATGATTCGGCACCATGTGGCAGTTGCCGCCATAGATATGGTAGCCATAACGCTCTTCGATGCATTCACGCGCCGTCCGCCAGTCGGGGTAGCGCTCGTGCCACTCGCGAATGTCGGAGATCACACGCGCGATCAGCGAGTCGTCCGGAATCACTGCGACTCCCACGTCGAGCAGCCTGTCAAGGTTCGGCTCTACAAACGCCTGGGCCTCCATGGCCGCAAGCACCTGGGCGCCGTCGATCGCGGCGCCGTCGTGGCTGACGCTGGCCGCGCGGCGTGCCAGGTCGGCCGCGAGCTCAGGGTCGCCCGGTGCCACCATGGCCCAGCCGTCGATGAAGATCTGGGCGCCGATTTGCTCCGCGACAACCTGGCCGTTGGTCGCGATCGAACCGCTCTGCGGCGCGGGCATGCCACGCTTGAGGCGCAAGAAGGCGGTGTGCTCGGTGGAGTTACCCAGGCCGCCCCACCAGAGGATCGTTTTGTTTTCGATGATGTAGTTGAGCCAGGTCTGGCCGATCTGCGCCGGGGTGAGGTCGCGCCGGTTACCATAGTCGGGCAGCGCGCGGAGGAAGGTAAACGTTCCGGAGATATCGTCGTCGGTAACGATCAAAGGGGTGTTGCGTCGCTCATGGACGTAGTAGCCGATCTCGCCGAGCTCGGCCATGATCCGCTCGTAGGTCCAACCCTCGAAGGGCCGGCCGAGGTAGACGCCGATGATCTTGCCGAGGACGCCGGCATAGACGCGTTGTGCGTAATCCTCAGGAGTAGGCATGCTATGGCTCCAGAACGTATGCGACAGGTGGTCCCGGTTCGGCCCAGGAGAGCCAGGCTCGGGGTATCGTTGCCAGGCAGCCGATTATAGGAGCCGGGTTCGGAGGTGTCAATGACATCGGCATCCGAATGCCGGATCAACACTTGCTGCAGACGGTAGCGTCAAGTAGTCTACGCACTCACGAAAGGAGGTGCGGCATTCCTGCCGAGGGGCCGGGCTAGGCTGTACGGCGGGCTTGTGCCGGAACTGGGATGAAATACGCGGTTTTCACAGTAGGTTTGCCGGAGTATACGCCTGAGCAGGCGGTTACGGTGCTGCGGGAGCTGGGCTATGACGGCGTCGAGTGGCGCGTTATAGATCAAAGCGCCGGCACTGGGACACCGGGCTTCTGGTCCGGTAACAGATGTACGTGGCCCCTTGAGACGTACGTCCAGGATGCGCCCCGCATTGCCGCGCTCACGCGCGAGGCGGGACTCGAGCTGCCATCAGTCGGCACCTACGTCACATGCGAGGACCTGGGCGCCGTGGAGCGGGCGATGCGCGGCACGGCGGCACTCGGAGCGCCCCAGCTGAGGGTGAACGTGCCGAAGTACGACGGCAGCGAAAGCTATCTCAAGGCCCGCGATCGCGCGAAATCACAGTACGCCGAGGTTGCGGCCATGGCGCGCGAGCACGGAGTTCGCGCGGTGATCGAGATCCATATGGGAAACTTGACCCCAAGTGCCAGCGCGGCGGCCACATTTCTGGACAACTTCGACCCGGCGTATGTAGGCGCAATTCATGACGCGGGAAATATGGTCTACGAGGGGTACGAGCAGTACCGTCTCGGGCTTGAAGTACTTGGTCCGTACCTTGCCCACGTTCACTTAAAGAACGCAAGCTGGCAGGTCGTCGGGACCCGGCCGGATGGAAGCACGGAGTGGCGCGCGGGATGGGCGACGATCAAGACCGGTATCGCCGATATGGCAGCGCTCTTCCAGGCGTTGCGCAGCGTCGACTATGACGGCTGGGTCTCCTTCGAAGATTTCTCGTGCGAACAGCCGCTCTACGAGCGACTCCGCGACAACCTCACCTATATCAAGAGCCTCGATCAGTAATTACCGCGAGCCGGCTCACCCCGTAGGAACGCGGAGACAGTGATGATGCGGCCGGATTTTCCGGCCGCATCATCGGATACCTGGTAGCCACTAACGCGACTGGCGGAGCTGGCGCGTGCTCTGAGCCACGAGCAAGCGTGCCCACAGTGGCAGCACCTTCACGCCTGCCAGGTTGCGTTGCGCTGCAGCCGCGCTGCTAGGTCCTTGGTCCACCAGATCCTTGGACGGAGCGCCGATCACGAGCGGCTGGTTGAAGGCAGAGAAGACCTGCACGAATTCGATGACGAAATCGCCGATCTCCTTGTCGGTACCACGATACGTCTGCTGAACCTTGCGGACGAAGCCGTCGTTCTTACCAATGAAGACGTCGACGACACCGGAGGTGACATTCAGATCTTTCGGAAGGTCGTTCGCGGCGACCGGGATCTGATATTGCGTCGTCGGGGCATCATTGACGTTCGTATCGCCCACCAGATAGATGACCGGCTCGGCGCCGGGCGATGCAGGCGCGGCAGGTCCGTTTACCGGCTGATTCGCGTCGGAGACCGCGCTTGCTTTCCAACGCTTGTCCATATTGTGTCGCTCGTAGATAGTGTCGCCGATAGTAACTTCTTCGGTGACGTCGCCGGTCGTGTTGTCAACTGACACGACGTGCTCGCGATCAGCAGTTGCTTCGCCCTTGCCGAAGAGCACGACGCTCAGTCCATCTTTCGCTGTCACGGTTAAGACGAAGTCGAGCTTGAGGGAGGTGACAGGAGTGATCTTGGGAGGCGCCCCTACCTTCTCTGCCGCGAAGGTAGGGGCGGCCGATAGGCAGAGCGAGACGGCGAACAGGATGGACAGAATACGCTTCAACATGTCCGATTTCCTTCTCTCTACCAGGGATCGACGATTGACGATTTCGCGGAATGACCTTCAGGAACTGAGTACGAAACCTCCTCGCTATGCACGGTGGGAACGGAGGCCAGGGAGCGCGGCGGGATGGGCCTCCGCTGGCTCGAACCACCCTGCGAGTTCGCGCACCCCGTCATTCATCTTGCGCATTCGCTGCGAGGGCTAAAACGGCCGGCCGCGGGCTGCCCAAGAGGATCAGATTATAGCCGGACCCGCCGTACAACGGCAAATCGGGAACCCGCGCGAGCTAGGCGAGCAGGTCGTGAACCGTATCGACGAGCAGCTGAAGGGGAAAAGGTTTGTCAAGAATGTGGTAGCCCCTGGGCAGCGCGGCGCCCGCGTGGCTCGCCATCACGAGCACGGGAATATGCGCCAGAGCAGGAGTCTGGACGATATGGCGCGCAAGTGCCAGGCCGTTGAGACGCGGCATGGAGAGATCAGTTACGGTGAAGGCTGCTACGTTCGTTCGGAGAAGGCAGCCGGTTAAATAGAAATGCATCCACCAGGTCAACCCGGACCCTGGTGGATGCACGGGGTCGTGCCGCCTGCACTACCCTGGTTACCGCCGCAGTAGTTGCGTCGCCTCCTGGACCGAGATCTGGCCCGCCGCGAGGCGATCTAGCACCTCGGCACGATGTACGCTCTGCTCGGGCGGGGGCGCAATATAGCCGAGCGCCGCGACGATGTCGTCGAGGCGGCTGCGGGCGGTGTTGTAGGCGACCTTCAGCTCGGAAGCCACACCGTTGATATTGCCGCGATTTTTGACTAGCAGCTCGACGAAATCGAGCTGGTCTCGGCTCAGGCGGCCAATCCAGCCGAGCGTGAAACGACCCTCGAGCGCGGCGTGGCATTGATCGCAGCCCATGCGCTCCGCGTGGAACGCGCTGCCACAGACCGGGCAGGTCGTGGGAAGTGGATACATGGAGCCTCCATCGAAGTCTGTGCCCACGGCGCTTACACACGTTCACGCGCGACGGACCGACCCGGAAAAAGATCGGCCGGCCCGCCATCTTGCCGCGCCACTATCAACCCGGCCGTTCGGCGGCGTGCGGCAGCTCCGCGTCCAGTTCGTGCATCTCGCGCACGAACTCGGGGTTGACGCCATGGATCGCCATCTCGATAAGCTGTTCCGCTGTGAGATCGGTATAACCGAGTGCACGCATCTCGCGTACGAAGTCGGGTCTGACGCCATGAATCGACAGCTCACGAATCTCATCGGGTGTCAGGTCCGTGTAGCCTAGGCTACGCATCTCGT
>JBBSGA010000071.1:0-21510 GCA_038254585.1 Chloroflexales bacterium | reverse complement strand
GGTTCTACCGGCGGCGCCTCCCGTTTAACGACGCGGCGGCAAGCCATCCACGAATACGCCACGAATACACGAATAGCGCATCGCAGAGCCACACGCCGTAGCTGTGCATCCCGTGGTAGGACGACGAGGGCGGCCCTATGTGAAACGTATTGGACCCGGCTCCCCTCACCCCGCCAGCAGCCTGACGCCTCCCGGCCCGATCCGCAGCTCGGCCAGCGCTCCATGGGCGTAGACGGTCTCTCCCCTCCCGTGGGTCGACGGCGCGTGCCGCCACTTCCCGGTAGACCAGCATGAAGTACGCGGCCGGCACGGGGTTGCTGCTGTCCGAGACCGCAAAGAACTTCTGGGGCACGCGCGGCAGGAAGTGGTCGCTTCCCATGTGCAGGTAGGGCGCATCCATAATCTCCTGCAGCGCCTTTGCGATGCTGCTCTTGCCGGCACTCGAGGCACCGTTGAGTACCACGACGTTCCCTTGCTCCATGGCCGCTGGCCTCCTTTACGGGTCTGCGATCATACACCCTCCGCGCGTTCCCGGATACCCGCTGCACGCTTGAGGAGCTGATGAGCGGGTATTACCCTATTGACTGCGGCGCTGCCCGGCTGTATCGTTGGAGTTGACCCAGACAGCATCCCTTCCCCTGGCATTCGGCCCTCACGGCCCCGAACGTCCGGTGACCGCGGCACGGTGGTGCGCTCACGGGGTGATGTGTACCGGCAGTTCTCGGCGCAAACCAACGTCGTAGCTGCGAAGCCGCGCCACCCGTTTCCGCGCCGGCAGCTGGCTTTTTCTGGTAGGCGTTGTGTGGCTCTCGCGCTGCCGGCGATCTCGCGCCGGCAGCGCGTAGCTGTGACAGATGCTCCGGTGTGTGGACCCGCGCGGGATAGGAGGCCTGCATGAAGCGACTGAATGTGCTACTGACGTTGTCCTCCCTCAATCTGATCCTCATCTCCGTCGAGCGCTTTTCGCCAACCACCCGGCTGCTCCTGCAGCCCGACAGCTTTTTCCGATTACACGAGGTCGTGCAGCTGTTGCTCCTGATCCTATTCAGCGTCCTGATCCCGTGTTTCGTCCTCTACACGATTACGGGAGAGCTGCAAACGCTGAACGCGGGGAGCGCCAGGCTCCTCGTCGTGCTCTTTGTGGTCGGGATGTACCTGTATGCGACGGGCAACGGCGTGCATGAGCTGGCCAGTTTTCTCTTCAATCAGTACTGTCCTCCGACGAATGGCGCGGCCGAGCTCTGCCGCAGCACGTTCTTCGACGACTATTATTTCGGCAATATCGTCTACTTTGCCGGTGCGTTCTTGTTCACCGCCGCGCTCGTTTTGCTGGAACAGCAGCGGCCGGTCGAGCGCTATACCGGTCGTGACGTTACCGTTCTGGCGATCAATGCGCTTGTGTACTCGCTTGCGATCATCGCGTACGCGGCGTTTGACCGAGTCGTCGTCGGGCTGGTCTATTCGGTCATCGCTACGCTCTTCGTGCTGGCCGTGTTCCTGCTCCGCCGGCGGACGCCGTCCACCACGCCGTTTACGCTCTATACGGCGATCGCCTATATCGCCGGTACCGGGGCAGCGCTCATCCTGCGCTTCCTGCGCTAGGCGGAAGATCGCCGTTTTTACGACCTGCGCCTTGCAACCAGGGAATTGAAGCGCCCGGGGCGCTATGGTATGATGCGGTCGGGCCGGAGTGGTGGAATGGCAGACACGAGGGTCTTAAAAACCCTTCTCCGCAAGGGGGTACGGGTTCGAGTCCCGTCTCCGGCACCAATGCTACGGCGTCTTTGTTCGCGAGAGAAACGCGGGCCGTCTGCGGGCGCGGCCGATTTGTCCGTTCTGCGCCGTTGCAACGCGATCCTGCACGACCTCCTCGGTCCGATCCATCAGCTCGCGTACGCGCGCAAACATCCCCTCCGCCTCGCGCCGATGTTCCTCTTCTTGTGGGATCGTGTCGCGTAGCCGCTCAACTCGCTCGCGCAGATACTGGAGCTGGGTGGACTCCATCGACACGGTCATCGTCTTGGGCGATGTGCTAACCCGCACCAGCTCGCTCAGCACAATTTGTAGGGTAGCGGCAAGCGGCAGCGCGATCACCATCCCGATGATCCCGCTCAGCTCACCCATGATCATCAGCGCCAGTACAGTCAGAATTGGATGCACGATGGCATCACCGCGCAGCCATGGCTCGACGAAGCGGTCCATGATCACGCCGAGAGCGACGATGATTACGGCGACGGCCGCCACCATCCATATCGGCGCTGCAAACACCATCAGGGCCAGCGGAAGGAGGGTTAGCGGTATGCCGACCCACGGAATGAGCTGTGCGATCCCCGCATAGAGGGCGTATAAGGTCGGGAACGGAGCGCCGAGCAGGCCGAGGGCAAACCAAAGCAGTGCGATGGTCAGAACGAACTGGGTTGCCTCCGAGCGAACGTACGCTCCAACGCGATACTCGACGCCGCGCCATGTATTGCGGGCGATCGCGCGCTGCTGGACGGGCAAGAGCGTTAGCCACAGACGCTCGAAACGCTCCTGGTCTACAAGCCAGTAAAAGGTGAGTGTCAGGACCGCGACGATCGAGATGGCCAGGCTAAGGATCCCAGAAGTGAGGCCCGCGAGCTGAAAACCGATCTCGGCTACCCCGCCCTGACCCAGACTCTGGATGAAGGTGTTGGTATCCGGCAGTCGCTGTGCCAGCGATTGCTGCCAGGCAGCGCCGTGCGCGCGGTACGTGCCGATCAGAATGTCGTAGCTCTGAGGCAGCTTCTCGCCGATTGTCTGCAGCTCGTTGCGCAGTGCGCCTCCGAGAAAGTAGATGCCAAACCCGAGAACTCCGACGACGACCAGGTACCAGAAGAGGATCGCGGCGCTCCGCGGCACGCGCCGGCTCTCGAGGGCGATCACGCCTTTGCGGAGTGCTGCCGCGACGAAGACTGATAGGACAAAGAGCAACACCACCTGGCCGAGCCGGTAGACGACGAAGAGCAGCGCCAGCGTTGAGAGGACGACGGCGGTATAGCCCATCAGGCGGCTGATCGATAGACCGTGCTGCTCGGTCATAGCTTCCGCCCTCCAGGTGTGGAGGTCATCTGAGGCGAAGCCAGCGTGCTGGCCTGGAGCAGGAGCGCGTCGATCTCGCCGACAAGCGCCTCGATCCGCTCCTCGAACGAGTCCTCGTCGATGTTCTCGTCGGCGGGCTTGGCGCGGATCCGCTCGCGCAGGTCCTGGGCAAGGTCCTGTGCTTGATACCGCACGAGGGCCAGTTTGTCGCGGCCCTCGATCACCGCCATAGGCTGGACGTCGCGGTGGAGCACCCACCGGTCTATCAGTACCTGGATGATCGCGGCGAGCGGGATCGCCAGGATTGCGCCGACGATGCCGAGCAGCGAGCCGAAGGCCGCGATCGCCAGCAGTGTGGCGATCGCGTTGACGCCAACGGTAGCATCCATGATCCGCGGCACGAGTATCGCGTTCTCAGATTGCTGGATCAGAACAATCGCGGCCAGGACCCACCAGATTCGGTCGGGCGACTCCGCTAGTGTTATCAGGATCGCCACGACCGCCGTGAGGATCGGCCCGAGGTACGGGATAGCCTCGAACAGACCGGCCAGGACGGCGAGGATGAGCGTAGATTTTAGGCCGATCAGGAAAAAGGCGATGGCACATAGGACGCCGATCGTCAGCATGAGCAGCGCTTGCCCGCGTATATAGGCGCCGACTTTGAGCTCGGCCGTGTCCCAGATTTCGCGAGCCGCGGGGCGACTGTCGATCGGAAAGATCAAAAGGCCTGCCTGAACTAGCTTCTCCCGATCGAGGGTCCAAAAGTATGCGATCAGCGCAACAGCGGTGATCGCGAAAATGGTCCAGGCGACTGTCCCTACGTAGCCCACTGCCTGGCTTGCGACGGAAGGCTGCTCGGCGGAGCTGCTGGCCTGGCTGCCTGCTCTGCGGACGAACATGCTGAGGTCAAGCTGCTGTGGAAGACTGTTTCCGACTCGGCGCAAGATCTGGCTATTTGCCGCCCGAAGCTGGCCGCGCGCTTCGCTGTAATAGCCGGGCACATCGTGGGTGATTTGGCTGCCTTGGGCAATCAGCAGCGGTACGAGGATGGCGATGACGCCTGCTGTGATCAGCGCGACGACAAGGTAGATCGAGAGTATCCCGCCCCATTGTGGGATGTGCCGCCGTTCCAGCCAGAGCACGGCGGGGCGCATCGCGGTCGACAGTACGATCGCGACAAAGAGCACAAAGATGACATTCGAAAAGCGGTAGATCAGATAGAATCCGGCGACGACCGCGACGACGGCCAAGGTCGCAAGGATAACCCGGTGTGGGTTCCAGCGACGGACGAGGGGCTGAGGCGAAGCCTGTGGAAGGCCTTTGGATGCAGGAGCTTGCATTGTCGATCTCAAGGATAAATTCCACCACCGCGAATATGGACGAGCTACAATTGCAATCGCCGTACCAACAAGGGCGCGCCATTGCAACCGGCACGCCCTTCTCTACGCAAGCTCAACTGTACAGTGGGATCGGCCTAGAACCCTTCTTCGGGCTCGCCCAACAGCTTATTTGTCAGATACATGGCTAGGCGCGTCGCAATCGCTCCCAGGACCAGGCTGAGCAAACCATAGACCAAACGGCGTTTCGTTTCATCGTCCATACAGCAGTGCTACTCCTCCTTTGATAATTGTTAGGCGCCTCGGCATCCGGCCCTCACTGAGCCGATTATACGATTGCGTCACTACTAAGCTAAGCAAGTTCCGTTCACCGGTTTATAGTCGAGGCTGACGTATAATAGACTCGGCTGCCGAGCGCGGCTGAGACGGCGTCAGAGTCCTCCTGACAGCCGTGCGAGTGTCGAAACGTAGGAGTAAGCATGTACGGTCGTAAGCTCGATCCCCGACCGCTCGGCGCAGGTACATCCGTGCGCGAGCTGGTCGATAATCACTTCTTTGCCTATAATGCCGCTCGTCTGCGCGAGGCATGCCAACTCCTGGCCCAGCGGGTGATGCGTCCGGAGGTAACCGTCGGCGTGACGCTCTCGGGAGCTCTAACCCCCACCGGCCTCGGCTACTCATCCTTGGTTCCGCTCATCGACGGCGGCTTCATCGACTGGATCGTATCGACCGGCGCCAACCTCTATCACGATATCCATCGTTCCCTGGGCTTCGAGCTTTTCGGCACGTCGCCGATGGTGGACGATCGCTCCCTGCGCGACCGGCACATCATTCGCATCTACGACATCCTTTTCGACCAGGACGTGCTACTCAAGTCGGACGCATTTCTGCGACGGATCTTACAGGCTCCGGAGTTTCAGCGGCGCATGAGCACAGCCGATCTACACTATAACCTTGGCAAGTATGTCCGCGCGCGCGAACAGGCGCTCGGCTCGACCTACCGCTCAGTCCTGGGCGCGGCCTATGAGTCCGGTGTGCCGATCTATACTTCCTCGCCCGGCGACTCGACGATTGGGATGAATGTCGCCGCGATGCGGCTTGCCGGGTCGGCCCTGCAGTTCGACGTCGAAGCCGACGTCAACGAGACGACGGCGATCGTGCATGGTGCCAAGCGCGATGGTGGACAATCGGCGGTCGTGATCTTCGGCGGTGGATCGCCCAAGAATTTCATCCTGCAGACCGAGCCCCAGATCCAGGAGATCATGGGCATTCCCGAAAAAGGGCACGACTACTTTGTCCAGTTCACGGATGCGCGGGTCGATACCGGCGGCCTCTCGGGAGCGACTCCGAGCGAGGCGATGACCTGGGGCAAAGTCGATCCCGAGCAGCTTCCCGATACGGTCGTCTGCTATACTGATTCGACCATCGCCATGCCGATCCTCACTGCATACGTTCTAGATAGCTGCGAGAGCCGGCCTTTGAAGCGCCTGTATGATCGGCGCGAGCGGCTGCTCGACGCGCTCGAGCAGGCTTACCACGAGCACGCGCCGGCCGACGAGCCGGAGGATATCGTTGACGGCGGTGGTGGGACGGCGGTGGGACGGGCGACGCCTGGTAGCTAAGCCCTCACCACTCGAAACGATTGGACGTGACGCACACCAGCTGGCAGGCGCTCCTGATCATATTGGCCATTATCGTAGGGATTTTGGTCGGGCCTTACGAGATGCTGCTCGTACTCCAGCGCATCTGGGAGCAGCGCCAGCGCGAGCGGATCGCTCGCGGTGAGGATGTTCGGCCGAAGAAGCTGCCCTGGGATGAGGAGGAGTGACGGGAGAAGCCTCCAGCAACAGCCACTGCATGTTCTATGCAGTGGCTGTTGCGTTTCGGATTGTTGGGATCTAAAGCTTAGGCTACGCGCTGACCGCCTTCGGCCCGCAGAAGCTCCATGTGCAGCTGATCTAGGACAGCTTCGGCTTCGAGGTATGAGCGGGCATATCCGACGAGATCGCCGCCAAGGTAGATGGCGTAGTCCTTGGTCGAACGGTCGTACATAATCAACTTTCGGCCCATCATGCCCTCCTGTACTCGTCGCTCCGGTTCTTTGTAAGTATAGCACACACGTTCTAAAATGGCAAGGATCAATTGACAAATATCGGCCGGCTGGTATGATCGATCTTATCCGCGGCATACGTCGCGGATACTTGTTGGAAGTCAAAGTAGTGAGCGCGAGCGATTCGCGGACGCTCCGGGGAAACCGCCTTGCGCTCCTGGAAGTTCTGGCTTGGGGTGGCCGTAAGCGCTCTCTTTGTTTATTGGACCGCGTCCGGTATACAGTGGGGCGAATTTTGGGTCGCATTACGGCGGGCCTATTACTGGTGGCTTGTGCCGGCGGTGCTGGTCTACTTCGGCGCACTCTGGGCGCGAACGTGGCGGTGGCACTACATGCTGCGCCACATGCGCGAAATTCCCCTCAGGCGGCTCTTTCCGATCGTCGTCATCGGCTACATGGGCAACAATGTCTACCCCGCGCGGGCCGGCGAGATTATTCGCTCGTTCGTGCTCAAGCGTAACGAGGGCGTGAGCGTTTCGGCCTCGCTCGCGACGGTCGCGCTCGAGCGTCTTTTCGACGGCCTAGTCATGTGTGTCTTCGTCTTTGCGACGCTGCCGTTCGTGCCGCTGCCGCAGATCTATCGCTCCCTTGTCGTCGGTTTCTCGGCGATCTTCTTTCTGGCACTGCTGATCTTTCTGATTCTGGCCGCCAATCCGGTCCGGACGGAAGATCTGGCGGCGCGGCTGATTGGACTGATCATTCCATCGCGGATTCGGGAGAAAGTGCACGATCTCGCGATCAAATTCTTGCGTGGCCTCGAATCGCTCCGCTCCCCCCGCGAGGTCCTTATGATCTTTGTGACATCGGTCGCCATCTGGCTTACGGAGACGACGAAGTACTGGGTCGTCATGCACGCCTTTCCGTTCTCCGTCTCCTTTCCGGTGCTGATGCTCATGACGGCCGTCGTCAATCTCTTCACGACAATCCCCTCCGCGCCCGGCTACGTCGGCACGTTCGACAAGCCGGGTATCGAGGTGCTTAGGAGCTTCGGAGTGATGTCATCGCTGGCCGCCGCCTATACAATCGTGCTCCATGTGGCCCTATGGCTCCCGGTGACGCTGCTCGGTCTCTTCTATATGAGCCGCGAAAGCCTTAAGTGGCACGACATCGACCGGGCGGTGGACGAAAGCCACGCTGCCTCGGCCGTCGAGCGCCATGCGCCTGATCTCTCATCGCTGGTCATAGTGCTAGGCCTCGCCGGTCTCGCGGCACTTACCCACCGGTATCTCTAACGTGCGAGTTGCTGTAATCGGCGGCGGCTTCGCCGGCCTGACGGCCGCGTATGACCTTCGGCGCACGGGAGTCGAGGTTGCGGTCTTCGAGGCGGCTCCCCAGGTCGGCGGTCTGGCCTCGGGCTTCAAGGAACCGCGCTGGGATTGGCCGCTCGAGCGCTTCTACCACCATCTCTTCCGCTCAGATCGCGCGATCAGGACGCTCGTGGACGAGATCGGCGCCGGCGATCTGCTCTTCTTCAACAAGCCGACGACCGCTTTCTGGTGCCGTGAGCATGGGGCGCATGCCTTCGATGGCCCGCTGCCGGTGCTGCTTTATCCGCATCTTCCGATGTTGGATAAGCTGCGGGTAGGTGCCTCCGTCGCCGCGCTGCGCATGCGCAAGGACTGGCGACGCCTGGAGCGTGACACGGCGCAGCGCTATCTGCAGCGCTGGATGGGTAGGCGAGCTTATCTTGAACTGTGGGAGCCCCTGCTGGTAGGTAAGTTCGGCCCGTATGCTGATAATGTGAATGCGGCCTGGTTCTGGGCTCGTATTGCGTCGCGCACCACGCAGCTGGGCTACTTCAAGGGTGGCTTCCAGGCTTTTGCCGACGCGCTCGCGAGCAAGGTGATGACGCTTGGAGGGGTGATCCGCACGGGAGCCCCGGTACAAAACCTGCGCGCAGTCGAAAACAGATGGGAGCTGCACGCGAAGGGCGCGACGGAAACCTTCGACCGCGTGGTCGTCGCGTCGTCGCCAGGTTTGCTGGCGAAGCTCGTTCCCGAGCTGCCTTCCAGCTATACAGCCGAGCTGCGCGAGCTCAAGTCGCTTGGAGCAGTCGTCATGGTCGTCGCGCTCCAGAGGCAGCTTCTCACCAACGGCGTCTACTGGCTGAATCTGCCCAAGGGTGAGTTTCCGTTCCTGGCGCTTGTCGAGCATACCAATATGATTCCGCGCGAGCATTACGGCGACGATCACCTGGTCTACTGCGGCGACTACTTGCCGGCAGACCACCGCTACTTTAGGATGCAGCCGGAGGATGTCATGGCGGAGTGGATCGGGGCGCTCCCCAAAGCCAATGCCGCGTTCGATCCAACGTGGGTCCGGCGCAGCTGGCTCCATCGCGAGGCATATGCGCAGCCGGTCGTGCCTGTAAACCATAGCCGGAATCTGCCGCCACTGCGAACCCCGCTGCCCGGTCTCTTCTTCGCCAGCATGAGCCAGGTCTACCCGTGGGATCGGGGCACAAATTATGCGGTCGAGCTAGGGCGGCGCGTAGCCGCCGAGGCTCAGCTTCCCTGATCTACCATCGACGATCGACGCCAATTGTGACGAAGCTCGCGGCAACAGTAGCAGGGACGGCCGGCAGCCGGCCGGAGGGTTAGTCATGAACGAATCGCCGGGATTCGGCACGCTCTCGCTGCGTATCCTGGCCGTCTTCGCGCTTGTCTTGGCTAACGGTTTCTTCGTCGCCGCCGAATATTCCCTGGTGAGCTCGCGGCGTTCGAAGCTCGATCAGCTAGCGGAGGGAGGCAGTCTGACCGCGCGCATCGCGCGCACGATGCAGAACAACCTCGACCGGACAATCGCGGCTTCGCAGCTTGGCGTCACGATCTGCAGTCTCGCGCTCGGCGCGCTGGCGGAGCCGACCTTTTCCGCGATCATCGAGCCGCCGGTTGCGTCTATAACCGAGCGTATCTTCGGCGTTTTCAGGGGCGCCGATGCCTTCGCCAGCACACTCAGCCACGCCGTGGGCGTAGCGGTGGCCCTCTTCATCGTCACCACGATGCACATTGTGCTGGGCGAGCAGTCGCCCAAGGTAATCGCGATCCGGACACCTGAGCGCGTCGCGATGTTCGCCGCTCGGCCCCTGCGCTGGTTCAGCCTGGTTTTCGCCTTGATCATCTGGCTCCTCGACTGGCTGACCGGGACGGTACTGGCGCTGCTCGGGGTGCGGGGAACGAGCGGCCATCATGGCCCGCCGACACTTGAGGAATTGCGGCTGATGGTGCAGAGCTCGGCGGCCGGCGGTGTCCTCGAACGTGACGAGCAGGAGCTGCTGATCAACGTCTTCGACTTTGGATCGCGCGCGGCCTACCAGGTGATGGTTCCACGTACCGAAGTCGCCACCATCGAAGAATCGGCGAGCACGCACGAGTTTCTTGATTTGTTCCGCGCGACAGGCCATACACGGTTTCCGGTCCTCGGCGAGCGCGGCGTCGACGACATCCAGGGGGTCATCTCCGCCAAGGATCTCCTGGTCGCGCTTGGCGATGGTGCGATCGACTTCGATCAACCGATCGCACCCCTTGTGCGGCCGGCCTTCTTCGCACCCGACAGCAAGCGGGTGAGCGATCTGCTGCACGCCATGCAGCGCGAGCACGTTCGAATGGCGATGCTCGTGGACGAATATGGTGGTATGGCAGGCATTGCCACCCTGGAGGATCTCGTCGAAGAGATCGTCGGCGAGCTGGACGACGAGCTGGATACGACCGAGGCCGACATCGAGACCGTCGACGAGCATACGACGATCGTCGACGGTATGACTCGGATCGAGACCGTGAACGACGAGCTGCAGCTCGAGCTCCCGGAAGGCCAATATGAAACTGTCGCGGGCCTGATCCTGGATCGCCTTGGTCGCATCCCGCAGTCCGGCGAACAGGTGCCCCTCGACGGCGTCGTGCTGACCGTGCTCGATGTTCAAGGGCCGCGTATTGCGCGTGTCAAGATTTTGCGCCGTTGAGGCCGGATATCGCTCCCGGACACACGATGAACGGACAGGTCGATTGGCAAGAGATCCGTCTCCGTCTGAGGAGCGGGTCGGCGTCCGACACTGCTGCCCGCGAGCGGCTCATGCCGCGCGATCCCGCGGGTCATCCCGCCCGCTCGTCCGCTCCTCCGCCCGGAGCGTCGCCGCGACTCGGAGCCGTGCTCCTGCTGCTCTACCCCGTCTCCGGTGCGCTGCATGTACCACTCACCGTCCGCACTGGCAGTTTGCGCCATCATTCCGGAGAAGTTTCGCTTCCCGGGGGAAGCTTCGATCCGGCCGACGACACACTTGAGCGGACCGCGCTCCGCGAAGCCTGGGAAGAGCTGGGGGTTGTGCCCGATGCGGTAGAGGTCGTGACCGATCTGACTCCGGTCTGGATCTCTGTCAGCAACTTCTTCATCACGCCCTTTGTCGGGCTGATGCCCGAGCGCCCAGCGCTCAAGCCGGCACCCGCCGAGGTGGCCGAAGTGATCGAGGTGCTGGTACGTGCGCTGGCCAATCCTGAGATCGTCCAGAGCGAGATACGCAACCTGCGCGGTACCTCGCTGCACATACCTTACTTCGCCATAGCTGGATACAAGGTCTGGGGTGCCACGGCCCTGGTCCTCGCACAGCTCGTCGGCCGCCTGCAGCACCAATAATCGCCGCCGGGCGATGCACCTCCGGCTGCTCCCGTGGGCAAGTGTGTGCCGATAGGCGTTGCCTCGCCACCTGGCGGGGCAAGGATCTGCGGGGCGAGCGCGGGCGGGCTCTCAGGCAAATCCTGCTATACTATGCCCCTAGTTGGGTGAGACGGCGGCGATGGCAAGAGGCAGTGGATGACTTACGCAGCATTTACCGGCTGGGGAATGTACGTTCCCGCACGTGTGCTTACCAATGCCGACCTCGAGAAGATGGTCGAGACATCGGACGAGTGGATCAGGACCCGGACTGGCATCCGCGAGCGGCATATCGCGGCCCCGGATGAGTCCTCGGCAACCATGGGGGCGACGGCTGCGAAGCAGGCGCTGGAGCGCGCCGGCATCGACCCGGAGGAGATCGATCTGCTCGTCGTCGGCACCTCGTCGCCGGAGCGGCCGATGCCGGCGACAGCTGCGATTATTCAGAGCGCCATCGGCGCGCCGCGTGCCTCGCCCTTCGACGTCAATGCCGCGTGCTCAGGCTTTCTCTATGCGCTTGTCGTCGCGACGCAGTTCATTCGTGCCGGTACGTCCAAGAAGGCGCTCGTCGTCGGCGCGGACGTGCTTACCCGCTTCGTCGACTACAAGGACCGTAATACCTGCATTCTTTTTGGCGACGGGGCGGGCGCGGTCGTGCTGCAGGCGTCGGAGCGGCCTGCCGGTGTCCTGGCCTCCGATCTCGGCGCGGTCGTGGGAACGGCGGATCTCCTCTACGTACAGGCCAGCGGCGTGAATCCGATTGCCGCCGACGCGATCCCTCCCGCCGGCCAGTACATGAAGATGGAAGGCAAGGAAGTCTTCAAGTATGCCGTTCGCGCGATGGGCGACTCATCGACCAAGGTTCTCGTGGAAGCGGGGCTCGTGGTCGGCGATATCGACCTGCTGGTCCCGCACCAGGCCAATCTGCGGATGATCGAGGCCGTGGCGAGGCGCCTCGGGCTTCCGATGGAGCGGGCGGTCGTCAATATCGACCGCTACGGCAACACCTCGGCCGCGACGATTCCGATTGCGCTGTGTGAGGCGCTCGCAGCTGGCCGGGTGCGCGACGGCGACAACCTCCTGATGACTGCGTGCGGCGGCGGGCTTACCTGGGGCTCCGCCGTCGTCAGGTGGGGCACGGGCAGATGATGCATGATACCTGAAGCTGTCCGTCACGTATCACGCATCACTCGTTCCCTTTCCAATCACTCGCGGCGTCGATTTGTTCCACCTTCAAATCTCCGGCGCCGTGCGTCTTATCCAGCAATCTCGACCGCTGCCTTCGGCGGTTGCAGGCGCCAGACCACCACCACGAGCAATCCCCCGTACCAAGCTGCGAGCCACCATCCGCTGAACGGCGCAACCGATAGTGCAGCGGCCGGCAACCCGCCGAGCAGGTGCGTGCCCACGAGCAGCCAGGTGGTAAACGGCCAGGCCAGCAGCGCCAGGAGCTGGCCCAGCGGTAGAAAGAGCAGCCCGGCGACTGCGCCAAGCGCGCCGAAGAGCATAGCCGGCGGCACCGCGGGCGCCAGGAGCAGGTTGGCGACAGGTGCGATCAGGGCCAGGGTCCCGAACGAATACACGAGCAAGGGCAGCGTCAGGATCAGCGCGGCCAGCGTCACCGAGAGTGACTCGATCAGGCCTGCCAGCGGCTGACTATTCGCAGGCAAGCGCCTCAGGAGTGCCGTGTAGAGCGGCTTCTGCCACGCGATGATTCCGGCCGTGGCGAGCGCGGACAACTGAAACCCTGTATCCCACAGCACATTCGGATCGAGCAGGGCCAGCACCGCGCACGCCAGCAGCAGCCCCGTCCACGCATCGGGCTCGCGGTCTGCCAGCTCGGCCCAGATGACCAGTGTGCCCATGATTCCGGCACGTAGGACCGAAGGCGAGGCTCCGACGAAGAGCACATACAGGACGAGGACCGGCAAGCTCAGCGCCATGGCCCGGCGGCGTGGTATGCCCAGCGCCACAAGGAATCCCGCCACTCCGCCGACCAATACCGTGATGTTCCAGCCCGAGATCACGAGCAGGTGGCTGGTTCCGGTCGCGCGAAAATCCGCCAGCACCTCCCTCGGGATCGCCGCCTGCGTGCCGAGCAGCATGCCGGCGATCAGCGCAGCGTGCGGCTCAGGCAGCAGGCGCTCGACCGTTACACGCAGGCCATCGTTCAGCGCCAGCAGCCGTGCGACGAGACCATTTCCCCCGACCACGCCCACGACTCTCACCTTTGGCCGCTGCATCACCGCGTAGATATCGTGCCGCTGGAGGTAGGCCCGGAAGTCGAAGGGCTTGCCTTCGCGCGGAAGCTCGATCTGGCCACGGAGCTCGACATGCTGGCCGTAGTGGAGCTCGGGGATGGAGGAGACCTGCACACGCACCAGCCCATACACCGCCCGGCTCGTGGTCCCTATGCCTAGGCGCTCGCTAGCGACCACGACGATCTGCACGTCGTCGCGCCAATCCGGGTGGCGCTCCACCGTCCCCATCAAGACGACCGAGCGATTGGCGTAGGTCCAGACGCTCGCCATATCTGTGTGCGGGCGTGCCGCTGTGTCACGGGCGACCCCCAGCGTGAATGCCGAGAGCAGCATAAACGGCAAGCGCAGGCGCGAAGTCCGCCACACGAAGGCCAGTGCACCGGCTACGGCTGCCACGATCAGGAAGGGCATCGCCGGTCCGCCGAACGTATCGGCGGCGGCGATGCCGAGGAGGAGCGCGCAGCAAAGCCAGATGAGCGTCATCGCCGGTCCACTTTGAAACGGATTCTGCTTTCGATGATAACTCGGGTAGCGTAGGCGCCGGTTGTTATGGAAGTTGCCGCGGCGGAGAGATAAGATCAGCCAACGCAACTTCCGGTGTGACTGCGGTCACGATCCCCGTCAGGCGCGTTAGGTGCTCGTTGTCCCGGGTAATCAAGGTGCAGCCTGATTGCAGCGCTACCGCTGCATAGACCGCGTCAGCCCCACGCAGGGCATGCAGTGCTGCCAATGTCTGCGCCTGCTGCATCAGCACATTGTCGAGCGGCACAAACGTTACATTCGGCAACTTACCAAGCGTGGTCGCGAACGCCAATGCTTGGGTGGGGTCGTTGCGCGTCCGGCTGATAGCTCCCGCGACTTCTGCGAGGACCAGATTCGGCACGACGATAGCGATGCCTTGGGTTCCCAGGATGTCGAGCACTTGGCGGCTGACCGTGTGCCCAGGTTCGCGCCGATCAAAGGCGTTTACCCAAACGCTCGCATCCACCGTATACACGGAGCTACCGCCGCATTGCCAATACGGCTTCGGTTAAGGTGTTCCCCACGTCCGGGTCGCGGGCGGCAAGCGCATCACCCAAGCGGAAGAACTCCTCCCAGGCTTCCGCGCGGTTAAGCGTCGACGCGGGACCGGTTGGCG
The DNA here is from genome assembly GCA_038254585.1 of Chloroflexales bacterium. Classification (GTDB taxonomy): domain Bacteria; phylum Chloroflexota; class Chloroflexia; order Chloroflexales; family Kallotenuaceae; genus JBBSGA01. Next base: position 6,960 of record JBBSGA010000071.1, on the reverse strand, counting down.
ATCTGATGGCCACAACTCGGCCGATGCGTGGTGCTAAGTATTCCAGCAAGCGCACCTGATCGAGCGGTGTGAGCTGATCCACCAAGCGTTGTACCTGATCGAGCGTACTTCCGGCCATGTCGTTCTCCCGAGTGCTGCGATTCCATCGTACCATGCAGATACAAGTTCTTTCCCGGAGACGATCTGCTCGTCGTCGCGCCGATCGGGGTGGCCTTCAAGCGTACCGGTCAGCACGACCGAGTGATTGGCATACGACCAGAGACTCGTCGCGTCAGCCTGGGGTCGGCCGGCGCCATCACGCGCCGCCCCAAGCGCGGATGCGGCGAGCAGCATGAGCGACCAGTGCAGGCGCGAGCTGCGCCACACCCACGCCAGGGCCCCGGCCACGACCGCCGCGATCAGGCACGGCATCGCCGTCCCGCCGGCCGTATCCGTGGCGACGATACCCAGAAGGAAGGCGGAACAGAGCCAGATGAGCGTCATTCAAGGCACCCGCGCATGATTTCAAATCTGGAAGTGGGAGTATACGAGATTCGGCGGTTTCGGAGCATTCAGCGCGCACCTGGAATCAAGTCTTCTTCCAGCATGTGCAGTTTGTCGGGACGACCGAGGATAACTGGAAAACGTTCGCAGGCGAGGGACAAAATCCTATCCGATATCTGTCATAGGCTGCTCTCTGCCATAGCAGGATGCTATAAGGCTGCTATGCCTTGGAAGGCTTACAGCCGCTGCAGCGGCTTGGCTCCTTCGATCTCGTCACCCTCAAAGGTGAAGTGCTCCAGGAACACAGGAACAGTCGCCAGATATTCGGCCACTGATGTCTCTTCCGCGGTGACACGCCGTTCAGAGGGTAAAGTCACGCGTGATGGGTCAAGACTATCGTGTATGACGCCCATGACAGTGTCGATGGCATCGGCCTCCTCGACGGTCAAGCCGTCGCTCTTAAGGAGGAGCACGAGCTGGAGATATTACGGTGGGATGTCCGACGGCGGGAGCTTGACGCGTGCTTCATGGACGGCGCGGCTGAACGCGGCACGAACGGCTGGGTGTCCCTCATCAAGCTGAAGGAGGGCGGCTTGGAGTGGGTTTTGGAAGGCGGCGACGATGTCGTCAGGCAACGCAGGGCGATCGTACCGCCGCGCAAGCCAGCGCACGAAATGCTGCAGCCGTTCGGCTGTGCCTGGCCATGGCTCCGGGGTCAGCCGCAGGAGGGCCGGCTTCGTGAGGTAGACGCGGCGCTGAGCGGCCGCGACCAGCCGAAGTTGCGGGTCCACGAGAAACCAGCGCGCGCTGTTTGGACCGAGGCGGGCGACGAACCGCTCGTTTTGCACACTACAGATCAACGCCTCGACATATGGCTCAGTGTTCTGGCCCGCCACGATGTCGCAGGTCTGGCTGGCGACGACCAGCGTCTCCTTCGCCTTCACCTTGTGTGGCCGAGGGACTGTCACTTCAGTCGAACCCGGCTCGGACGGCTCATTGGCGTCTTCAGCGCTCATTCGCCGAACACGATCTCCTGCGCGGGTTCGTCCTCGTCATCCCCATCATCCCAGAGGGCGGCCAACTCCGCATCGTTGTCCGGTGCCTGCGCTTCTGCGAAGTGCTCTGTCACGCCCTGGAACGCCTCGGCGACCGGCTCATGAGTCCACGCCGGTGCTCGAAGGAGCTCAGGAAGCAGTGTCGACACGGCCAGCAGACGCGCCCGATCCATATCGCCAGACTCGAGCAGTTGGGCCGGGGTATGGCCATCCGCTCCCCGCGGCGTGTCGAGCCAAGCGACAAGCAACTCTGGCGTGGGATGGCGGGCCGCAGCCCGCTTTAGCACATCCAGCACTGCGAGCAGTCGCTGCTGATTGCTGCTCCGGATCTGTGCCCCCTGCTGCCAGCTATAGAGGGTCGGGCGGGTGATCCCCAACAATCGCGCAACACGTTCCAGCGGTAGCCGTGTGGCACGCTCGATCCATTCGAGGGCTATGACGTGCGGCGCTTGTTGGTTCGCCTCCTCCACTATCGTATCAGGTGGTGATCGACGGTCATTGGGCCGTACTCCCAGGGCTTCGGTGTACTCCTCCGTCAGCGACCAACGAAAAAGGCGACGAACAACGCGATTGTATCGGGCGACATGCGTGCAGAGCTCGTCGGGGTCAATGCCCAGCGATTGGAACGGCTGTGCCTCCTGGTAAGCATCGAAGTCCAGCAGGTAAAACGGAACCGTTGGCGTCTCGATTCCCGGACGCGGTTGGACAGTTGTACCGCCAGGAAAAAGCCCATGGCGAACGGTAACCCCTTCCGATGGTGGAAAGACCAGGCGTAATTCTTGGACTGCCTGATACGCCGTCTCGGCGAACGCGTCCACCGCCAGCGGCCCAAGCAGCTCAGGACGTAGGGCTGCAGACCATGCTCGCCCGTCGACTCGGATCTCATTGATATACCGCAGCCCGATCCGCGTCGTCAGCGCGGGCTGGATATGTTCGACGAGCGCCTGCAGGATGCGCCGCAAGCGGGTAAGGAAATCTTCGAAGTCCTCATACGCGCGTGTCTCTAGCGCGACGAAGTCTTGTGCGAGGACGACGCTCCAGGTGTCCATCGGGTCGGCAAAGCGCCACTGCCGCGTGCGTGCCTCTTGCCGAATGTCAGGTGCTGCCGGCCCGACACTGAATTGCACCGCGACCTGTTCCACCGGCACGGTAATGGGGTACTCTTTCCTGATGGCACGATGAAACGGCGCCACATAGGTGCTGTCCGCGATGTCGAGAACGTTGGAAAACTGGATCTGGCAGAGCGCCATGGCCAGCGGCGGATGTTTGAACACAACGTGCGGAACGTCGGGCAAATTCAGCAGACCTAACATCGCATCATCGATGTTGTCTCCCCTACCGACGTGTGCAAGCACGCGCCAAGGCGAAACTTTACAAGCAACTTTACAAGACTATACGGCTTGAGCGTCCAGAGGTCAAGTTACAGTTTAACCAGGTAAACCTTTCTCAACGCGCTTCAGCGTGTTTGAGTGTATCAGACACCGAATTGATTCGGTGGGGCCGGGGGCGTTCATCCGGTAGGCGGGGGTGAAATTCTCCCCCGAATCTCCGCTCCCATTTCGGCGATTTTTCGATATAACTACGGTGGACGCCCACACGACCAGGGACGGATACTCCGACGATCCTGGCATCGTTTTCTCACCGGCGCCGTTCGGCCTGAAATACCAGACCTTCCCGGCGTCTCATCCGAGGCGCCAGGTGCCTATGGGTCCGAGTTGAAAGCATCCTGTGCGTCCAGAAGCCGGCATTCGATAAAAAGAGGCAACATCGATGGCGAAGAAGGCTGCCCCGACCGATGGAACGATCCAGTCGTACCACTACGACGCCAAGCGCAAGAACATCCCGCCTGCGGGCCTCGCCGCCGAGGGCAAGATCCGCGAGGCGCCCAAGCTCACCTACGCCTACGATCCACACCTCCCGCCTGTGCTCCGCTCCGACCCTACCGGCGAGGCCGACCGCATCCCCGAGATCATCGCCAAGGCCGGCACGCAGAAGCTGACGGCGGACGAGGTTCGCATCCTCCGGGAGGCCATCCGCCAGCCTCAGCCCTGGCTCGAATGGGCCGGTAAGCGCGAGCAGCGGTTGCTCGATGTCGATCCCGTCGCGCTCCACATCCACGAGCGCGTCTCGGCCGAGGCGATCTTGCGCGTCGCCGCGCGTCAGGACGTCCAGCGCTCGCTCTTCGCCGATCCCGACCAGGAATACCACCGCGCCGTCCAGTTCTACCGCCACGACGTCGACTGGGCCAATCGCCTGATTCTCGGCGACTCGCTCCAGGTCATGGCCAGCCTCGCCCGCCGCGAAGACCTCGCCGGCAAGGTCCAGATGATCTACATGGACCCGCCCTACGGCATCAGGTTCGCCTCCAACTTCCAGCCCGAGATCGGCAAGCGCGACGTCACAGACAAGGAGAGCGACCTGACCCGCGAGCCGGAGATGGTCAAGGCATACCGGGACACCTGGACGCTAGGCGTCCACTCGTATCTCGCCTACCTCCGCGATCGGCTGATGCTCTGCAAGGAGCTGCTGGCGGATACCGGCAGCATCTTCGTTCAGATTAGTGATGAGAACCTACATCGAGTACGTGCAGTGATGGACGAAGTGTTTGGGCCCGAGAACTCCATTACGATAATCAGCATCCAAAAGACAGGGAGCGTTTTAGGTTCCTTTATACAAACAAATGTTGACTTCTTACTATGGTATGCAAAAGATCGCGTAGAAGCAGAATCGAAATTCAACCCCATCTATCTGCAAAGGCGAGTTGGTGGTTCTGGTGGCACAGGGTACTCGCGTGTTGAAGAGACAACAGGTGCTCGGCGTCAAATAACGCAGAGCGATTATCAAGACGATAGCGAGGTACGATCTGAACTGACGTTGTGGAGTTCCTATCCGCTGACCTCCGAAGGATTCCGAGAGACGACAACCGTCAGTTTCGAGTTCCAGGGGAAATCTTTCCATCCCGGCGGTAACCGCCACTGGGGTGTTGTGCCTGCTCAACTCCGACGAGCAGCAAATGCCGAGCGAATCGTAGTCGACAATAACCAGATTCGCTTGGTGCGTTACTGGAGCGACTCTCCAGTTATTCCCCTAGGCGCCTATTGGGATGATGTCGGCGGAGTGAGTGAGCGGCTCTTTGCGGTGCAAACGAATACGAAAGTCATCCAACGCTGCCTCCTGATGACCACCGACCCCGGCGACCTGGTGCTGGACCCGACGTGTGGTAGTGGAACTACTGCCCACGTTGCTGAGCAGTGGGGGAGACGGTGGATCATCATCGACACGAGCCGCGTGGCGCTTTCGCTGGCAAGGCAGCGCATTCTGACTGTTCCGTTCCCGTTCTATAAGGTCAAGGGTGACGACAAGGAGCCGGGCTCGAATCCCGGCCGTGGCTTCGACTACAAAAAGATCCCACACATCACCCTCAAGAGCATCGCCCAGAACGCCGCGCTGGATGCGATCTTCGCGAAGCACCAGCCGGTGCTCGACCGGAAGTTCCAGGCGCTGAACGCGGTCCTGACAGGTGTGACGACTCAGATCCGGCAGCGGCTCCAGGCCAAGCTCCTGCAGAAGGAGCGGCGCGAGGGCAAGAAGGCGGTCACGGACGCCGACCGGCGGCGCTGGCTGTTGCCCAGGGAGGGCTGGCAGGAGTGGGAGGTGCCCTTCGACGCCGACGAGCTATGGTCGGAGCCGTTGAAGCGCGCGCTCAAGGAATATCGCGATGCCTGGCACGCGAAGATGGACGAGATCAATGCCGCGATCTCTGCGAACGCCGAGCCGGAGGAGCTGGTGGATCAGCCCGAGGTCGTCAAGGGTGTGGTGCGCGTCGCGGGGCCGTTCACGGTCGAGGCGGTGATGCCGGCCGAGGAGTCCCCACACGGCGAGTCGCCCATCGACGGCCCGCCCGGTCAGCTCCAGACCTTCGGCGAAACCGGCGACCACGCGGCGACGGACGTCGCAGACGACCCCGCCAACGCCGACGCCTTCCGCGACCGCATGATCAAGCTGCTGCTCCAGGACGGCGTGCGCTTCCCCAACAACAACGTGCTGCGGCTCGAACGGCTGGAGCGGCTCGACGGCGCGTACCTTCACGCCGAGGGGGGTGGCAGCCGCGGGGCGACGGGGAGCCGCGCCGCGTGGCCGTCTCGCTCGGGCCGGAGTTCGGGCCGGTGACGGCTTTCCAGGTCGAGAAGGCGATCCGGGCGGCCAACCGGCGCGGCTACGACGATCTGATCTTCGCGGGCTTTTCTTTCGACGCCGCGGCGCAGGCCGCCGTCGAAGAGCGCGACCCCGACGACGAGCTGCGCTGCCATCTGGCCCAGGTCGACCCCAGCGTCAACATGGGCGACCTCCTCAAGGAGACGCCCAACAGCCAGATCTTCACGGTCTTCGGCAGCCCGCGCACGACGCTCCACGGCCTCGACGCGGATGGCTCCTACACCGTGACCATGGAAGGCGTCGACGTCTACAACCCGGTCGACAACACGATTCTACCCACCAACGCGGACAAGGTCGCCGCGTGGTTCCTCGACGCCGACTATGACGGGCGCACCTTCCTGATCACGCAGGCGTTCTTCCCGGACAAGAGCTCCTGGGACAAGCTGGCGAAGGCGCTCAAGAGCGTGGTTGACGAAGACCGCTTCGCGGCCCTCAGCGGCACCACGTCGCTGCCCTTCCCGCCGGGTAAGCACGGGCGCGTGGCGGTGAAGGTGATCGACCCGCGCGGCAACGAGGTGATGCGCGTCCACAGTCTCGACGGCAAGCTGAAGTATTAGGTGCAGGCCCTCACCCCCCGGCCCCCTCTCCCGCTGCGGCAGGCGAGGGGGAGGGAGGACGCCACCCGGCAGCGTGTACCGGCGCCAGCATGCGCTTGGGCACGTGCTGCGGCAGGTGAGGGAGAGCAAGCCTCGACGTACGTTATGGCAGGCGAGGGGAAGGAAGCTGAATGGCTGCTCGCCGGGCCAGAGGAAGAGCCGTCCGGCTTCTGCTCGCTGGGACACGTGAAGAGGTCTCGGACTCCCCTCTCCCATCGCAATGGGAGAGGGGCCGGGGGTGAGGGCCTTATATGCGACGACGGGCGCTGGCTCAGGTTCAGGAACGGGCGCGGCAGTTGCGGCAAGAACAAACGCCTGCCGAAGAACGCTTGTGGGAGGCGCTGCGCAACCGGCGCCTCGACGGTTACAAGTTTCGCCGTCAGCATCCAATCGGCCGGTTCATCGTCGACTTCTTTTGTGCCGAGGCGATGCTGATCGTCGAAGTCGATGGAGCCGTGCATGATCGGCAGGCCGAATACGATCAATTGCGGGCCGACGTTCTGCAGCAGCTTGGATACAGGTTACTGCGTCTGAGAAATGATCAGATCGAGTCGCACATGGACGCGGCCCTGGAGGAAATTCGTCGCTGCCTATTCCGTGATACGTGCAAT
>JBBSGA010000070.1:0-21571 GCA_038254585.1 Chloroflexales bacterium | reverse complement strand
CTACCCGCATTGGCCTGTCCGATTGGGATGGGGCTCATGATGTGGATGATGACGCGCGGCAACAAGGACCAGGCCATGGGCTCGCACGATATGCGGGGGGTCAACCCGGCGTCCAACCGGGTGGCCCCGGACGTGAGCCCGGACGATCGGGTGGCGATGCTGCAGGCTCAGCTCGCCGCACTCGCGGAACAGCAGGCGACCATCGTCGCTCAGATTGGCCGGCTGCAGACTGAGGACCGGACAGCCGAACGTCCTGGCGTCACCATGGCGGATCCGGTTGTGTCGGCTTCGCTACCGGAACGTCGGTCGATATAAGGCGGTACTACGATCTTGTCGACGTTTGATGGGCCGGCGGTTGCCGGTAGAACCAAGCCGGGTGCGAACGGCACCCGCAGCGAGCCAGAGGAGGTCGCAATCATGAACAAGATGGGTGGCATGTGTTTGAACTGGAAGGTTATTGCCGGATTGGCTGTGGTTGGGCTTGGCGTCTGGGCCGTAGCGCCCAATCTCGCGGGCGCAGCGCTGCCATTCCTGATCGTGCTCGCCTGCCCGCTCTCGATGCTCTTCATGATGCGGGGCATGGGCGGTGGGCAGTGTGCGACGGAGGGCGAGCAAGCGCGCCGGTCGTCCGGCGTGGGGCTGACGCGTGACGAGCAAGTGGCCGAATTGAGGGCACAGATGGAAAGCTTGCAGGCCCAACAGCAAGCGATCAGCCGCGAGCTCAACGAGCTGGAAGGCGCGCGCACGCAGGCGCCGTATGCGGCGAACGATCGCGCCGGCAGTCGTTCCTGATGGGCTGAACGTGATGGACCGAGAAGGCGAGGTGCCGGAATCCTCCAGCGCCGGGACCGCAGCGGCGGCGGGCCGGCCGAGGTGGTCCCAGCTTCTGAGGGGCGTCGCCCTCCTCGGCGGTTTGGCGCTCGTCGTGCTGGCGGCACTCCTGGCGTCCGCACGCCCACGCCCGGCAGCCGGCCCCCTGCGGAGTATCGGCGCGGACCGCGGTGGATTGGCGGCTGAAGCAGTGGGCCAGCCGGCTCCCGATTTCACCCTATCGCTCTTCGACGGCGGCACCTTCCGCCTTGCCGGACAGCGTCGCCAGTCCGTGGTGCTCAACTTCTGGGCCTCGTGGTGCGTACCATGCCGGGCTGAAATGCCCGCATTCGAGACAACCTACCGGGCCAATCAGGGGCGTGGCGTGGTCTTCGTCGGCGCGGCTGTGAACGACGACCCGGAGGCCTCGCGTGCCTTCCTCAAGGAGCTGGGGATCACCTACCCGGCCGGCCCCGACGATGGCAACCCGATCAGCCTGCGCTACCAGGTCTACGGCCTGCCGACGACGGTCTTTATCATGCGTGATGGCAAGGTGGCGCGAAAGCGGACCGGACAGATGACACAGCACGAGTTGGAAGGCTACGTCAACGAGATCGCCCGCTAGCCGGCCCGTGTGGTACGCCGAGCGATGATCTCGCACGCCGCGCCGCTACATCTGTTAGTGGAGTAGGTTCACACATGCGCTCGTTCCCTATTGTACGCGTGCTCGTGATGAGCATCGCAGCCAGCCTCGTCCTGGCCGCCCTGATCGTCTACGGGATTGCTCGCGGCCAGGCGCGTCAGGCGGCACGTCTGGACGACTTCGGCGCCGCGCCGCCGTTCAAGCTGACCGACCAGATGGAGCGGCCGGTCAGTTCGGCAGACTTTCGCGGCAAAGTCGTCGTCGCCAACTTCATCTATACCCACTGCCGCGATATCTGCCCCTTGCTCTCGCTCCGGATGCAGGCGCTGCAGGAGCGCCTGCGGCAGGAGCAACTGCTCGGTCCGCAGGTGCAGCTCCTCTCATTCACGGTCGACCCCACCCGGGATACGCCCGCGGTGCTCCACGCCTACGCTGAGCGGCATCGCGCGGATCCTTCGGCCTGGCGCTTCCTTACGGGCCCGGAGGCCGCGGTCAAGCCGTTGATTGTGGACGGCTTCCACCTGGGCATTCAGGCCCTCCCGCCCTCGGAAACGGCGACCATTACGCACGGTAGTCCTGGGCAGGACGCGAGCGGTCCCGAGGTGATGCACAGCGGCCGCTTCGTGCTCATCGACCGCAAGGGCCACGTACGGGCATACTACGACGGCCGCGAGCTGGATCCGGATCACGTGGTCGCCAATATCCGGCAGGTACTGCACTGAGTGTATTGCGAGATCATACAGCGGAGCGTCACACGAGCAGATCATTCGCTTTCATGCCGCTATCGCTCCTGCGGGGACCGGCGTCGCCGTGATGCACCTCGCGCACGGTTTGCACGATCTCATGGCCTTTGGCGATCTTCGGTGGGCAGCAATAAGCCCCGGCTTCGATCGGTGTTCGCTGCTCATCTCTGTGGCACACTTCGATACCGTGCGAAGCGCAGCGGGCCACAGCAGGGCACCCCTCGCTCCACAGGTCTCTTCGTTGCCGGTTAATGCCTATCGGCAACTTCTTTCGCTATGCGCCGCCGGGCGTGTGGCACTGCTACCGCTTACGGAGCAACCGGTAGCCCGTCGCCTGCCAGGCGTTCATACCGCCCGCCAGATTCATGACATTGGTGTAGCCGAGACGGACCAGTGCCTGGCTCGCTTCCGTGCTCATCCTGCCGCTCCGACAGTAGAGGACCAGCGGCGCATTTTTATCGGCAGGCAACTTGTCGAGACGCCGGGTGATCTCGGTGAACGGAATGAAGGCATCGGTGCCGGCAAGCTCTCCCTCGTACGGGATATGCACATTGACCAGCGAAAAGGATTTCTTCGCCAACAGGCTGGATAGCTGCTGCGGCGTGAGGTCGGTATAGCTGCCGCCGGGGATGGCCACCGTTGTGCCGATCCGGCCAACCGGCGCCGGCGTCGGCGAGGGGGTCGATACCGATGCTGACCCTGCCCGGACAGCTTCCGACGTTGCACTACCGACTGATGACACAGGCTGGATCGATTCGCATCCGGTCAGAATCCCCACGACAAGAAGGCTGCCTACGATCACATGTCGGACATGCATGCGGGTCATCCGTTCAGCTGAAGGTAGCTCTTGCGACAACAGCAACCACTCGACAGGCGAATGCCGTCGCCATACACGCGCCAAGCGAACTGCAGCGTATGCCGCGCATGTCATCGCCAGCCGGATCTACCATCGACGGTTGTACGATTGACCGGTGTACTGTACATCAGTATAATGGCCTACGGATCGGCTGTCTAGTTGATGAAGGCCGAGAAGTGGTACCGATTGGAGTTTGAAACATGGCTCGAACAACCGGGCGCGCGGCCCGCCGAAGCAGCCGCCTCGCAGGCCGACGCCATCCTACCTGGATCTTGCCCCTCGCGCTCGGCGTGCTCGTCGTGCTCGCGCTCGGCGGATGGCTCCTCCTGCGTGGCGCTCGTCCGGCGGCTGGTAGTCCACAGCCGATCGCCACCCTCAAGACCCAAGATTTTCACGCGCTGGTCTGGAGTCCGACAGACCCAAACACCGTCTTCTTTGGCCACCACCAGGGCCTGCTCAAGAGTACTGACGGTGGGCATACCTGGCAGCCGACCACGCTCAGGGACGCCGACGCCATGAACCTGGCGGCGTCGCCGAAGGCGCCGCGCCGCGTCTACGCTGCCGGACACGGCGTTTTCCTGCGCTCGGATGACGGCGGCACGACCTGGACGGCTCCCGACTCGCCGATCCAGGGCGCCGACATCCATGGCTTCGCCCAGAGTCCGGCCGACCCGAATCGTCTGTACGCGGTGGTCGTCGGCCAGGGTTTGCTCGCGAGCCCCGACGGCGGCACGACCTGGCAGGCCGCCAATCCGTCGCCGCCCGGCGTCGCGCTGGCGGTAAGTCCCGATGGCCGGACGCTCTACATGGGTACGGCGAATGCTGTGGAGCAAAGCACGGATGGCGGCAGTACGTGGACGCCAAGTGGGACAGGCCTTCCCGCTGATGCGCAGGTGATCGCCCTGAGTGTTGCTCCGTCCGGCGATCCGGTGTTCGCCGCGACGACGCGCGGGCTCTTCCGCCGGAGTGGCGGCACCTGGACGCTGACCAATCTGAAGCAGACGATTCTCACCGTCGCCGTCGACGCACTGCAGCCGAACGTGGTTCTGACGGTCGATGAGCGCGGCCAGGTATACCGCAGCGAGGACGGCGGCATGACATGGGGCGGAGGATCACGATGATGGCGGTATACGACGTGCAGCAGCTGCACAGGGAGGTGAGCCGGTGAACGGTATGATGGGCACAATGATGGGCGGTATGATGTGGATGATGATGCTTGGGGTGCTGGTCCTCGTCCTTTTGCTGATCGCCGGCATCGTCGTGGTCGTGCGCTTACTCGCCGGGCGAACGGGCAGGGGAACCGGCGAGGCCACACGCATTCTCGACGAACGCTATGCGCGCGGCGAGATCGACCGCGAGGACTACGAAGAGCGCCGGGACATCATCCGTAGCGGCCGTTGACGCCCAGGAAGGGGGGTCGCTCGTTTCGTGGACCGTCCGCACCCCGTGCACCTCTATTGCTCAGGAGAGTCGGTACATATAATGCTAGGGCGGGGCAATAGCTCGCCGGGGAGCTACGCAGATGAGCGCATACGTGTATGAGGCAGGAGATGATCGCAGACATTAGCCGGCAGTATGCTGTGGCCGGAGCGATGCTCGTGGTGGCGCTTGGGCTCGGCTTGGTCGGGCTGGGACTCGGCAGGTGGTGGGGCCCACGTCCCCGCGCCGCGGCCGAGAATCCGCCACCCGAGCACGGCGGGCGCACCGGCCACAAGACCTGGATCCAGTTTCGCGTCCGCTACGCGGTACTGGCTCTGCTCTTCGTCGCCTTCGACATGGAGATGGTCTTCATGTTCCCCTGGGCAGTGGTCTTCAAGCGTGTCGGGCTGGTCGCCTTCGGGGACATGTTCGTCTTCGTCGCGATCCTGACCGCCGCGATCCTGTTCGCGTGGAAGGAAGGTGCCTTTGACTGGGAGCGCTAGCGTGACGCCGCGGCCGGTCGCGCGCCGGCCACGCCGCCCGGTCCGGCCGCGGCGCTATCTCGCCGTCGACGGTGGGAGTGGGGCGCACCTCTTTGCCGCGCTGGCCGGCCGCGATCCCCTGCTGATCGCGGCCGGATCGCCCCGGCATGCCGACCTCCTCGTCGTAGCTGAGCCGGTCACACGGAAGCTGGCTCCAGCCATCGCCGAGCTGGCACGGGCGCTGCCGCGTCCTGCCCGCGCCCTGGTGATCGGCCCACCCGCACCGGATGTGCTCCCGGGCAGCGATCTGGTGCGCGTCGAGAAGCTGCTGCCGGACGTCCTCCGTCTCGCGGATGCGTCCGTCGAACGGCTCGCAGCCGTACTGACCGACGCAGCCTGGCCGGAGCTTGGTCCGGCGGGCCAGAGCGCGCTCGACGCCGGCACCGTCGCCCTGCCCCCGAGATCCGAACGCGAGATCGCGACGGAGCTGGCCGTCTTGAGCCTGGGTCCGGTCCAGCCGTGGACCGCCGGGCCGCTGCGTCTGGCGCTGGTTTGCGACGGCGAGCAGGTGCTCTCGGCCGAGGTCGAGGCCGGCTACGCACAGCGCGGCATTGCCGCGACGATGCAGCGTCTAGCTTGGCGCGACGCCGCGGGCGTCGCCCGCCAGCTCGATCCGTTGGCGCCGGTCGCGAGTGAGCTCGCATATAGGCGAGCGCTGGAAACCTTACAGGGGCGCCAGGTGGCAGCGCTGGTCGCGCAACGCCGGGAAGCCGTGCTGGCACTCGAACGCGCCCGGAATCACCTCTGGTGGCTCGTGCGCTTTGCGTCGCTCATCGGCGCGAACCGTCTGGTGGCCCATGCGCGCGGGCTCGCGGACGAGGTGGCACGCCTTCCTAGCGCCGTCGAGCATGGCTTGGCTCTCGGATGGGCGGCTGCCGCGGGCGCAGAGACGGCGCCTCCCGGGCCTGACCATTTCTCCGCGAGTGAGCAGCTCCGGTGCATCGCCGATGCGGCCACGCAGCTCCACGACCGTGTCGCACGCGACCGGATGCTGCAGCTGCGGACGCGGGGTATCGGCGTGCTCGCCGTGGAGCGCCTCCGGGGGGCCGGCGTGAGCGGGCCGGTCTTGCACGCAAGCGAGCAGGGCGCCGGCGACGTGCAGAGCCGGCTGCTCACGCGCCTAGCCGCCGCCGCCGGCGACCTCCACACCGCTATGCAGACATCCGAGAGCCCTGTGGGGCCTATGGAATCGCCAGCGGCTTGGACGGCTCCCGCCGGCGAGGCGTACGCGACCCTCGAGGGTCCGCGCGGCACGATCGGGCTGCATCTCGTGAGCGATGGCGGCGATGGCCCGGCTCGCGTCACCTGGCAGCGCCCGTCGGCCGTCCTGCTGCCGATCCTTCCCGAAATCCTTGCAAACCAGAAACTGGCAGACGCCGAGGTGATCGTCGCCAGCCTCGACCTGGCGATGGCGGAGGCCGATGGATGAACCTGTTCGTCTCCTCGCTCGTCGTGATCGCGGGGCTCGTGCTTGGCGCGTACGCAGTCGCCGTGCTGGATGCTGCCGTTGCCCACGGTCCGCGCTGGATAGGGGCGGCCATCGTGCTCCCGCTGCGCGAGGCACTGGCGCTCCTCCGGCAGGAAGATCTCGTCCCGCGGGGCGCCGACGGGTTCCTCTTTCGCTCGGCGCCGCTGGTCGCGCTCGCGGCGGTCGCCCTGGCCGCGCTGGTGATTCCGCTCGGCCCGCAGCTGGTCGGCTTCGATCCCGCGATCGGTCTCTTCTACTTCATCGTCGTGCTCGGGCCGTTCGTGATCGCCTTGATGAACGCCGGCTGGAGCCAGAACGGGAAGGAAGGCCTCTTCGGTACCTTCCGCGCCGCCGCCTACCTGGTGAGCTACGAGGTGCCGCTCGGCTTCGCGGCGATCGGACCCGTGATGGCGGCCGAGTCGCTGTCGACGGTGCGCATCGTCGAGGCACAGCGCGGCCTCTGGTACGCCGTGTGGCAGCCGCTGGGGCTCGCGATCTACCTCGTGACCGCGCTCTACACGAGCTACCGCCACCCGTTCGACATCCCCCAGGCGGGCAGCGAGCTGGAGGGCGGCGTCCTGGGCGAGTACAGCGGAGCGCGCTTGTTGCTCTTCAAGCTGGTACTCAACGCGCTCTTTCTGCTGCTGATGGCGATGGGAGTCGTCCTCTTCTTCGGGGGCTGGCACGGGCCACTGCTGCCCGGTCCTGTCTGGCTCGTGCTCAAGACCTTCGCGCTGGCGGCGGCGGTGCTCTGGACGAGCCGCTTCGCGCCGCGCTTGCGGCACGACCAGATGCTCGCGCTGGCCTGGAAGATTCTGCTGCCGGCCTCGCTGGTGAACATCACCATGGTCGGCATCCTCGCGCTGATCGTGCCCGGAGGCGGTCGATGAGCGGCCTGGTCGAGTGGATCATCTTCCTGGCGCTCTCCGCCGTAGCGGTCCTGATGGCCGCGGGGATGCTCGTGACGATGAGCATGTATCGGGCCGGGCTGGCGCTGATGTCGAGCTTCGTGGCGCTCGCCGGTCTCTTCATCTTGCTCGATGCCGACCTCATGGCTGCAATCCAGGTCATGATGAACGTGGGCGGCATGCTCGTGATGGTCCTCTTCATGGTCATGCTAATGATCGACCCCGGCGGCGAGATGATGTGGGACATGAAGCGCAAGATGCGCCTGCCTGGTCCGGGCGCCTTCTCGATGAGCATGCCCCGCGAAGCTCCGCCGGAGCTTGACTGGCAACCCGAACCGGCTACGACCGGGACGGCCAGCGATTGGACCTGCCCGATGCATCCTGAGGTGAGCGCGCCCGGCCCGGGCGACTGCCCGATCTGCGGCATGCCGCTCGTGCAACGCAGCGCGCTTCACGCCGATCACCCCGGCACGGCGCAGGCGACGACCTATACGTGCCCCATGCATCCCGAGGTCCGGCAGGATCACCCGGGCGAGTGCCCGATCTGTGGCATGGATCTCGTGCCCACACACCCAGAGCAGCCAGTTCCAGCGCACACGGAACACGCTACAACCTACACCTGTCCGATGCATCCCGAGGTTCGGCAGCCGAATCCCGGCCAGTGCCCGATCTGCGGCATGGATCTCGTCCCGGTTACTGAAACCGATCACCGCCTGGATGGCCACGACGGGCAGCAGACCCAGGCGGCGATGGCGATGGGTCATGGCGAGCACGAGGACGGGACGGGGGCAGCCCGTATGGCTCCGAAACAGCACTACGAGATGATGGTGGGCATGGCGATGTCGACGGCGCAGCTGCCGTGGGCGCTCGCCATCGGCGCGGCCACGGCGCTGCTGCTCGTCGTGCTCGTGCTGCGCACGGCCTGGCCGCTCAGCGCAAGCGGTCCCACGCAGGACGCCACGAGCATGGTCGGTGAGCTGCTCCTGTCCCGCTACATGATCGGGTTCGAGGGCGCGGCCTTTCTGATCGTGGGCGGTATCGCCGGCGCAGTCATCTTCGGCAAGCGCGAGCCGCACCTCGTCCGCACCAGGGACACGGCAACCGCATCGGCCGAGGCGACAACGTACACCTGCCCGATGCATCCCGAGGTGCGCCAGCCGGGGCCGGGTCAGTGCCCAATCTGCGGCATGGACCTCGTGCCGTCTGAAGAAGTGCCGCAGCCGGCGCCCGCCCCCACGGCGCAGGCGACGACCTACACCTGCCCGATGCATCCCGAGGTGCGCCAGGATCGTCCTGGCCAGTGTCCGAAGTGCGGTATGGATCTTGTACCCGCCGCGGCGGAGCCGGCACCCGCGGGCAGCGAGCAGCATGGAGGCCATCCATGAACGGCCCGGGACTTGGCGCGTACCTCGTCGTCGGAGCGCTGCTCTTTGGCATCGGCGTGGCGGGCGTCCTCTCGCAGCGCAACGGCGTCATGGTGCTGATGAGCATCGAGATCATCCTGAATGCCGCGATCCTCAACCTCGTTGCCTTCTGGCGCTTTGTGCGGCCGGACAACTTCGACGTGCAGATCTTTGCGATTATCGCCGTGACGATCGGCGCGGTCGAGATGGCCGCCGGTCTCGGGCTGATGCTGCTCGTCTTCCGCCAGCGTGGCACCTCGAACGTGGATTCGGCGACGGAGCTGCAGCAGTGAGCGGCGCAGGCCTGTTCTGGCTGGCGCCCACCTTCCCGCTGGGCGTCAGCGTGCTCCTGGCCATCAGTCCCGCCTTTTCGGGGCGCCGTGCCGGCCCGCTCGCCGTGCTGGCGCTGGCCGGCTCCACGCTCATTTCGGCGCTGGGGCTCGTCGCGGCGGCCCGTGGCGCCCGCCCTAGCCTGATCCTCCCCTGGCTGACGGTCGGCGGCCGTTCGTTCGCCTTCGCGCTCGCCCTTGACCCACTCGGGGCGCTGGTCGCGACGCTGGTCTCGGTCGTCGCGCTCGTGGTCTTCACGTATGCTGCGAGCTACATGGCCGAGGATCCGCGCGAGGCGCGCTTCTTCACCATCTTCAGCCTCTTCGCCGGCGCGATGCTGACGCTGGTGCTGGCGGCCGACCTGCTGACCCTCTTCATCGCCTGGGAGCTCGTCGGCCTCTGCTCCTACCTGCTGGTCGGCTTCTGGTTCGAGCGGCCGGGCGTGCCGAGCGCGGCTACCAAAGCCTTTCTGACGACACGCTTGGCCGACGAAGCCATGCTCCTCGGCGTGCTGCTCCTGGCCGGCTCGGTAGGCACGGGGCGGATCGACGCGGTGCTCGCAGCCGCCACCGGCGGGAAGCTGCCGACCGGACTGCTCGTCGCCGCCGCCCTCTTGCTCTTCACGGGCGCCGCGGGCAAGTCGGCTCAGGTGCCCTTCCAGAGCTGGCTCCCCGACGCCATGGCCGGCCCGACGCCGGTCTCGGCGCTGCTCCACTCGGCCACGATGGTCGCGGCGGGCGTCTTTCTCGTCGCCCGCCTGTACCCATTGTTTCTCGCGGCCGGCCCGGCACTCACGGTCGTCGGGTGGGTCGGCGCCCTGACGGCGCTGCTCGGCGGCATGGTCGCGCTGGTCCAGACGGACCTCAAACGGCTGCTCGCCTACTCGACCATGAGCCAGCTTGGCCTGATGTTCGTCGGCCTCGGCGCCGGCAGTCTCCTCGCGGGCGTCCTGTTACTGTTCGCCCAGGCACTCTACAAATCCACGCTCTTCCTGGCTGCCGGCGCCGTCGACCACGCCGTCGGTGGCACAACCTTCGATCGCATGGGCGGCCTGCGCCGCCGCATGCCGTCCACCTGCGCCGGCTTCGCGCTTGCCGCCGCGGCGCTGGCGGGCCTGCCGGTCACGCTCGCGTGGCCGCCCAAAGATCCCGTGCTGGGGGCGGCCTTCCTGCACGGACCCGGTCTCTTCGCGGCGGCCCTGGCCGCCAGCCTGCTGACGGCGCTCTACAGCGCGCGCGCCCTCGCCCTCGTGTTCCTCGGGGCGCCGTCCGAACCGGCTCAGGCGCCCCGCGAAGTGCCGCTCGGCTTGCGCCTGCCGGTGCTGGCACTGGCGGTCCTGATCGTCCTCGGGCTGCTTGCCGATGCTGCGATCGCCGGCCGGCCGCTCAGCAGGCTGCTGGGGAGTCCCGTGCCGGAGACGGGGGTGGCCACGGTGAGCGCCCTGGCGGTGGCCGTCGCAGGTGTCACGCTGGGCCTGCTCGCCCGAAGGATCTGGCCACGTGCGATCATCTGGCCGCCGCTCGCGCGTTTCGCGTCACCGCTGGCCGGCGAGCTTGGCCTGCGCCCGCTCTACGCGCTGGTTGCACGTGGCGGTCTCGACCTCGCGGCTGCCGCCGCGGCGGTCGACCGCGCCGTCTTCGATCCGCTGGCAGCCTCTGCCGCCGGGATTGTCGTGCGCGCGGCGCAGCAGGCCGGCCGGTTCGACCATGCGGTCTTCGACGCGGCGGCGACCTCTGCCGCAACGACCACCATGTCCGCCAGCCGCGCGGCGGCACACTTCGATCTGCGCCGGCTCGACGCCGCCGTCACTGCGTTCGGACAGGGACTGCTCGGACTGAGCCAGCGCGTGCGCCGGCTCCAGACGGGACACATTGAGAACTACCTGATAGGTGCGTTGGTGGGGAGCCTGGGCGTGATCGTCCTCGCCATCCTCGCCAACGCCCTGCGCTAAGGAAGGCCGATGCCGCTGCTGACGCTGATGATCTTTCTGCCCGTAGCCGGCGCCGCGCTGCTCTATCTGCTGCCGGGTCGTGCCGCCTGGCGCGCCGTGGCGGCCGGAACCGGCGGGCTCGTCTTGCTGCTCGGGGTGATCCTCCTGGCCCGCTTCGACTGGATGCGTCCCGGATTCCAGTTCGAGGAGCGGACATCGTGGATCCCGACGCTTGGCGCGAGCTACCACCTCGCCGTCGACGGCCTGTCGCTGCCGCTGGTGCTGCTCACGGCGCTGCTGACCACGCTCGTGCTCGTCTACACCTGGAACGAGCCGCAGCATCCGCGCGAGTTTTTCGCACTCTTCCTCCTGATGGAGACCGGACTGATCGGCGTCTTTGTCGCACTGGATCTGCTGCTCTTCTACGTCTTCTTCGAGGTCGCACTGGTGCCGATGTACTTCATCATCGGCGGTTGGGGGCATGCACGCCGGGTCGAGGCGGCGCTCAAGTTCTTCCTCTACACGCGCGTGGGCAGCCTGGCGATGCTCCTTTCGATCCTGGCGCTCTACCTCCGGATGCAGCCACGCACCTTCGACCTGCCGGCGATCGTCGCCGCGCAGCCGTATGCCGGCGCCGGCCTCGGCCCGTCGCTGGTCCTGCTCGGCTTCTTCGTCGGCTTCGCGATCAAGCTGCCGGTGATCCCGTTCCACTCCTGGCTGCCCGACGCCCATACAGAGGCGCCCACCGGCGGCAGCGTGATCCTGGCCGGCGTCCTGCTCAAGCTCGGCGGCTACGGCTTCCTGCGCCTGGCCCTGCCGACGGTGCCCGGCGCGTTCAGCGCCTGGGCGGCGCCGATCGCGGCGCTCGCGGTGATCTCCGCGATCTACGGCGCGGCGGTGGCGATGGCGCAGGCAGACCTCAAGCGCCTCGTGGCTTTCAGCAGCATCAACCACATGGGCTACGTCTTGCTCGGCGTGGCGGTGGCCGCCGCGAGCTGGGCCAGCCCGGCGGATCGGGCCGCCGCGGCCAGCGGCGCCGCCTTCCAGCTCGTCGCGCACGGCCTGGTCACCGGAGCGCTCTTTTTCCTGGTGGGGATGCTCGCGGAGCGCACCGAGACGCGGGAGATCAGCCGGCTGTCGGGCCTGTGGGCGGCCCTGCCGCGCTACGGAGCGATCCTCGCCTTTGCGATGTTCGCCTCGCTCGGGCTGCCAGCGCTGGCCCACTTCGTGGCCGAGGTGCAGATCGTCCTGGGCACGCTCGGCGTCTACCGCTGGGCGGCGGTGGGTATGCTCACCGGGGTCGTCGTAACCACGGCGATGTTCCTGTGGACGCTGCAACGCGTGCTGCTGGGCACGCTGCCCCCCGCCTGGGCGCACCTGCCGCCGCTCAACGCCCGTGAGTACGCCACGCTGCTGCCACTCGTCGCGCTGATCCTGCTGCTCGGCCTCGTGCCGGGGCCGCTGGTGGCCATGATCGAGGGCGCCCTGCGGCGGGGATCCGTTGCCGCCCTCGTCGGAGGACATTGAACATATGCCCGGCATGCAGGGCGGCATGGAGCTCTGGGCGATCATGCCCGAGCTGATCCTGGGCGGGCTCGTGCTCGTGTTGCTCCCGCTCGGTCCCTTCCTGTCCCCGGCCCGGAAGGGCATCGCGACGTGGGTCGCGCTCGCGGGGCTGGCGGCCGCCATGATCGCCAGCGCGCGCATGCTGTCATGGCCCGCGCGGCCAATCTTCCTGGAGACCTACGCCGTCGATCCGCTGGCGGTCTACCTCAAGCTCGTCGCCATCGCGGCGACGGCGCTGGTGCTGCTCGCGACGCCGAGCCACTTCGCAGGCCGGCCGCACGCCGGGGAAGTCCCGGCGGTACTGGTTCTGACCTGCCTGGGCATCGTCGGCCTGGCGGCCAGCCAGGACCTGGCGCTGATCGCCCTCTTCATCCAGCTCGTGACGGTCGGCTCGTACGTGCTGGCTGGCATCGCCAAGGACGACCGGCTGGCGACCGAGGGAGCGCTCAAGCTCTTCCTCTTCTCGGCGGCCGCGGGCGCGGTGATGCTCTACGGCATGAGCATCCTCGTCGGCCTCACCGGGACGCTCCGCCTGCCGGAGCTCGCCCGCGCGCTGCCGGCGGCCGACAAGATCGCCGTGCTCGTCGGGCTTGGCCTCCTCCTGGTGGGCTACGGTTTCAAGATCACGCTGGTCCCGTTTCATGCCTGGGCGCCGGATACCTATCAGGGCGCGCCGACGCCGATCGCCGGCTACCTCGCCGTCGGCCCGAAGGCCGCGGGCCTGGCCGTGCTCCTGCGCACGCTGACCGTTGCCTTTCCGGGCGACCTCGGCAGCTGGCCGGAGCTGATCGCGCTCCTAGCGGCGCTGACGATGACGACGGGCAACCTCTTTGCGCTGCGCCAGACCAGCGTGAAGCGCCTGCTGGCCTATTCCTCGATCGCCCAGGCCGGCTACCTGCTGGTCGGAGTTGCCGCAGCCGGGCGCGACCCGCTCGCCGTGCCGGGCCTCTTGCTCTACCTCGTCGTCTACCTGTGCATGAACCTGGGCGCCTTCCTGGCCGTCGACGCCGTCGAGCGGCAGGTCGGTTCGGATGCGATCGAGCGCTTCGCCGGGCTGGGACGTGCGCTTCCGGTGCCGGGGCTGATCCTGGCGCTCTGCCTGCTCGCCCTGGCCGGGTTCCCGCCGTTCGGCAGCTTCGTGGGCAAGGCGATGCTCTTCGGGGCCGCGCTCGGCGCCGGTTGGACCTGGCTCGCCGTCGCGCTGGCCGCGAACAGCGCCCTCTCGCTCTTTCCCTACGTGCGCGTGCTCCAGCAGCTCTATCTTCGGCCCTGGCCGGGAGGCGCGTTAGCCCGCGAGCCCGGCGCGCTCCGGCTTGCCCTGGTGATCCTCGGCGCCGGAACCGTGCTGACCGGTGTCCTTCCGCAGCCATGGGTCGCACTTGCGAGCTGCGCCAGCGCGGTGCTGGCGCGTGGCATGCTCCACTAAGCATGAAAGGAGGTGATGTGCGATGGCAACGGATCCGGTATGCGGCATGCAGGTCGACCAGCAGCAGGCGCAGTCGAAAGGGCTGACCAGCCAGCATCAAGGCCAGACCTACTACTTCTGCTCGCCCGGCTGCAAGCGACAGTTCGACCAGAACCCGCAACAGTTCATGGGCCAGCAAGCCGGGCAGGCTTGATCGATCGCTGATCGGGCCCGTCTCGGGCGCCCACAGACCGGGGCGCATGCCCCGACTGATCTGGGGGCCTGAGACGGAGACGCGGATGCAGGTGCGGCGAGGCTACTGGCTGCACCTGCACCCGCTAGACGGCCGCATACGAGCGAACGTGTCACCGGGAGCAAAAGGTATTGACGGTCGCAGCATTGATCAGGATGACAGCCCATATATCAGGCGCATCGTTTGCTGTGGGCGTCGCCTCCTTCATCACATACCCGGACGGGTCGGTGTGCATTTCGGTTGTAA
The DNA here is from genome assembly GCA_038254585.1 of Chloroflexales bacterium. GTDB lineage: Bacteria > Chloroflexota > Chloroflexia > Chloroflexales > Kallotenuaceae > JBBSGA01. Next base: position 7,049 of record JBBSGA010000070.1, on the reverse strand, counting down.
ACGGTTCGCCACTCGCCTCAACGAGGCTGTCGCCGACCAACAGCCAGGCCGCAGGAGGGCAGTGCTGGTCGCAGTAGCGCGGCGGGGGAGTCGGTACCGCCGTACCACGATAGCTGCTGGCCGGAGGACGAGCAGCTTGTGCCCACCCGACCAAGATGAGGGCGAGGACAACGATCGTGCGGCATGGTTGTCTGTGCATCTTGCACCTTCCGTTGCAATCCATGGGAGACAGCCGATCGCGCTGTTGTCTGGTTCGCCATGTCTGTGCTTGCAACCACATGGCCACCTGCGTTTGGTTTACCTGGCCGGATTGAGGCGCCAGTAATAGTCAATGCTGCCCTCCTCAAAGGTGACGGGCACGTAAAGAAGCCGGTCACGTACACCATCCAATGGGGGGAGTGTAAACACCGCAAAATCCCCGTTTCGCTGGACTGCCGCTGCTGGTACGAGCGTCGCAAAGGGAGCATACCTAGGCTCCGTGGTCCATGGTCGTACCTGGGGTGCAACCTGCTTGACGGCTGTGGCTTTGACAATGATCACCGGTTGCTCATTAAGTCCAACCATCGCAGTGGCAAGCCAGGGAATCCTTTCTGGCGCGATGGCATCCGCATGCCTGACTGTCTGGCTCTCGGTGGTCATGCTGATAGTCCAGGTAAAGCTGCCGAAGGTTGCGGGGAAGGCCTGACAATCAACGACGAGCCAGGCTGGCGGCAAGCGCACCAAGCCCGAGGCGATGTCACCCTCAGGTGCGTTGACTGGCCGTAGCGATGGCAACGGTACACCCGCAAAAGTCAGGCGTGTAGCTGGCGTTGATGTTTCGACCGTCCGGCTTGGCATGACCAACGATGTGGGTGTCATCGCGGCGTCACTGTGCCGATCTGTCACACTCGATGGCCTGGAGGGGATCGACTCTTCCGCAGTTCGATCCAGAATCTGTGTTTTGGTGCTCGACGGAGTATTCCCTTGATCTGCTGTCGTAGATACCTGGGGTTGACCACACGCCGTGGTCCCGGCAGCGAAAGCAAGTAAAAGAACTGCAACTCTCAACAACGATCCAGAATAATTGCTCACTATGTGCTCTCCCTCCGTCCTCCCTAAACGTAGTAAACGACACGTAGGTTCCCGTGGTCAACACATTGCTGAAAAGGAGGCGTGCGTTGTGGCGCACCAGGCGATGTATGCATCCTGACTTCTGTGGATCACCAAGAACAAGGGAGAACTAGGATTTGGCGGCCACTACACGTTCCACTTTGCCCCTGGTGACACGTTCGCTAATGTAAGGCCTAGACGGAGTGTCGCCAGTGGACCTGTGGTGGCGCTCACTTAGCTCCGGCAGGCGCTGAGCGAGGCGGAAACCCTCAGGGCTATGGAGCGGCAGGCGTCGTGGGCAGGAAGTTGAACCGTACACTCGACGGCCGGCCGTCGCTGCCCTTGTCGTACCCGGCGGGCACCGCGGCCTGTACCCAGCCCGTCCGGCCGTCCTCGAGGCGGATGCGGTACCAGATCTGGTAGGAAAGGGCGCTGGTGGACGGCGAGTCCTCAGCTCCGGCGCGGATCGCGAGGAGGGGAAAACGCGTGCCTGGCTGGAGCGATAGCTCGCCGAGCACCTGGCGCGCCGTCCCGTCTCCGGATGCCGCTGACCAGAGCGTAGTTCGCGATCCGGCCGGAGGGGCCGCGACAACTACCGTGCCAAGCGTGCCATCGACGGCGGAGGTGAATGCGCGCAGCGCGATTACGTGGCTTGGGTTGCGCCAGCCAAGCGAGCTGGGATGGTCGGGCGCTTTGATCGGCCAGTAGCCGGGGCCCGGCAGGCAATTGACGCCGCACTTGTACCGATATCGTGGCGCCGCGCCGTTCACGTCCCGGCGCGTGAGAAACGTGCGGATCTCGAAATGCAGGTGTCCTGGCACCGGGTCGCCGCCCCGTCGCACGGTCCCGATCAGCTGGCCACGCGACACTCGCTCGCCCACGCGCACGGATAATGCCGGGGCGAGGTGCCCATAGAGCGAGAACAGGCCGTCCGTGTGGCGAACGATCACGACCCGGCCGGGATAATTGGCGCCGGCGTAGACCACCATGCCATCGGCGACAGCATAGACCGATGCGCCCGCCGTCGTCCCCTGCACGGCGTACCAGTCTTCTGCGGTGTGCCACCAGCCGGGGCTGAACCACGTGTTCTCGGCGGCATACGCGTCGCGGATGAAGCAACCATCCCCGAGCGGGCGACCGGGGATGCCGATCGGATAGCTGTAGGCCACGGACTGTGCTGCGAGCACGTGCTCCCGCTCTGCCGTCGCCGAATCCTGCGGCATGATAGTGGGCGTCCCGGTTGAAGCCGGCGCCTGACTCGGCGGGGCAACGGATGAAGCGGAGCTCCTGGTAGCTGAGCGTGCCGCCGGGGTGGCGGCAGCCCGTGGCAGCGGTTCGGTCCCACGGGGAATGGCGGAGCCAGGTCGGGCGGTGCGCGCGGCGGCCGGCGCGGTGGGAGCCGTAAGCACCATTGGCGACGTTGCACGCGCCGCCGGGGCCGCACTGCAGGCGACCAGCAGCACAACGAGCGGCCAGAGGGGCAGCACCTTCATCGTCTCGCCTCCGCGTGTAACTCACGCGAGATCGTATCGGCCCAGCTCCGGATCATTGTTCCATCAGGTCGCGTAGAGTGCCTGTAAAAGCGCGTTCCACCGGCCATCTTTACTGAAGAGCAGATCCGCGTAATCCGCAGCATAGCCCTTCGGCGGCGGGAAGTAGATGGAGACGCCCGTGGCGCGCGTGACATCCGGGCCCCACAGTGCGTTGGCGAGCACAAAACTGTTGCCGTTCGTCGACTGAAGCCCCTGCAGGATCTTTGTCGCGGCAGTCCGTACGGGCGCGTTGTCCGGCAACAGCCGGAGAAGCTGTTGAGCGAAATCGCCGAGGTCGATGTATTCCGGGTAGTCAAACCGCTGGGCCTTGTCGCACGCCAGGCTCAGAGCGCCCGCGACGGCAATGGTACTCAGCCCATTGATCAACGCGTCCGCCAGTTCGTTCACAGCATCGGCAACGGCTGGCAGACGCGTGACATCGAGCGCTGATTGCGCCGCGTCTTTGTCCTGCAGCGGATTGCCGTACTGTTGATACCACTGCCCGTATGCTTCGGTGATCGTCTTAGCGAGCGTCGCGGGCTCATCGTAGGTGACGTCACAAGCTGGCGGAGAACGGCAGCATACGGCCAGCCGGCGCCCGGCTCGGCCTCTTCCGATCCGACCATTAGCGTCGCCGTGTCCTTCAGCTCGTAGCCGATCTCGAGCATGTTCATCAGGCAGGCGTCGCAGCCGAGCACGTCCACTTTCTGGCCGCCCGGCAGGCAGCCCGTGAGCGCCTTGCGTAGCTCCTGATTGTCGAGGAAATCGTGCGCCCCCACGTCGACGGCGATCGCGCGCTGGAGCGGTGGGCGAGCGTTGATCAGGTGGACCGTCGTGCGGAACAGGGCGCGCTTGACCCGCCGGAGCTTGGCGGCCTGCTGCGGCTTCGCGGCGCGGAGCGACTCGTAGTTGAAGTCCGGCGGCAGATTCTCCCAGCCCGCGCCGTGGTTCCGGATATCCAGGAGGTAGCGCTGCGCCGGGTACCACTGCGCGCCCCACTGAATGCAATCGCTCAGGGTCCTGGGATCGCCGGTGTCCACGCCCTGTAGCTCCTGCACGGTCGTCAGGGCGCCGCGCTCGACGCGATAGCGTGTCGTCTTGTTCTCCTCCGTATCGAACTGCACGATCACGTTGACCTGGTCAGTCGAGCCGACCTGCTGCATCTCCTTGAGGTCGTCCAGGCCCGCGCCTTCGAGATTGTTGTCCCCGGCCATGTATACCAGCCATGTCCACGCTGCCGGTGTCACCATCTTCGTCCCACTCCTACGAAATACGACCAATGACCAACGGCCGCCTAGCTCGGCCCTGCTGTTGGCCAGAGGTTCACGTATACTCCTTGCGGTTCGCCGCTGAAGCACAGGCCGCGGTCGAGGCCCCCGCGTGCCGCCTACAGCTGTGCCGGCGCCAGGTGTGAGCCTATCCGCCTCTACACGGGGCACTGGTCCTGAGGGGGCAGAATCCTGTCTCGTGCCGGCACAGGCATCGGTAGGCTTTGGCCCTCCACTGCGTCAGGGGCGCCAGCAGGTTCCCGCAGCCCAACAGCCGTTGCCGATCTGTAATCCTCGCCTTGGTCCCGCCCTTGCCGATTAGCGCTGCCATACTCGCAGGAGCGGCAAGGCATGATAGAGCAACAGGAAGCCGGCGCCAACTACCAGCAACCCACTCAGAGCCGGCATCCACTGTACAAGCTGCGCCCCACCAGGTACGACCTGGACCAGACTCAAGCCCGGCCGCGAACGGCTCAACCAACGGCCTCCATAGAGCACGGTCAGCCCGATGACGCTCAGCACCAGCGCCAGGCCGGCGCTGAAGGCCACGATCAGCAGCAGCCCGAAGCCGACGCGACCAAGCCCGATCGCGCTCAGCAACACGATCAGCGCCGCCGGACACGGGAGGAGGCCTCCTGATATACCGACGGCGAGCACGCCACGCCATCCTACCCGTTCTCCAGTGAGGACGGCCGGCAGTGGATGCGCATGTCCGTGATCGTGATCGTGGTCAGGGGGGCCGTGGTCATGACGATGGTCGTGAGGATGGCTGTGATCATGGTCGTGATCGTGGTGGTGCCCGTCGGCGTGGCTGTGCCCACCGGCCATCCCGCCTCGCCTCGCCCGCAGACGTGTGGCGACCATATTGACCCCAAGCGCCACGACGATCAGACCTGATGCCAGCCCAAGCCATGGGAGCAACCGCTCCGGCACGATCAAGCGCGCGGCAAAGAGTGTGACCAGTCCCAGTATGAACACGCTCGACGTGTGCATCGCCGTGATAGTTAGGCCGAGCACGATCGCGTGACGGGCTGTGGCGCGCGAGCCTACCAGGTAAGCTGCCGCAGCAGTCTTGCCGTGGCCTGGTTCCAGCGCGTGCAATGCGCCAAGGCCAAGTGCCGTCAATAAGGCGAGCAAGACGACCGGCAGATCGAGGCGGGGCAGTGTGATCAGCGCCGCGAAGGCGCCGTCGTTCTTGGCCGAACCAAGCGCGGGGACGGACGCGCCTGCCGACGTGCTGGGCTGGCTGGCGACCCCCTGGAACGAAAAGTGGGCGGCGGTCTGATTGAGCGGGCTCGACAGCATATCCTGCGGATACTGGCGTAGCTCGTTGCTCCGGTCGGTATCGGAGACATCCGCATCGCCGATACGCAGCCCATCCTGGCCACGCACGACGATCTCACGCCAGCCGAGCCGCTCCGTCTCGTTGGTATCGCGATACTCCGCTGCAACCGCTCCCGTGCGCGCCGCCGGCAGCGCCCCGTCCATCCAGAAAGTGAGACGCAGCAGCGACAGGCCACCCTGCCCCGGTGGCAAACTCAGGTCCGGCGCGGACGCTCGCAGATCGACCGGCTTTCCCGCAACCGCTAACTGCACACCCCGGCGCAGCTCTTCCATCTTCGCCGTGGCAAACGGCTCGCCTTCAGCCGCGTCTATCTTGCCGTCGCCGTTCCGGTCGATCGTCTGAATCGTCTGGAACGTTGGGCTCTCTGCCATGTCGAGCACATAGAAGATGCGCACATGGCCCGGCGACAGCTCCAGCTGGCTATAGTGATTGACGGTGAAGTTTCCTAGGGGGTGGGCCAGAACTACCACAGGAATGGTCAGGGCCGTCAGCAAGGCCAGAGCTGTGAGACCCCGGCGCGCGAGCCACGTCTGATTGATTGGATCACCTGCCCGACTCCAACGCATCTCCAGCCTCCTGAAAAAACGACCAGTACTGCACTCTCAACAGTGCGAGACCGTTCGCTGCAATTCTGGCCACTTACGAATCGAGACGGAAGACGCTTGCCAGCCAGCCCTCGATCGCGAGCGCCATGCGCGCTCCTACCCCGCTGGCCATACGTTGCCTAACCACGTGAGCTGCCCAGTTGCGAGCAGGAAGCCCACAACCACGAGCATCGCGCCGCTGATTATGCTGGTGGTATGGAGATGCAGCGTTCGCCCGGCGACCTGTAGGCTGAAGCCCCGGCCGCGTAGCACGTTCCCCACATGCGTACCACGCCTGAGGCGGCAGAAGAAAGTCGCAATCAGCGTCAGCGGCGTGGCCAGGCCCGGCGCATAGATAAAAACGAGCAGCGCACCCGACAGAATGGACAGCCCGGTTGTGACCAGCGTCGTCAGGATCGCGCCCAGAATTGGTCCCACGTAGGCAGTCCAGCCGAAGGCGAAGGTCAGTCCGTAGAGATAGGTGCCGGGCAGCGTGGCGGCCGGGGATACCGATCGGGTAGCTGTAGGCCGGCGCCATGGCGGGCAGCGGGCGCGCGACCCATTCGTCGGGGGGCGCCGTCTCGAGATGGAGGCGATACTCCATCCGGGGAGCGCCATGACCACCAGCCACCACACAAGCACCTTCATTATGATCGTTCCCATCGTCAGATCATGCAACGGAATTCAGCATTGAGCAGGCAGCATGATGAATGAGAGAAGGCTCCCGCACGGCGACAGGGATCGTCTCAATTCTCAGTGCTCAATTCCGTAGTTTGCCCACCGCAGCGGCGTGTTACGAAGTGACCTCGATGATCATCGTCAACCCACCGCCGCCCTGTTCCTCGACGTTATCGTTCGTGATGTGGTGGTTGATGTGGCAGTGCAGCAGCCACTTGCCCGGCGCGCGTGCCGTCCAGATCACGTCGTAGCGCTCGCCGGGGCCGACGTTGACGGTGTCCTTCTCGATCTGCGCTGCCTCCGGCACGGGATTGCCGTCGGTGGCGACGATCTTGAACGGTCCGCCATGGATGTGCATCGGGTGGATGAAACCGCTGTTCGTCCCGATGAAGCGAACCCGAAGTTTCTGACCGACCTTCATGTTGATTCGATCGGTCGATGGATACGCTTTGCCGTTGATCGTAAAGAAATTGGGCATGGCACCTTCCATCGGCATCGCCGGGAAGGTATAGCCATCCTTGAAGGTCCACTCTTGCAGTTGAATCACGAAGAT
>JBBSGA010000069.1:0-21689 GCA_038254585.1 Chloroflexales bacterium | reverse complement strand
TTTTGTGGAGCGGATCCTGACAGTGACGACAACGTGTCGGCAACGGGAGCAGCGGGTGCTGCCCTTCATCGCTGAGGCGGTGCGTGCTCATTGGACTGGGCTCCCTGCACCCACGCTACTGCCTACCTCCTGAACGCATACCTACATCAGTTAGTAGTGCCCGATGCGTCGGGAACACATTTCGCACGTGCTCCGCCAGCAGGTCATCGAGCGGGCGGGAGGCCGATGCGAATATTGCTTAATTCATCAGGACGATGTGCCGTTCTCCCATCACATCGACCATCTAGCGGCACTCAAGCATGGTGGTCGAACAGAGAGTGATAATCTCGCGTTCGCCTGCCTTAAGTGCAATCGTAACAAAGGGTCGGATCTGACAACGCTAGATCCAGTAAGCGGCATGGTCACTTCGCTCTTCAACCCGCGCTCCCAAATGTGGGCAGAACACTTCATGTTCGAGGGGGCGCGCATCGTTGGAAAGACTGCCGTTGGTCGCGCAACGGTTACGCTTCTCCGTCTGAATGACACTACACGTGTGATCGAGCGTCAGGTTTTGATTGATGCGCAGCGCTATCCGCCACGCAAGTCATAGCGGGACACGTACACCAGCAACATCGTCTCTAAATTCCGTTACCTGAGGCCTAGCGCCGCCCGTTCCCGCCGAACCCCAGCGCGCTCCCGTAAGCTCACCCAGCGTTCCTGCCCGATCACGAGATGATCCAGCACGTCGACGCCGAGGAGGAGACGGTACTGTCGGCGCAATCCCAAACTGCACTGCGAGAGCGATGTCAAATGTCTGCTCTGTGAGCGGTTTGCGGCGACGCCGGCCGATGTCCCACGGCTCCGCGAGATGCACGCCCGCTTTGTCCAACTTGGGCTCCAGGTCAAAGCCGATGTGGTCGCCGCACAGATCCGGCGGATGGAGGCGCCCACGTCCCCGCTGGTCATTCCACTTGTAGTACAGTAGGGTGAAGCGAAGCTGCGGAGGTTGTCACGGAGGGCAACAAAAAGCCACAACAGCAGCAATTGGATGCGTAGTGCTTTTGTATCGAGAATCAGCGGTATCTGATTACAAAGTTGAAACGGCCTGGGTATGAGTCAGCCGATTTCCGAAGAGGGACGGGTCCCGCCACTGCTCGTCATCGTGTCTGGTGCGCCTGCCTCTGGGAAGACCACCCTTGCTAAGCGCCTAGCCTCCAAGTTAGGCCTCGTGCGGCTCTGCAAAGACGAGTTGCGGGAGACGATAGCTGACTCGCTCCCGCCGAAGACACACTTAGAGTCCAAGGTGCATGGTGGTGCTGCCTATGCCCTGTGTTACTGCCTTGCGGTGGAGATTCTAGCCATTGGCGTGGGGGTGGTGCTAGAAGCAGCGTTTTCGCGTGGGCTGGCCGAGCCCGCACTAGCCCCAATTGTGGCGCAAGCGCGGGCGGTGCTCGTTCATCTGTCCGCATCATCGCAACTCAGTAGTGACCGGTTCCGCGCCGGCTTCGAGCGAGGGGAGCGGCATCCTGCCCATATGGATGCTGCGGCCACGGCAACTCCGGGCGACCTGTGGAAAGACGCGTGGTAGCGCTGGGAGCTGCCGCTCGAACTCGGGGTACCTACGCTTGTGATCGACACCAGCAACGGCTACGTCACTGATCTGCAAGACATCCTAGCGTTCATTCGAGCTAGCTAAGATGTTGTTGGCGTCATATCGCACTTCCATGATTCTTAGGGACTTGACACTATTCTCCATATAACGGTGGAGGGCGTGGGGTCGTCGGAGGGGTGGTTGTGCGCCACGATGATCGCCGCGGTGTCGCGGTTCGATCTCCCCTGCCTCTAGGTGCTGCGTCGGTTGCTACCGAGTATATGGCTGCACCATGACGAGATTGGGGATAATCCGGTAGTGTTTCGCATTGAAGGTGCAGAGCGTCGCAGACAGGCCAGTAGCACAAGCGGCGATCAAAGAGTCGAGCAAGCCCAGGCTGTGTGACAAATGATAGGCAGTGAAGTCGGACAAGGCACGACTGCAATCGACTTCTGTGGGCCAGACGATCGACAGAGGCGCAACTAATCGAAGAGCCTGCCGAATCTGCTGCGTGTTCGTGGCATCCTGAAACAGTTCCATCACGACGAAACCGGGAACGGCAGGCAGTTCGGTCAGTGAGGCGAACCACGCCAGTGCTGGGGCATGGGCGCGTTGGATATCTATGAGGACGTCCGTATCCAGTAATTGCACTGCAGCTTATCCCAGGACTCGTCGTTCAGCTGTACGCCGTAGCTCACGGGCATATGCTGAGCTATCCTCAACGTCCAGCCGTGTGCCAATCAGGCCCTCGTTTTGCCAATAGGTTACGAGTTCTGCGCCGGTAGTCGGTCTGTTGTCTGCAGGCCGTGCAGTCGTGAGCAGCCGCAGGATGTACTCGGAGAGCGATAACTTCAGCCGGGCTGCTTCGGCGGAAAGCTCGCTCTCCAACGCTTCCGGCAGATCCAGTGTAACGCTCATCGACAAGCCTCCTGTTCAGCATGGATTATAGCTCTATGCCGCTTCAATTTACCTCCTCCCACTCCCGCCAAACCCCAGCCCACGCTCGCGCAAGCTCACCCAGCGTCCCTGCCCAATCACCAAATGGTCGAGCACGTCGACCCCCAGCAGCTTGCCGGCGTCGACGATCTCGCGCGTGACGGCGACGTCTTCGGAGGAGGGTGTGGGGTCGCCCGAGGGGTGGTTGTGCGCCACGATGATCGCCGCAGCATTCTGCTTCAGGGCTTCTTTGAACACTTCGCCTACCCTGACGGCCGAGGAGTTGATCGAGCCGATGTAGACCGTGAAATGGCGCAGGACGTGGTTTTTTGTGCTCAGGCTGACGACTTTGAGGTGCTCCTGCTCCAGGTGGCTCATCTCGACCATCAATAGATTGGCGACGTCGCCGGGGCTTGTGATCTGAACGCGCTGCTCGGGCTGAGCCAGCAGTAGGCGGCGGCCGATCTCCAGGGCCGCTTTTACCTGGGCGGCCTTCGCTTCGCCCAGGCCGTGAATCTGCGTGATCTCCACGAAGCTCAGCCGCTGTAAGCCGACCCAGCCGCCGTGCTCGCGCAGCATCTTCTGGGCGAGCTGGACGACGTTCAGCCCCTGAAGGCCGGTCCGCAGCAGGATCGCGAGAAGCTCCGCGTCACTTAGCGCCGATGGACCGTAGTCGCGCAAGCGCTCGCGCGGCTGCTCGGATGATGGGAGTTCCTTGATACGTACGTGGTATTCGGCCATGGGGGGCTGCTCCGTTTGCTAAAGCGTGGGTCGGAGATTGACGGCGCGAGACTCTGTAGCTCGGCGTAATGTCTCAGGTACCGGCGCGGATTGTAACGTCTCGGCGCATACTCGCGCAACAGATCCCAAGGCGAGTCGCACGCTGTGCCAAGCAGCTGGCCATACACGGCTCAAGGTGCTTCTGCCTCTAGTGAGGAGTGTCCTGCATTGCCGAGGGGCCAATTGAGCTCGGGGCTTGTGGGTGCTCGGCACGAGCAGGTAGAGGTGCGAAGTGTCATTGTGTCACCTGTCACCGGAAGCCCTTTTCAGCCCCATGTCCGGTGGCACTTCATCGCAACAAGCGAGAATGCACAGGCCCCGCCCAAGGAGAAGGCAAAAGCCCTGATCGAGCTGGGCGTGGCCAATCCGCCCGATGCGAACGTGATATAATGCGCGGACGCTCAAGGAGGCCCGGTGAAAGAGTTTCTACGGCGCTCGCCGCGCTACTTTACGTCGCCCCACAAACAGGATGAGCAGCAGATTCCCGAGAATCTGGTGCGGAAATGCTCCGGTTGTGGCGAGCTTATCTACGTCAAAGAGTGGGAAGACAACGCCAAAGTTTGTCCTAAGTGCGGCTACCACGAGCGCTTGTCGGCGCTCGATCGCATTGCTCTGCTACTTGACCCCGGCAGCTGGCAGGAGTACGACTCCGATCTTGCGCCGGCCGATCCTCTCGCATTTGTCTCGCCGAAAGGCAGTTATTCCGATAAGATCGAGGAGCTGCAGTCGTCACTCGGGCAGCTCGATGCCGCCGTTTGCGGAACCGGTAAGGTAGAGGCGATGCCGCTCGCGCTCTGCGTGCATGAATTCGCATTTCTAGGTGGCTCGATGGGCTCGGTCGTCGGCGAGAAAGTGGCCCGCTCCGCGGAGCGCGCAGCCGAGCTACAGATCCCTCTTGTGACCATCAATGCCTCTGGCGGCGCCCGTATGCAGGAGGGTATTCTCTCGCTGATGCAGATGGCCAAGGTCTCCGTTGCATTGGCGCGTCTAGGTGACGCGGGCCAGCCGCATTTCTCGGTCCTGGTCGACCCCTGTACCGGAGGCGTCACGGCCTCACATGCATCGGCAGCCGACGTGATCATTGCCGAGCCGGGCGCCCTGATCGGGTTTGCCGGCCCGCGCGTGATCGAGCAGACGATCCGGCAGAAGCTCCCTGCCAATTTCCAGAGCGCTGAGTTTCAGCTCGACCACGGTATGGTCGATATGGTGACCCCCCGCTCCGAGCTGCGGACGGTCCTCGGTCGTCTTTTACGGCTCTATGCCTGAGGCATGGCACGTACCTCGGAGCGGGCAAGTCTGCGTGGAGTCTCTATGAGCAACCCCCCTACCGTTTTAGAGCCCTGGGATCATGTACAGCTTGCGCGCCATCCTCAGCGGCCGCACACGTTCGACTATATTCGTGCTTTGTGCGAGGAGTTTGTCGAGCTGCGGGGAGACCGCCGCTATGGCGATGACCTCGCGATGGTGGCAGGGCTGGCACGTTTCGACGGGCGGACAGTAGCACTGCTTGGACACCAGAAAGGGATCAACACCAAAGAAAACATCCGCCGTAATTTCGGCAGCCCCCATCCCGAGGGTTATCGAAAGGCGCTGCGGATTATGCATTTGGCAGAAAAGTTCGGCTTCCCCCTGCTGTCCTTCATCGATACCCCGGGCGCAAGTCCGAACATGGAGTCGGAGGAGCGTGGACAGGGACGGGCTATCGCCGAGAACCTCCTCGTGATGGCCGGTTTGACCGTTCCAATCATCGCTACCGTGATCGGCGAGGGTGGGTCCGGCGGAGCCCTGGCGATCGGCGTGGCCGACCGTCTACTTATGCTCGAGCACGCGATCTACTCGGCAGCCTCTCCCGAGGCCAGTGCAGCGATCCTGTGGCGGGATGCTTCGAAGGCCCCCGATGCCGCCAAGGCGATGAAGATCACGGCCGCTGACCTGCACGACCTAGGAGTCACCGATGAAGTCGTGGCCGAGGTTCCCGGCGGTGCCCATCTCGATGCCGCGCGGACGATCGACGACGTCGGCGCCGCATTACGGCGTCACCTCCATGATCTCCTCCATCTCTCCACGGAAGAGCTCCTTCGGCGGCGCTACGAGAAATACCGGGCGATCGGCGTCCTGCAGGAAATGCAGACGGCAGCCTCCCGTGCACTACCAGCCTAGGCAGGTTGTCCGACCGCCGCTAGGATTGACGTATCGTACAAAACGCTTGACGCCTCCCGGCGACATTGGTATAGTTGAGTGTAGAGTGGCAGAAGGAATCCTCGTGGGCGCAGCCCAAACCCTTTGACAACTAAATAGCGGCTTCTTCAGGTTCGCTCTCACATTGCAGCTCTCGATGATCACCCGTTACACTACGCCGCAGTATTTGCCGGTCGATGCCTGGTCATCGCCGCGCTCTGGTACGACCGTGTGGTGAGCCTCGTCGCTCACGTCACACGCGGATGGATGCTGTTCAGGTCCGGCGGCTTGCATCCCACTCGCCCTGTCGCGCTCTCTCCGGCCGCCGATTTGTACCTGCCTCCGGCAGAGCCGGTCCTTACCCCCGATTATGCGGGGCCGGGTTATTGCTTGGAGTAGACGGACGCTACGCCGATTCGACAGGAGGACGCTTATGGCAACTCTTGATGGCGCTACATTGCTCACGCTTGTTGCAGATCTCCAAGACCGCAAACAATACCAGGAGCTGAACTGGACCGGCAGTTTCAGCGAATATCTTGAGCTGGTTGGTCTAAATCCCAGAGTCACGCGCTCGGCCTTCCAGCGTATCTACGACATGGTCATGTCGTACGGCACCGAAGAGTTTATCGATGCCAAGAAGAAGCTGATCCGCTACAAGTTCTTCGCCGATCCTTCCATTGATGAGGCCGACGCGATCTACGGGCTGGAAATCCCGCTCATGCGCCTGGTCTCGTTCTTCCGCTCGGCTGCCGAAGGGTACGGCACCGAGCGCCGCGTGCTGCTGCTGCATGGGCCGGTCGGATCCTCGAAATCCACGATCGTCCGCCGCCTGAAAAAAGGGCTCGAGCACTACTCGCGCATGGACGACGGTGCGCTCTATAGCTTCAGCTGGTTCCTCGGCGATGTGGACGAGCTCAAAGGCGGCGTTCCCGAGGGTGAATGGGAAGAATGCCCCATGCACGAGGAGCCGCTGCATCTCATCCCCGAGGAGCACCGCACGCAGTTTATGTCGCGCCTCACGGCCGAGCTGCCCGAGGGCGAGATGATCCGGATCGAAGGTGACCTCTGCCCGTCGTGCCGCTACAACTACCGCGACCTGCTCCGGCGCTACGACGGCGATTGGTCGAAGATGATCCGGCACGTCAAGGTTGGCCGCCTGATCTTCTCCGAGAAGGATCGGATCGGCATCGGGACCTTCCAGCCGAAGGATGAGAAGAACCAGGATTCGACCGAGCTCACCGGCGATATCAACTACCGCAAGATCGCTCAGTATGGCTCCGACAGCGATCCGCGCGCCTTCAACTTCGACGGCGAGTTCAATATCGCGAACCGCGGCATCGTCGAGTTCGTCGAGGTGTTGAAGCTCGAGACCGCGTTCCTCTATGATCTCCTTGGCGCGTCCCAGGAGCATAAGATCAAGTCCAAGAAATTCGCCCAGATGGATATCGACGAGGTGATCATCGGGCATACTAACGAGCCGGAGTACCGTAAGCTCCAGAACAACGAGTTCATGGAGGCGCTCAAGGACCGGACGGTGCGGATCGATATCCCGTATATCACCAAGCTCAAGGATGAGATCAAGATCTACGAGAAGTCGTTCAACGGCCATAAGGTGCGCGGCAAGCACATCGCGCCCCATACAGTTGAGATGGCCGCGATGTGGGCTGTCTTGACGCGGCTGGAGGAGCCCAAGAAGGCTAACCTCACGCTGCTCCAGAAGCTGAAGCTGTATAACGGCAAGTCTCTGCCGGGCTTTACCGAGGACAATATTAAGGAGCTGCGCAAGGAGTCGCAGCGCGAAGGCTTGAGCGGTATTTCGCCACGCTATATCCAGGACAAGATCAGCAACGCGCTCGTCAACGACGGTAACGAAGGCTGCGTGAATCCCTTCATGGTTATCAGCGAGCTCGAGGGTGGCCTCAAGAACCACTCTCTGATCAGCAACGAGGAGGACCGCAAGCACTACAAAGATCTGCTGGGCGTCGTCAAGGACGAGTACGCTGAGATCGTGAAGAACGAGGTACAGCGCGCGATCTCGGCCGACGAGGAAGCGATCAGCCGGCTGTGTGGCAACTATATCGACAACATCAAGGCGTATACCCAGCGCGAGCGCATGCGCAATCGCTATACGGGCCAGTACGAGGAGCCCGACGAGCGACTGATGCGCTCGGTGGAGGAGAAGATCGAGATCCCCGAGGGCCGTAAAGACGACTTCCGGCGCGAGATCATGAACTACATCGGCGCGCTGGCAATCGAGGGCAAGCGGTTCGACTACAAGACGAACGAGCGGCTCCATCGCGCGCTCGAGCTAAAGCTCTTCGAGGATCAGAAGGATTCGATCAAGCTGACGAGCCTTGTCTCGCAGGTTGTCGACAAGGATACTCAAGAAAAGATCGACGTCGTCAAGACCCGTCTCGTGCGAGGCTACGGCTACTGTGACAAATGCGCCGTGGATGTTCTGACCTTTGTGGCCAGCATCTTCGCTCGCGGGGACGTCAAGAATCGGAACTAGCTGAGCCGGCTGGAGGCCCGTAGGCAGCGATCGGCAAGGGCGGCGCGCAAGCGCCGCTCCTTCTTCTCCGTCGTGCGCCGCTGCCGGAAGTAACTTGTCAAGCAACGTGTGGATAGGTGAACGGTGGCAGAGCCGTTATATATAACGTCTCTACCCCTGTCGCCGGTTACCGATAGGTGACTCGGAAAATGGAATGGACCCTCGAGGCCGCAGGCTCAAACGTTCAGCAGCTGACCCTGCGAGGTGGAGCGGTGCGGCCCGATGGGAAGCGCTGGCGGCTCTCGCTGCCGCGTGCCGACCGGCACGCCTATAGCGACGCCCAGCTGCATGACTACGCTGCGCTGACTCGGCCGGCCTATCCTTGGCGGCCGCCGCTTGCACTCTCGATCCGCGCCCGCGTGTCACCCGGCATTCAGGGGACGGCCGGCTTCGGTTTCTGGAATAACCCGCTGCCGTCGTTGGGTGGTCTGCCTGCGCTGCCCCAGGCTGCCTGGTTTCTCTTTGCCTCGGCACCGAGCGACATGGAGCTGGCGCAGGGCATCCCGGGCCATGGCTGGAAAGCCGGGACGATCGATGCAGGACGATGCCAGGCACTGTTGTGGGCGCCGTTTGCGCCACTGGTGCTTCTCGCGTGCCGCCGCGCGAGCTGGCGCGAGCGCATCTGGCCGCATGTGCAGCGAGCGCTCGCCGTCGACGAGGTCCTGCTGCCGGCTGCCCGGGAAGAGTGGCATTCATACCACCTCATCTGGCTGCGTAACCGTGTGATCTTCGGGGTCGACGGCCACGAAATCTTGGTCTCGGCCGGCGCGCCGCGCGGTCCGCTCGGGCTCGTCATCTGGATCGACAATCAGTGGGCGCGGATCACGCCGGCCGGCTCATTCGGCTGGGGGCTCCTGGATACCGGCACCTCGCAGTGGCTTGAATTTGAGGATCTGAAGATTACCCGCCCCTAGCCGGCCCGCTCATTCTTTGCGACGGTAGGTGGCGATCCCGCCTTCAGTACGCTCCTTGGCAACCTCGTGCTCGTATGCAAGCGCTTCGACGGCGATCTTGGCCTGCTCCAAGGGCATGCCGGTTGCTTCTGATAGCTCGTCGGCCGTGTAGGTGTGCCCGATGTGGTCGGAGAAGTAGTCGAGCAGAATCTGCTGATGGCGCTCTTGGTCGCCATTGCCCGCGTGTATGCCTGCCATGACTCCTCCTATCAGATAGCCAGAGGCCGGTCGCCGGATCGGTTAGAGTCGGCTACCCCGTCCGACGTGCAGCGCCTTGCTCCTGGCTCGTGGCTCCTGCTACAGCATACGGCTTGCCGCGGGCCGCGGCACATGGTACAGTGCCTGGCGTGACGCTCTCTGCACGAACGACCAATCAGGTTACGCTCAAGCCCGGCCGGGAGCGCTCGGTGCGGAACAGGCACCCATGGCTCTTCGCCAGTGCTATCGCGCGCGTCGACGGTACACCGCGGGATGGCGATGTGGTCGACGTTTGTGCGAGCGACGGCAGCTGGATGGCAGGCGGCACGTGGAGCGGCGCCTCACAGATTCGCGTACGGCTCTGGACCTGGGACCCGGACGAGCCGATCGACGCGGCACTGCTAAGTGATCGTATCCGGCGCGCCGTGGCGGGGCGTGCGGAGCTCGCGGCGGATAGTGGGACGACGGCCTACCGGCTTGTGTTTTCGGAAAGTGATAGCTTGCCGGGCCTCATCGTCGATCGCTATGCCGATTACCTCGTGATGCAGCTGCTGACGACGGGTGCTGCCGTGCGCGTCGACGAGATCGTGGCCGCTCTTCGGGAGGAGCTCTCGCCCGCCGCGATCTACGAGCGCAGCGATGCCGAGGTACGTACCAAGGAGGGGCTGGACCGGACCGAAGGGCTGCGCTGGGGCGATCTGCCGGAGGATGCGATCGAGATCCTCGAGGGCGGCTATCGCATGGAGGTCGAGCTTCGGAACGGCCAGAAGACGGGAACCTACTTGGACCAGCGGCAGAACCATGTCCGCGTCGCCCGCTATTGCGCGGGGGCCGAGGTGCTCTCGTGCTTCTCGTACGCGGGTGGCTTTGAGGTGCACGCCGCGGGGGCAGGCGCGCGGCAGATCATCAGCATCGACAGCTCGGCCGCCGCGCTAGAGCAGGTCGTGGCGAACCTCCGCCGCAATGGGCTTAGCGTGCCCGCGGAGCAGATCACAGGCAATGTCTTCGGCGAACTGCGCAGGTTTCGCGCCGAGGAGCGACGGTTCGACGTGATCATCCTCGACCCGCCCAAGTTCGCGGCGAACGCGGCCCAGGTGGAGAAGGCTTGCCGCGGCTACAAGGACATTAACTTGCTGGCGATGCAGTTGCTGCGCCCCGGCGGGATTCTGGCAACCTTCTCCTGCTCCGGCCTCGTCGGCGCCGACCTCTTCCAGAAGGTGATCTTCGGCGCCAGCCTCGACGCGAGGCGCGACGTTCAAATCGTCGAGCGGCTATCCCAGAGCTCCGATCATCCGGTGCTGCTGACGTTTCCGGAGGGCGAGTACCTTAAAGGGTTGATCTGCCGGGTGTGGTAGCCGTATCGTCGCCGGCCGGAGGCAGCACCGGCGTGGAAGCATCGGCAGGCGCCGGATGGACGTCGATCTCTCCGGCCCCGTATTCTCCCATCACTTCGCGGGCAACCATCACCGCCTCGGCATCCGGAGCCGTGATGGCGACGACGACGTGGCCGGCCCTCAGCGCAGCGCTATAGCGCTCCGCTCGCTCTCGTGGGAGGCCGAGCGACGTAAAATGTGCCGTTCGCTCCCCCATCGCCGAGCCGAGAGCGGCTCCGCCGAGCGTCCCGGCGAGGACGCCGATGCCGAGAAATGGGCCGAGCCCCGGGATCGAGAAGAGCGCGAGGCCGGTGATGAATCCGGCCAGACCTCCGGCCATGCTACCGACCGCTACGTCGGTCCCGGTGGCGTCGGCCTCCCGGTCTATGGCTGCCATTTCCTGGGCGCTGACTTCGGGAGCGTCGTGGCGCACGGCTAACGAGATATGCTGCTCCGGCACCCCGCGTGCCCGGAGCGCCCGCACAGCAGTTCCTGCCTGTTCTTGCTCCTCAAATGTCGCGAGCACGAGCTGAGGTCCGGTTGTGGGTACCTGGTCCAACGGTTGATCCATGTGAGCCTCCTCAGGGGTAGGGTTGCAAAGAGTATACCAAGCGCTCTGTCCGCCGTGTATAATCACGATCTAGCGAGAAAAGCGATCGTATGCACCCTATCCGCCGTCTGATCTGGGGCGGCCACGGCTGCGGCAAGACGGCGGCGCTCGTCGATTCGGCGGCCGAGCTGCTTACCTCCGGATTCGACAGCGCCGAGATACTGGCGCTCTCCATACATCGTCCCGCCGTGCGCGGCCTGCGCGATTTGCTGCACGAACGCCTCGGCCGTGATATACCCACGGCCGACGTGCGCCACCGCGCGGTCTCTATTCTTCAGCAATTTCCTGCCGCCGCACATCTTCCACAGGAATGGACGAGCGGCGACATTGTCTCGGCGCTTGACCGCCGAATGCTGATGCGCCGAGTGTGGGTCGAGGCATCTGGCCCGGAGACGTTGTACGCCCGTTACGGCACAGCGCCCGGCGCTCTGGATTGGCTTGCCCGTGTGTTCGACGCTTTTGCCGAGTGGGCCGGCACAGCAGATGCGGAGCGATTGGCCTCGCACGTACCTGCCGAGGCTCCCCTGGCGGAGTTGTGGGAGACCTACCGGCTGTATCTAGCGCTCGGGCGGCAGCTGGGCCTCGTCGCCTTTCAGGAGGTGCTGCCACGGACGATTGACGTGCTGCGGGAGCCGGAAGTTCGCGCGGCGGTTGCTCCACGCGCCATCTTGGTCGACGACCTCGACCTATTTCGCCCCTCCGAGCTGCTCCTGGTGCAGGCGCTCGCCGGCCTCGATACGATGGTGATCGCGGCTTCCACCACAACGCCAGCGTCTTGGAGCGACGACCCGCAGATCCGTTTTCTCGCGAACTGGTGTGTGAGGCTGGGGCTTGTGCCGGACAGGGAGGCGGCCGGGATTAGCTCCTCGCCTCGGCCGTGCGACACACGCTATGCCGAATGCCTCACGCCCGCTCGTGAGGTCGAAGCCATCGCACAGTTCATCGCCGCACGCCGGGGCGGGCCTTGCCTATCTTGCCTATCGGATTACGCCGTCGTCTGCTTCGATCCGGCGCTGGTGCCGCTCGTGCGGCGTACCCTACCCGAGTGGGATATCGCGGTCGAGGGGATGGAGGCGCGCGATGCCTATACCCTGGCGATCGCGCCCCTCGTGCTGGCCGGGATGCGACTCCTGGCAGGTGTTCCATTCGCGCCAGGCGAGCTCACTGCGTTTCTCAGACATCCCGTGCTCGGATTGCCGTCCGGCGACACCCGCCTGCTCGTGGGCGCCCTAGGAGGCCAGCCCGCGGGCTCGGTCGGGCCGGCCGTGTCCGAATCGCTTTGGCTAGCGGAGCGTAGCTGGCCGGAGGCTCTCTCAGAGGTTGGACGGCTGAGGCTGCAACAGATCGCGGAAGTGACAGCGGATCTTCGTGCGGTCGCGATGTCGTCGAGTGCGAAGCTGCGCGCGTGGCTCGACCGCCTCGATCTGCGGGCGCGTGCTCGGGAGCAGACGGCGCCGGCGCTGGAGCCATGGGCGGTCGCAGCGGATGAGGCCCTGCTCGATCGCTGGCTCCTCTTCCTGGAGCGGTCCGAGCAGGTGCGCGCGGCGCTTGGCAACGTTCTTGGTGGCAGCGAGGCCGTGGAGGTGCTGGCGTCGAGCCAAGGGCTGGTCGAGCCGATCACACCCCGGCTTGCCGACGCGGTGCGGATCTGGCGTCCCGAAGAGCTCGGCGGCTGCTCCGCGGCGACGGTATGGATCGCAGGGCTGAATGAGGACGTGCTTCCGACGAAGCCGGCGCCGCTGCCGTGGGCCAGCTCAGACTCCTTCGTCGAGGCCTTCGACCGGCTTCCCGGCTTTGTCGTACCTGATGCCGGCGACCGGGCTGCGCGCTGGGAGGCGGCCGAAGCCTTGCTGCGCCGGGCCGTGGGCCGTGCTCGGCAAACCCTTGTTCTCTCATGGAGCAGGACCGATCGCGATGGCCGGCGGCGACTGCCTTCGCCGGTGCTCTCCCCGCTGATCGTCGATCTGCCGGCGTTGACAAAGGCAGGACAGGGCGATCCCGGCAGCGTTCGTCCAGGAAGCGTGGTCTCCATGCTTAGCTCAAGGCCGTCCGCTCTCGACGATCTAAAGCTGCCCGTGTCGACCTTGTTTACGACCTCGCCCTCGGCGATCGAGAATTTCCTGCAGTGTCCGCGGCAGTATTTCTACGCGCGCGAGCTCAAGCTCTACGACGTCGCCTCTTCAGCGCGGCAGGCGCTCGGCCAGGTCGTCCATGCAGCCCTGCGCGATTTAAAAACTACCGGGGACGATGCCCCCGCGATCCCGCGTCTCGTGGACGCCCACTGGCCGAAGCGCGACCGCCGCTTCGGAACGCGGCTGCGTGAAGCCGCGTTCCGGCACCTCGCGGAGAAGGCAGTTGCACAGGTTGTTGAGGCCGACCGGACCTCCTCGCGGGCCGGCGTGCACTTCCTCGCGGCCGAAACCTCCTTTAGCTGGCGGATGGCGCCGGATGTCGAGTTGCACGGAACGGTCGATCGGGTCGACAGGAGTCCCGATGGCCTGATCATCCTCGACTACAAGCTCGGGAGCCATAGCCCGTCGATCAAGGAGTTGCTGGCAAAGTTTGCGCCGCCCGCAGCAGATGACGACCGCGCTGCCTGGCGTCCATCGGATCTTCAGTTGCCACTCTACGCGCTGGCCGTCGAGCGCGGCTCGTCGGAGACGCTTGCGGCTGCCGGCGGCGAGCGGGTGGCCGAGGTCGGGCTGATCTTTCCGCTGGAGCTCTACACGGCGAAAGGCAAGCTCTCCGACAAAGGCCGGCGCCTGATCCGTATCGTAGATCACGAGCCGGGCTGTGTCGCATGTAGCAGTGGATCGAGCCGCTCAGCTGCGGTGGGCCTCGTCTGCCGCGACCAGCTCGAGCAGATTGTGGAGCGCGCGCTCGTCGCCGTCGCCGGAATGCGTAGCGGCAATATCGAGCCCGATCCGCGCGAAGGAGGGCGAACCTGCCGCGGCTGCCCTTTCCGCACGATCTGCCCTGCGCCGCGGGTATGATCATGGTCAAGCTCGGAGCCGCACTACGTGCCACTTAACGAGCAGCAAGAGGTCGTCGCGGGTGCCTCGGGAGCCCTCGCGGTGAAGGTTGTGGCCGGCGCTGGCACCGGCAAGACCGAGACGCTGGCCGCGCGTTTCGTGGAGCTTGTCCGCGGTGGGATCGCGCCGTCGCAGATCGTGCTGCTGACCTTCACAGAGGACGCCGCGGCCGAGATGCGGGAGCGAGTCAGGTTGCGGCTCGCCGCATCGCAGCTTGCACTACCCCCGCACGAGCTCATCGATCTCTGGTGCCATACGTTTCACGGCTTTGCAATGCGCCTTATTCGTCAGTGGGGCTGGGCCGCGGGCTTGCCTCCCGCGCCTGGGCGCCTGGACGAGCCCGAGCGCCAGGATCTGCTCCAGCAGATCGTCGACGCGTGGGAGGAGGACTTCGAGCGAAGCGCATACCGGCCGCTCGATCACACGAGCTACCGTTGGGACAACGGCGAGGCATGGGCCAAAGCTCGTGCCGTGATGGATCGTCTGCGGGCGAGCGGCGCGACGCCCGGCGAGCTTGGGCCACACCCACAGCTCGAGCAGCAGCAGCAGCGGCTCTTCGCAGGCGAGCGCGCACAGCTGGAGCCGCTCGTCGCGCATCTCTATGAGACTTACGGCGGCCACCTCCGCCGGGCCGGCGTGCTCGACTACGATGAGCAGATCGGCGCGGCTACCCGCCTGCTCGCGTTGCGGCCGGACCTCTCCCGGCAGTTTGCGGTCGTGATGGTCGACGAGTTTCAGGATACGAACCCAGCTCAGCTTGAGCTCCTGGCGTGGCTCCGTCCCGACTGGAGCAGTGTCACGGTCGTGGGCGATCCCCGGCAGGCAATCTATGGCTGGCGCTCGGCGCGGCCGGATAGTCTGCGGCAGTTTCCTTATGACTCGCAGCGGACATACCTGAGTCAGCCACTCAGCCAGAATTATCGGAGCCGGCCGGCCATTTGCGCGGTGGCCAACCTCTCGCTGCTCCGTACAGAGCTTGCTTGGGAAGAGCCGCTGGTGGCCGCGCGCGCGGCGGAGGAGCATGATCCTGTACTGGGAGCGGCCCCCGAGGTATCACTGCACCTACTTCCGGATCTGCAGGGCGAGGCACTCTTCGTCGCCGCGGAGATCGAGCATCTGATCGCCTCCGGCGTCCACGCGAGCGAGATCGCGCTGCTCATGCGTGCCAGAACTCACCTCCCAACCTTTACGGCTGCTCTTCGCGAGGCCGGTGTGCCATATGTAGTGGGCGGCGGCTCCGGCTTCTTCCACCGGCCGGTGGTGCGTCTGGTCGCGTCGCTGCTCCAGTTTCTCGTCGATCCGGACGATAACTTCGCCGCTACGCATCTTCTGGAAAGCCCACTCGTGGGACTCGATCCTCGGCTGCTTTGCTGGCCGTCTGTCGATCAGAGCGTGCAGGCCGGGCGATCGGCCGCGGGCTGGCTCGTGGGCTCCGTCGGCGTGCCGGACGATCTGCCGATGCGCGCCGCGGTGCTCGATCGGCTCGGGGCCTTTCGGACGCTCTACCGGATCGCGCGCGCCCGAATGCTTCTTTTCTCCCCCGGCAGCTTTCTGACCTGGCTCTTCTCTGCCGCGGGATTACGGGGCTGGGCGCACGACGCTGGAGACGAACAGGCTCTGCGCGACCTCGATAAGCTGATCGAGTTGGCGGACCAATGGGGCGCCATGCGTCCGGAGCTGAGCATCGGCGCGTATGCGGAGCGCCTGGGGCGCGCGGTGGCGGAGCAGCCGGACGAGCCTATCCCACATGCCCCTGCCCTGGATGCGGTCGAAGTGTCGACGATCCATGGTGCGAAAGGACGCGAGTGGAAGGTCGTCTGCGTCGTCGACACGAGCTTACCGTCGCAACGCTCGGGCCAGGTCGAGCATGTCCTGTGGGATGAGGTGTGGAAGCTGGTGATCAGCGATGGTCGGGCCGCCGCCAGAGGCGACGCACCCGATCCGCTGGCCGATCTGCGCCGCGATCTGCGGCGGAGGGCACGCAACGAGGAGCGCTCGATCTGGTATGTCGCGCTCACGCGGGCACGCGACCGGCTGATCGTCACGCACAGCGGCTGCGACGTCGACGCGCATGCCCATTTCCCGGATGCCCGCACAGACCTCTCCGCGGAGTATGCAGCCGGCGATGATGGCGTCCATTTCTTCCACGAGCTCTGGGAGCAGATACGGCTGGAGCAGGAGCGGCTGGGCGGGGCGGTCTTCTGGGGGCCTGGGCCGTGCTTGCCTAAGCAGGGTACAGACGCTTTGCGGGCTGAAGACTGAACTGTGCTGCGCCGCCACCCTTCCAGCCTGAACAGGGTCGCAGGGTCGTGCCGCGGTTGCACGGGCCGCACTCCTATGCTATAATCGCTGCCAAATTGAATAGCGCAGACTCATTGCGAAGGGTGGAGGGACTGGCCCGATGAAGCCCGGCAACCCCGCAGCGTAGCCCAGCCACATAGAACCGGCTGAGGCGCCGCTCCGGAAGGTGCCAAATCCTGCGGCTGGCTTTGAGCCACGTCGAAAGATGAGAGACAGTAGCCAGACGGCCTCTCGTTTCGAGTGGCCTTTCTTTTTGGGCGATGGAATTAGAGACGATATGGTGGGAAGCAGGTAAGGTTTGCTTGATCGAGCAGATCAAGCTTCCACGGCGAGCCGATGGCGCCGACGGGGGTCAGAGCTGCTCATCCCGCCTTTGATGCGATGCCGCATACCCTGATCAACGCTATTATCACCGAGCAAGGTGTCGTGCGACCGCCGTTTGCCGCGAGCTTGCCGCGCTTCTTCGCCGTCGTCGTGGCTGGTCCGCGGCTGGGCGACGTACGTATGCCGGTGTGGCAGTAAAGCGCGCTGTGGCAATTTGGGTCGCCGGGAGATCGCATGCCGCTGCCGTTTCGCCCCAACTGTTTGCCGGCGGCATTCGGCGCACTGCCGCATTCGACGTCGCATGCAGCCTGGGACGCCTGTGTGCGCCACTTGCCGGTCATGCTCCCGCTGCCGCTTCTGGCGTCCGATGGCGAGGATCCGGCGACGCTGGCGGCGGACGGCTTCGGCGGCGCGATCATCGCCATGGACCAGCTACACCTCGATCTCTCGAGTGCACACGCGTCGCTCGACGATCTCTACCTGGCCTACCTGCGCAACGACGTGGAGAGCCGAGCGCTGGACCTCGCGGCTCTCGATGATTGGAACCTGCGCGAAGCACAGATCAAGCGCGCCGAAGCGATCAGTACCATGCTGATGGGACCGATCAGCTTAGCGCTGCGACTGGTTGACGAGGATGGTACGCCGGCGCTGGTCGACGGCTTACTGATCGACGCACTGGTCAAGCACCTGTATCTCCGACTACAGTGGCTGCAGGGCGTGATCGGGCGGAGCGCGCGGACAGGGTTGTACTGGTTGTACGAGCCCTATCTGGATGTCGTCGGCTCGCCTTTCTCGCCCGTCGACTGGCCGGCGGCTCGCCAAATCTTGGAGGAGACCTTCGCTGGAACCGCCGGTGTGCATGCCGTGTGGGTCGGCGAGATGACGGATGTACCGGCGCTGATCGAGAGTCCGACGGTCGAGGTGGTCGGGCTGCCGCTGCCACTTCCCAACGTTGTGGAGGTGTGGGCGCCCGCACTCCGGCGCTTCATCGAGCGTCGTGGGGCGATTGGATGGGGTATCGTGCCCCACACGGTGGAAGGATTGGCTCACGCGCGGGTTGGCCGTCTGGCGGCCCGCTTTGGGGCCGTCCTGCGAGCTCTCGACGACGCCGGCCTGCCCACCGGGGACGTGGTGGCGGCGTCGCTGATTATGCCCGAGGATACCCTCGATCATCTCTACCCGAGCGAGGCCGAGGCTGCGCTCGCGATGGCGGGCCAGCTCTCGGGGCTACTAAGGCATTCGTACGGCCTGGACTAGATGGGCCCGGCGATTTGGAGAAGGAGTTCACGTGCGTATCGTAGTAACCGGCTCGATTGCCTACGACTACATCATGGTCTTTCCAGGCCATTTCAAAGATCACATTCTGCCCGACAAGATGCACGTTCTCAGCGTGAGCTTCCTGGTGGAATCGATGCGCCGCCAGCGCGGTGGAACGGCCCCGAATATCGCCTATACCCTGGCGCTGCTTGGCGAGCATCCGATCGTCATGGGCACGGTCGGCGAGGACTTCGCCGAGTATCGAGCCTGGCTCGAAGAGCAGGGCATCGACACGAGCGAGATCAAGCCGATCCCTGGCGAGTTCACCTCTTCGTGCTTCATCAACACGGATCTTCAGGATAACCAGATCACGGCTTTCTATCCCGGCGCCATGACCCACGCGTCGACGTTGTCGTTCAGTGCGAGTCGCCTTCAGAAGGTCGATCTGGTCGTCATCGCTCCGAACGACCCGGTCGCTATGGCGCGCTATGCCGAGGAGTGCACGGAGCTCGGAATACCCTACCTGTACGATCCGTCGATGCAGGCGCCACGCATGAGTGCTGACGAGCTGCGTGCCGGCTTCTCTGGGGCGAAGGTTCTCACGGGCAATGACTACGAGTTCGGTATGATGGCCGAGAAGCTGGGCATATCCGAGCCCGAGCTTCGGAGGCTTGTGCCGGTGACCGTCGTGACGCGCGGCGAGCAAGGTGCGTCGATCTATGCTGACGACAACGAGTTTACGATCCCGGCCGCATGCCCTCGCCAGGTCGTCGACCCGACGGGTGCCGGAGATGCCTTCCGAGCCGGCTTCGTCAAAGGCATGCTCGCGGGTCTGCCATGGGATGCCGTGGGGCGGATCGCGAGTCTCACCGCGGTCTACGCCGTTGAGCAGGGTGGTACTCAGCAGCATCGCTATACCCTGCAGGAATTTGTGGAGCGCTACCGGAAGAATTTTGGCGCCGCGCCTGAGGTCGAGGCGCTGCTCGAGGTTGGACCTGTAGAGGCATAGGTGGGTCCGGCATGTGCCGGAAGCACACAAGGAGTGCATACATATAATGGCCAACAATTACGACGTAAAGGATCTTGGCCTGGCCGAGACCGGGCGCCAGCGTATCGACTGGGCCGCCCAGGAGATGCCGGTCCTCAAGCTTATTCGCGATCGCTTCGAGAAGGAGCGCCCGCTCGACGGCATCAAGCTGTCCGCCTGTCTTCATGTGACCTCGGAGACGGCCAACCTCGCCCGCACGCTGACCGCGGGCGGCGCCGACCTCGTGCTCGTGGCGTCGAACCCGCTCTCGACGCAGGACGACGTCGCGGCGGCGCTCGTCACCTATGACGAGATCCCGGTCTATGCGATTAAAGGCGAGGACAACGCAACCTATTACCAGCATCTCAAGACGGCACTCGACCACGGCCCGCAGATCACCATGGATGACGGCGCCGATCTCGTCTCGGGTATGCTCAAGGAGCGTAAGGATCTACTGAAGAACCTGGTCGGCTCGACTGAAGAAACCACCACCGGCGTGATTCGCCTCAAGGCGATGGCGGCGGACGGCGTGCTGAGCTTCCCGGTCGTGGCAGTGAATGACTCGCTGACGAAGCATCTGTTTGATAACCGCTATGGTACCGGCCAGTCGACGCTGGACGGCGTGATTCGGGCGACCAATGTGCTGATCGCCGGCAAGACGCTCGTCGTCGGCGGCTACGGCTGGTGCTCGAAGGGCATCGCCATGCGCTCCAAGGGCTTGGGCGCGAATGTGATCGTGACCGAGGTCGATCCGGTCAAGGCACTCGAGGCCGCGATGGATGGCTTCCGCGTGATGCCGATGACCGAGGCCGCGCGCATCGGCGACATCTTTATTACCGCGACGGGCGACATCCACGTTCTCGACGGCGAAGATTTCGCGGTGATGAAGGACGGGGCGATCGTCGCCAACTCGGGTCACTTCAACGTCGAGATCAATATTCCCGACCTGGAAAAGCTGGCGGTCGAAAAGCGGCAGCCGCGGACCTTCATCGATCAGTATATCCTCAAGGACGGCCGGCGCATCAATCTGCTGGGGGAGGGCCGCCTGATCAACCTGGCATCGGCCGAGGGCCACCCGTCGGCGGTCATGGATATGAGCTTCGCCAACCAGGCGCTCGCATCCGAGTTTCTGCTGAAGAATCGCGGCAAGCTCGAGCCGCGCGTCTATGCGCTGCCGGAAGATGTCGATCGCGAGATTGCCTCCCTGAAACTGGCTGCCATGGGCGTGAAAATCGATACGCTGACCGGCGAGCAGGCCAAGTACCTTTCGTCGTGGGAAGAAGGAACCTAGTCATGAACAATACCTTTACCGATTCGCCACAGCTCTTCCTGACGTCGGAATCGGTTACGGAGGGGCACCCCGACAAGATCTGTGACCAGATCTCGGATGCGATCCTTGACCGCTTCCTCGAGCAGGATCCGCGCTCCCGCGTAGCGTGCGAGACTGCGACGACTACCGGTCTGGTCATCGTTCTTGGCGAGGTGACGTCCACCGCATACGTAGAGGTCCAGGATGTTGTGCGGCGCGTTCTGACCGATATCGGCTACACCCATAGCGAATACGGCTTCGACGCCAACACATGCGGTGTGATGGTTGCGCTCCACGGCCAGTCGCCTGACATCGCCATGGGCGTCGACAAAGCGCTCGAGGCGAAGGCCGGCCAGATGACCGAAGAGGAGGTCGAGGCAGTCGGCGCAGGCGACCAGGGTATGATGTTCGGCTTCGCCTGCAACGAGTCGCCCGAGCTGATGCCCCTGTCGATTGCGCTCGCCCACCGGCTCACGCGGCGTCTCGCCGAGGTCCGGAAGACGGGCCAGCTGCCCTATCTGCGGCCGGACGGCAAATCACAGGTCACGATCGAGTACGCGTACGGTGTGCCGCGGCGGGTCGACACCGTCTTGATCTCGACGCAGCATGATCCTCAGATCTCTCAGGAGAAAATCCGCGCGGATGTGGAGCAGTACGTAATCCGGGCCGTCATTCCGAGCGAGTTGCTCGACGACAAGACGAAGATCTACGTCAATCCGACGGGGCGTTTCGTCGTGGGCGGCCCGATGGGCGATGCCGGCCTGACCGGCCGCAAGATCATCGTCGACTCGTACGGTGGCATCGCGCGCCACGGCGGCGGCGCCTTCTCGGGCAAGGACCCGACAAAGGTCGATCGCTCCGCGGCCTACGCGGCGCGCTACGTGGCGAAGAATATCGTCGCCGCGGGCCTGGCCGATCGCTTCGAGCTACAGCTTTCGTATGCGATCGGCGTTGCGAAGCCACTCTCCGTCTCCTTCGAGACCTTCGGCACAGCTAAGGTGCCGGACGAGGTAATCAAGCGGCTCATCGACGAGTATTTCGATCTGCGTCCCGGTGCGATCATTCGTGACCTCGATCTTCGCCGTCCGATCTATCGTGATACGGCCTCGTACGGGCACTTCGGCCGCGAAGACATCGGCGCCCCCTGGGAGCGCACGGACAAGACGGAGCTCCTTCGGGACGCCGCGGGACTAGACTAGCACGGAGTCGGGGGGGGGGGGGGGCGGCCCCCCCCCCCGCCGCCGCGCCCCCGCCCCGCGGCGGGCTCCCACCCCCCCCCCCCCCCCCCAC